>NZ_JANUSD010000014.1:0-164356 GCF_024793945.1 Emticicia fluvialis
ATCTTCATCTTCTCTTTGTGTTGCACCTCTAAGATAACACTTTTTAGAGGAACAAAGAAAAATCCCCGCGTCTTTTTTGACCGGGGATTCCTATTTTTTAGACCTTTTTAGACAGCCTCTTTTATTGTGTCAGGTTATTACGTTCTGTTTCCGGTTTACTTTACCAGTTCACCACTCAGGCGCAACAGTTGCAGTTCAGAAATCTTGATGTTAAACCGGGCATTGGTAAGGCGGTTTAAAGAGGTATTCAGGCTGCGTTGAGCTTCGTTTATTTCAAGAATGGTTGAGCCCCCCAATTTAAATTTCTCCAACGATATTTTCATGTTTTCATCAGCCACCTGATTATACTCTTCTTCCAGTTTCAGAATCTCCTTGTCAGTCTGGTATTGATTATAGGCTCTTATTAAATCGTTTTCCATTTGCACTATCCAATCCTGTTCCTGTGTTTTGGCAATTTCTGTATTAATCTTGGCTGTCTGTATCTGCCGGCGAACAATCTGACCGTTGAAAATATTCCAGGTTAAGCCTATACCGGTATTTAAACCGTAGTTCTGGTTATACAAAAACAAACCTGCATTGGTTTTGCTCAGTGAGTATCCCAGAGACGAATTAAGCGTTACGCGGGGTAACTTGAACGATTCTGCCTCTCTTTGCTGGATGATAGTAATATCTGTTGATTTTCTCAAAGCCTGCAAGTTTTTATTGGCTGTACGGGCTCTGCTTCTGAGTTCTTCCTGCGACGGGTCAAAAGTAAGTTCTACAACCTCCTGCACGTCAAAGTTCAGGTTTGGGTCTCTGGCCAGCAGGTTGTTCAGAGCAACCTTCGCATTTCTCATGTCTGTTTTAGCCTGTATTAACAAGCTGGTCTGTGTGCCTATATCAGTTTTAGACTGCAGATAATCCAGTTTAGAACCCTTACCGAATTCCCAGCGTTGCTGTGTAATGTTCAGGCGCTCTTCATAATACTTAATAATAGTTTCAAGAAAACGCACCGTTTGTTTCTGGCGCATTATTTCATAATAAGCTGCCATTACATTAGCCATTGTGTTTTCCATGGCAATGCGCGTCTGAATCTGGCTTAACTGGTTCTGGTTCTTCAGCCGGTCATAGATGGCATACATGCGTTTGCCGTCATAAAGTGTCCATGTAAAGGCCACGTTGGCAGAAGGCGTAAGGTTGGTACCAAAACGGTTGGTTTCACTACCGTTGGCCAGTTTCTGTTTAACTTCGTTAAAGGCAGTACCTGCATTGGTGTTTAGGTCTACTCTGGGTAGCATACCTGCATTGCCTTTAAAAACCTGTGTTTCTGCTGCTTTTTGTTGTAAAGCTGCAATTTTAACATCAAAGTTTTTTTCCAGCGCCAGGCTTACGGCGTTTTCCAGTGTCAGTACTTCCTGTGCAATTGATGATTGGGCAACGAATAATAGAAGAATAATAAAATTTTTCACGTTGTTATATTTTATCTGAGTTTCATTGGTTCAGGTTAAGTATTGGCTAATGAAACTATGGTAATGATGCTTCTGAAATTTAATGCTGGCCTCAGCCATTCATTAATAAATAGGCAATTGAATCTTAATAGTTGAAAATGGTTAGCCGGGGGGCTTACCCCCGGCTAATATCAAGCTACTTCATGTTCAGACTCGTAAGCGATTTTTTCAATCTGTTTCATGCGTTCGTAGTTTTTAGAACGCGACAAGAATGAATAGATGGCCGGAATTACATATAAAGTAAGAACCAGCGAGAACAACAGACCGCCCATAATAACAATACCCATCGACATCCGGCTTCTACCGGCGGCGCCCAATGCAAATGCAATTGGTGCAGCGCCCAGCACGGTGGCAAAGGTGGTCATCAGAATAGGGCGGAAACGCATGGCCGCTGCTTCAATAACGGCTTCTTTTATGCCCATGCCCTTTTCGCGTAGCTGATTGGCAAATTCTACAATCAGGATACCGTTTTTGGTTACAAGACCTATGAGCATAATCATACCAATCTGGCTGAAAATATTCAATGTCTGGTTAAAATACCACAAAGAGAACATTGCACCGGCCACGGCAAGTGGTACGGTAAGCATAATAATGAAAGGGTCAACGAAACTTTCAAATTGGGCAGCAAGAATCAGATAAACCAAAACAAGCGCAAGAATGAAGGTATATAATGTGTTGGATGAGCTTTCGGCGAAGTCACGGGATGAACCTGAAAGCGCTGTTCTGATTGATTCATCATTCAGCCGGTCTCTGATAGCATCCATTGCTTTAATACCGTCACCGATGGTTTTACCAGGCGCAAGGCCCGCAGAAACAGTGGCACTCATATACCGGTTAAAGTGGTATAATTGTGGCGGGCTGCTTTGCTCTTCTGTTTTAATGATGTTATCCAGCTGAATCATTTCACCCAGATTATTCTTTACGAAAGTACTCTTCAAATCAAGAGGTTCGTCACGATTGGCGCGGTCAAACTGACCAATAACCTGATACTGGCGGCCGTTCATGGTAAAGTACCCGAAACGCTGCCCTGCAAAAGACAATTGCATATTTTGCGCCACATCAGATACCGAAATGCCCATGCTTTTGGCTTTCTCGCGGTCAATGGTTACTTCCAGCTCTGGTTTATTAAATTTCAGGTTCATGTCAGACACCACAAAAGTAGGGTCTTTAGATACCTCATCCATAAACTTAGGCATGTATTCGCGCAGTTTCCCAAAATCAGGCGCCTGAATTACATATTGCACCGGCAACCCTCCGCGGGCATCAACCGAAATGGTTTGTTGCTGAATAGCAAAAGACCTGGCATCAGGCATACCTTTCAGCTTTTTGGTTACAAAATCTACTATTTCTTGCTGCGAGCGTTTCCTGTCTTTTTTGTCTTTCAATGCCACGCGTACCATACCTGTATTAGGTGAACCAGAACCCGAAAAGCCGGGTGCTGTAATGGTCATAATCCCTTTCGCTTCCGGAATAGAATCCTGCAACATTTTACCCATTTTCAACATGTAGTTGTCCATGTATTCAAAAGAAGAGCCTTCGGGGGCTGTGGCAGAAATACGGAACCAGTTGCGGTCGTCAAGTGGCGCCAACTCCTGCTGAATGTCTTTGCCGAAGAACCAGATAATCCCCATCGTTGCGAACAGAATAGGCACAGCCAGCCAACGCATTTTCATAAAGCCTTTCAGGCGTTCACGATAACTGTTAATCATGTTCTCAAAAAACGGCTCTGTTTTTTCATAAAACCACGAGCGTTTGTGGTCTTTTCTTACCAGATAAGCATTAAGCATCGGGGTAAGTGTTAAAGACACAAAGGCGGATATCAGAACCGCCGAGGCAAGCACAATACCAAATTCACGGAACAGCTTACCTACAAAACCCTGCATGAAAATAACCGGTAAGAATACCGACGCAAGCGTAATGGAAGTAGAGATAACGGCAAATATGATTTCATTAGACCCCTTAATGGCGGCCTCAACGGGTTTCATGCCTTCTTCAATCTTCTTATAGATGTTTTCAGTTACAACAATACCATCGTCAACCACAAGACCGGTTGCCAGTACGATAGCCAGTAGCGTTAGCACATTAACCGAGTAACCCAGCAGATACATCACGAAGAATGTACCTATCAATGAAACAGGTATGTCTATCAATGGTCTTACGGCAATAATCCAGTCGCGGAAGAAAAGGAAAATGATAATCACAACCAGCACAATGGCAATAATCAGGGTTTCGCCTACCTCTTCCACCGAGTTTTCTATGAAAACGGTATTGTCAAGCAATACGTCCATTTTATAATCTTTGGGCAGGTCGCGCTTAATTTCCTCTACTCTTTTCTTGATTTCTTTTGAAATCTCCAGGTAGTTAGAACCCGGCTGAGGGACAATAGCCAGACCAATCATCGGGATTCCGTTGAGGCGAAGAATCGTTTCTTCGTTCTCCGGCCCAAGCTGAATGGTGCCAATATCTTTAAAGCGGATGATTTTATCGCCAATTGTTTTTACAATCAGATTTTCAAAGTCAGTTTCGTTTTTAAAACGTCCAACTGTTTTTACGGTTAGTTCGGTGTTGTCACCTGCCAGCTTACCGCTAGGCAGCTCTACGTTTTCGCGGTCAAGCGCCTGCTTTACATCCTGGGTGGTTACACCCTGCGACGCCATACGGGTTGGGTCCATCCAAAGGCGCATGGCATATTTTTTCTGCCCCCATATCATTACCGAGCTAACACCTTGAATAGTTTGCAGACGTTGAGCTACCACGTTTTCGGCCATGTCACTCACCTCCAGGTGGGTACGGGCTTCACTCTGAAGCAACATACTCATGATAGGGTCTGAGTTGGCATCGGCTTTAGATACAACCGGAGGGGCATCAATATCTTGTGGTAACTGGCGCACAGCACCCGATACCTTGTCGCGTACGTCGTTGGCAGCACGTTCCATGTCTACGCCAAGCTCAAACTCAACCGTAATCTGGCTTGAGCCGACGTTTGAAGAAGAGCTGATAGATTTGATACCCTCAACGCTGTTCAGCGCTTTTTCAAGGGGTTCGGTAATCTGAGACTCAATGATATCTGCATTGGCTCCGGCATAGGCAGTTCTGACCGACACCACCGGCGGGTCAATAGACGGGTACTCACGTACACCCAGATAAGTATAACCAATAACACCAAATAAGATAATGATGAGGTTCATCACTATGGCTAAAACCGGGCGTTTAATGGATATGGTTGATATAGACATATTTTTACGAATTTCAATTCAATGCTAAAAACCTTATTTTACAACCTGTTTTACTTTTACAGGAGCATCTTTTTTCAATGCCATTATACCACTCACAATCAGCGAGTCTCCGGGTACCAGTCCGCTCGTAATCTGAATACTTTTGTCGGTACGCAAGCCTGTTTCAACCATTTTTTCGGTCACTTTTCCATCTTGCATTACATATACCTTTTTACCTTTCAGAATAGGAATGATGGCTTCTGTTGGAACCATAATTGCTTGCGATATATCAAGGTCTACGGTTACTTTTACAAACATACCGGGTATAAGTCTGTCGTTAGGGTTCTGAGCAATGGCTCTAACTTTCAGCGTGCGCAGGTTCGGGTCAATTTTAGGGTCAATGGCATTAATAGTGGCAGTGTAAATCTGGCTTTGCCCTTCTACTTCAAACTTAACCGCTGAGCCTAGCCTTAACTGAGTTGAGTATTTTTCAGGAACAGCAAAATCAATTTTTACCGGATTGGTCTGTACCAGTGTGGCAAGGCTGATACTTGGCGTTACATAAGCACCAAGGCTGACATTTTTGAAACTTATTTTACCTGCAAACGGGGCTTTAAGAACTGTTTTGTCCAGGCTGGTTTCTATAAATTCCTTATCGGCAGCAAGGGTATTCAAGGTGTTAGAAGTAATTTCATACTCCTCGCGGCTGATCGCATTAATTTCAAGTAATTTTTTCTGGCGGGCATCGGTTTGTTTAGCCAGCTCAATCTGGTAGTTTAGTTTCTTCAACTGTGCCTGTAAGTCGTTATCTCTTATTTTGGCAATTGTTTGCCCTGCGGCAACGCGGCCACCTTCTTTAATGGTAAGAGAAACGATTCTGCCAGATGCCTCGGGCATTAGCTGTACTTCTTCGTTTGGAAACACCGTACCCGGCGACGTAACGGCGTTGTCAAGCTGTGCAAAACCTGTTACAAAAATATTTACGGCTGTTGCAGGGCCACCACCACCGGGGCCTTTGGCACCTCCTTTGTCACCCCCTTTGCCGGCGCCACCGCCACCACCGGGCCCCCCGGCCATTTTATCATCAGGTTTGCTGAATAAGAAAATTTTGCCTAGCACTAAAACTACAATAATTGCAACAATGGTAAGTATGGTACGCATAGAACGCATTTTAAGATTTTTCTTTTTAGAGAGAGTTAGTAAATAAAAGGTATAAGTATTTAATAAACGGCTAGCGTATGTAAAAGGTTATGGATTATATTAATATGCCCAACTGAATTTCAACGCTATAATTCACGAAGTTAAATGATAAATGTCATTGTCTGATTAAATAAACGACAAATTAGTCTAATTTGACGACTATTCATTGAAAAACGTATCATAAGCATAAATGCCCGGTTTTAAGCATAAAATCAGTATTAAGAGAACATAAATAAATGCTTAAATTTAAAACTGAAAGGTGGCTTTTGAATAGCTTTTTTCAACCGGCAGATTTATTGGCCTGTAAGCCCCTTTATGTGGTTTTTGGCAGGCTACACTATAAAATACCGTATGGCCATTTCGTAACCTTTCAAGCCCAGGCCGCAAATCATGCCTTTGCATCGGCTGGTAAGGTAAGAATGATGCCTAAATGCCTCGCGGGCATGTATATTAGAGATGTGCACCTCTACTGCCGGGGTTTTAATGGCCGATAGGGCGTCGGCAATGGCAACTGATGTATGCGTGTAAGCGCCTGCATTGATAATGAGGCCATCAAATGCTACCTGACCATAGCCGGCTTCATGAATTTTGTCAATAATGCTGCCTTCGTGGTTAGACTGATAATAATGAAGTTCAATATCAGGAAATAACTGCTTTAGTTCGGCTAGATAATCCTCAAAAGTCTGGCTTCCATAAATATGTGGCTCTCTTTTACCAAGCAGATTCAGGTTGGGTCCGTTAATTATAATTATTTTCTTCATCAGAAAAACAATTGAATAGATGATTGAGTATTTTTATGGCAAGTTACGAAAACCATTCGTGTTTACTGTATAAAAATTACGGTTTTGAATTGGCCCATCTATATTCAACATTTTAAGAATTACCTTCGGCTGGAGCGGTCTATGTCCGAAAACTCCATTGAAGCCTACTTAAGAGATGTTGAAAAACTAAGCCAGTTTGCCGCCATGACCGACCATAATCCGGGTCCGGAGCAAATCAACGATCAGGATATTTCTGATTTTCTGGCCTACATCAATCAATTCGGGCTTACGGCCACTTCTCAGGCGCGCATTTTATCTGGTATCAAATCTTTCTACAAATATCTGGCGCTTGAAAACCTCATCAAAACAGACCCCACCCAGTTAATTGAAGGCCCTAAAACCGGCAGGAAACTTCCAGACACGCTGTCGTTTCCTGAAATTGAGCAAATGCTGGGCATAATTGATATGTCTACGAATGAAGGCACCCGAAACAGGGCAATTCTGGAAGTGCTATATAGTTGCGGCGTGAGGGTGTCTGAACTGGTTGATTTGAAACTAACCAATTGTTACTTTGATATTGGTTTTGTGCGTGTAATTGGTAAGGGCAATAAAATGAGACTGGTACCCATTGGGCGAGACGCCGTTAAGTTTACCAATATTTATCTTGAAACGGTAAGGAATCATCTGGATATCAAGCCTGACGCACAGGATGTGGTTTTTCTAAATCGGCGGGGACGGCCTTTAACTCGGGTAATGATTTTTCTGATAATAAAAGAACTGGCCGAACGTGCAGGTATTCATAAAAGTATTTCGCCACATACTTTCAGGCATTCTTTTGCTACGCATCTCATTGAGGGCGGGGCAGACCTCCGCGCCGTGCAGGAAATGCTGGGGCATGAGTCAATTACTACCACCGAGATATATACACACCTCGACAGAGCGTTTTTGCAAGAAACCCTACGGAGTTATCACCCCCGGGAGGATTTGCACCCCAAACAATAAGAAATGATTAAATCCGTAAAACAGATGAATATGAACCAACACAAAATTGTTACCCTTACAGCCAGCCCCGCTGTTGACAAAAGCACCAAATTCGCCGGCCTGGTGGCCGAGCAAAAAATAAGATGTGAAGCGCCACAGTATGACGCAGGCGGCGGAGGTATTAATGTGTCAAAGGCCATTAACCGGCTGGGTGGCAATAGCCTGGCCGTTTTTACTGCGGGCGGGGCCTCAGGCGATATGCTACAGGAATTGATAAAGCATGAAGGTATTGATTGCCATATTGTAAAAACCGCCAGCGAAACCCGTGAAAATTTTATTGCAGTAGATACCAACACCAATGCACAATATAGATTTGGCATGCCTGCACCAATGGTTACAGAAGCCGAAACGGCGGCATTATTAAAAGCCATTGAGGCTCTGAAACCCGATTATCTGGTGGCCAGCGGCAGCCTTCCGGCAGGGGTTGATAACGATTTCTACGAAAAAGTAGCAGCTATTGCAAAAAAAACCAACTCAAGGCTGGTAGCAGATACGTCTGGCATACCTTTAGAAAAAGCCATTGAAGAAGGCGTTTATCTGTTAAAACCGAACCTGAGCGAGCTTGCCAGGCTCGTAAAAACTGATAAACTGGAAATTAATGAGGTAGATGACGCAGCCACAGAAATTATAGCCAAAGGAAAATGTGAAATTGTGGTGGTGTCGCTGGGGCCGCAGGGGGCTATTCTGGTTACTGCTGATACCTGCAGGCACGTGCCTGCGCCATCTGTTCAGAAAAGAAGTACCGTAGGTGCCGGCGACAGCATGGTTGGGGGTATGGTATGGGCTTTGTCTGAGGGTAAAAGTGTAATAGAAATGTTGCTTTGGGGTGTAGCCTGTGGGTCGGCGGCTACTATGAACGATGGCACCCAACTGTTTAAAAAAGAAGACGCAAATAAATTATATAACTGGTTAGTAACTTATGAAAAAAAATATCAGACTCGCCATCATTAGTATGTTGCTTATGGCTAATCAGGCCTTCGGACAGCTCATGCACTCGCATAACGATTACGAACATGCAAGACCGTTTTATGATGCCTATGACCTGGGGTTTGACTCAATTGAGGCCGATTTGTATCTGAAAGACGGAGACCTGTATGTGGCCCATGACTGGAAAAACATTGCAGAAGACCGCACTTTCAAAGCTTTGTATCTGGAGCCCCTTCTGGCACGGATAAAAGCCAACAAAGGCTATGCCTACCCGGATAAGAAAAAGCTTTATCTGCTGCTGGATCTGAAAAAAGATGGCAGGTTGATAATGGCAGAACTGGAAAAACTGCTGAAACCACATAGAAAAGAACTGAAACACGTACAGATTACCATAAGTGGCGACATGCCCAAGCCGGAAGAATTTGAGCAGTACGACAAACTTTTTTACTTTGACGGCCGCAAAACAACGGTTTATTCTGATAAAGCCTACAAACGTGTAGACATGGTGAGCGCCAGCTTTACAGATTTTGGCAAGTACTGGCCCGGTAAGCAGGAGATGCCCGAAGAAACCTACCAGAAAATAAGTGAGTTTGTGATGTTTAACCATGCGAGAGGAAAAAGGGTAAGGTTATGGGGTACTGCCAATACATTGCTGACGTTTGAGACATTAAAAAAACTAGGTGTTGACTTTATCGGTACTGATGATTTGCAGTTACTGAATAATTTTGTATTAAAATAAGATTTTATTTCATTACTTTTGTATGCTGAAACACCAGGCGCTGGTAAGCTGCCCGGTTTTTTAGTTTAGCCTGATTGCTGGCTTTGAGTGAATAAGGGTTCAACCGGAGAGTTTTTCAACTTCTTCCGTTTCTGCTTGCTTATTCTTAAGCGATAAAACTATAAACTGTTAAAGATTATTAATTGCTAAACTTGAGTTAAGAATATTTAAACTACAGGTAAAGACATCATGCTTAACCGAATTCTACCCAGAATTTGATCGGTTACATGTTGCCCTATCTCAGCCCAAAATGATTACTAATGTCCGTTTTTACCAAACAGTTTAACATTCTGGTTGTTGAGGATAACCCGGATGACGTTTTCCGTGTAGAAAAATATCTTTCTGACGGCGTACTTAATAATCAGGTCTTTTATGTCAGAAGCCTGGCTGAAATGAAAGTTCAGCTGCTGGCAAGCAAACCCTTTGATATTATTCTGTTTGTTGTAGATGCCAATTGCTATAATGCTGAAGAAAGGCTGCAAGAGGCCCTGAGCTCGTCTATGGACCTGCCCGTTATCATTATCAGCGATTCGGTCGATAAAAACTTTAGTATCAGAAGCCTTTCTATGGGTGCCGCCGATTTTCTATTCAGACCCGAACTGAGCGCTTCGCTTCTTTACAAAAGCATTCTTTACAGCCTTGAACGCAAAAAAAATCTCATCTCACTCAGGGAGTCAGAAAAACGTTACAAAGAATTGTTTCATCTGAACCCGGTACCTATGTGGGTATATGAAATTAATTCATTTCAGTTTCTGGATGTAAACCAGGCGGCCATTGATTATTACGGGTATTCTAAAGAAGAGTTTCTGAAAATGAATATTCTTGACATCCGCCCTAAAGTAAACATACCAGAAGTAATTGCGCTCATAAACGACTTTAAGAATGAAGGGAAGCGGCTTAAGCGGATTACCCGACACCTGAAAAAGAACGGAGAGATTATTCATGTTGAAATTGCAGGTAACATGATTGATTTCTCGGGCAGAAAAGCAAGATTAGTGTTGTCGACAGACATAACAGAAAAGCTGAAAGCCGAAAACGCACTGCGTATCAGCGAACAACGTTTCAGGGCATTGGTACAGGAAGGTGCCGACCTGATGACAATTATTGACAACGACTTTACTTTTCAGTACGTAAGCCCTAATCATGAATCTATACTGGGCTATTCACCTGATACCTTAATACACCAGAATGCCTTCAGCTTTATACATCCTGATGATGCCCCCAGGGTTTCAGCCGCAGCTAAGGGGCTTAGGCTGCAAGGCAGCATTACAATTGCGCCTTACCGGGTTATGCATACCAATGGTAGCTGGGTCTGGATGGAAACCACCATTACTAATCTGCTGAAAGACCACACGGTGCGAGGAATTGTTTCCAATTCGAGAGACGTAGGAAAAAGACTGGAATATGAGCGAATGCTTCGCGAGTCTAACGAGCGTTATGCGGCTGTGGCTCAGGCAACAAGCGATGCCATCTGGGATTATGATTTACGGGTGAAACGTACTTTTGTTTCGGGCGACGGCTACCTGAAGTTATTCGGGTATCCGGTAGTAAATGATTACCTGGAAGCCAATTTCTGGGAAGACCACATACATCCTGATGATGCCTGCCGAGTGAAGAAGGAAATTGAGGTGGCTTTAACCGGAAAAAATGAGCAGTTTGCTGTTGAGTATCGTTTTCAACGTGCCGACGGCGACTACGTGTATGTATTAGAGAGGGCATTTGTTATTTACGAGCAAGACCAACCCATACGTATATACGGTGCCAAACAAGATATAACCAGCAGAAAGTACCACGAAACCATGCTGGAAATAGAGCGGGAAATTTTTGAGATTAATGCCACCGGAGACGTGCCATTTGAGCGCATTCTTGAAAAACTGACTGTTGAGATTGAGCGTCTTATTACCGGTGCCATTTGCTCTGTAGTAATGCTGGACGAAGAAAACAGAATCAACAAAGTTGCGGGTAGCTCTGTTCCTGCAGAATTCTCAAAGGCGATAGACGGGCTGGCCATCGGGCCACGTACAGGCTCGTGCGGTACTGCCATGTGGCGCGGCGAAAAAGTAATTGTTACAGATATTGAAACCGATGTACTTTGGGAAGATTTTCGGGTGCTGGCTGCTGCATTTAACTTTAAAGCGTGCTGGTCGGTGCCATGTAAAAAAAGCAATGGGGTGGTGTCAGGCAGTTTTGCTACTTACTATACTACCCCAAAGTCTCCGAAAGACCACGAAGTTAAATTCATTGAGAGAGCAGCCAACCTTGTAGGTATTTTGCTCGACAACCGCGAGGCCGGTGAAAAGCTGAGGAGGTCTAAAGAGAGATATGATATTGTGATGAAAGCCACCAGCGATACCATCTGGGATATGGACCTTACCAGAAACCGCATCACCTATAACAAAGGGATTAACAAGGTTTTTGGATACCCGCCAGAATATGTTCAGGTAAATGATGCCCGCCTGTGGTGGGAACAAACCGTACACCAGGAAGACAAGAAGAAAGTATATGATTTTCTTAATAATGTATTTGAAAAAAAACAATCAAACATAAAGTTAGAGTACCGTTTCCGCTGTGCCGACGGCTCATATAAATATGTATATGACCGCGGTTTTATTATGTTAGACGAAGAGAAGAACCCTGTAAGAATCATTGGCGCTATGCAGGATATAACCCGCCAGAAAGAAGAAGAAAACCGGTTGAGGCAATTGGAGTCTGTTATTACAAACACAAAAGATGCGGTTCTCATTGCCAATACAATTGGTAACGACAGCGCCAACCCAATTATAATATATGTAAACGATGCCTGCGCTCTGATGACAGGCCACACACCCGGCGAACTGATTGGTCAACCCCTGCTGGCTTTTTTGAGGCAGAGCCCAAGCGTAGCAGAGTTAAGCAAATTGGAAGAGGCATTTATTAAATGTGAACACTGTGAGGTTGAGCTGAAAAACCAAAGAAAAAACGGTGAAGATTTCTGGATGAATGTATCTGTGGCACCGGTGGCAGACCCCGGCGGAAGGTTTACCCACTGGATTTCTATACAGCGAGACATAACCGATAGAAAACAGCGGGAGCTTGAAAAAGAGCAGTTAATAAAGGAATTGAACCAAAGCAATGAAGATTTAAAACACTTTTCATATATAACTTCTCATAATTTTAAGGCACCTTTGTCAAATCTTATCGGATTTCTTAATATTGTTGACGAAATGTCTATCGATAACCCTGTATTGTTACAGATTATTCAGGGTTTCAGGGTTTCAACACATTTGCTGAATGATACCATCAGCGATCTTATTGATATTCTGGTTATCAGAGACAACGGTTCAATCGAGATTGGCCATGTGCGGTTCGATAAGATTATGAAAAAGGTATTAACACAACTGAATTATCAGGTGGAAGAATCAGAAGCAGAAATTACTACTGACTTCAGCATGGCACCCGCAGTGGTGTTCAACGATACTTACCTTGAAAGCATTTTGATGAATCTGACCACCAATGCAATCAGATATCGGTCATACTCCCGAAAAGTAAAAATAAACATTAAGACAAAATATGAAGGAGATTTTGTTATTTTGACTTTCGAAGACAATGGAATTGGTATTGACATGAAGCGACACCGTGAAAAAATGTTTGGTTTGTACCAGCGGTTTCATGACCGGCCCGATAGTAAAGGCATGGGTTTGTACCTGGTTAAATCACAACTTGAAGCATTGGGTGGCGCTATTGATGTTGAAAGCAAAATTGATTGCGGTACCATGTTTATTTTAAAATTTAAAGTTAGGTATGATAAACAAGCTACTTTGCATTGATGATGACATGACCACATTGATGCTCATTAAAATGGTGACTGAGAAATCAGCTTTTACGAAAGAGGTGATTACAGCATTAAGTGGTAAAGAAGCTCTTGACTACTATAAAACGCTGCTTGATAAGCCCGAAGAAGACACCTCAGACTACCCGAGCCTGGTCTTTCTTGATGTAAATATGCCTGTTATGAGCGGTTGGGAGTATCTTGATGAATTTGTGGCGGAGCTATACCCCAGGTTCCCGGATACGAAAGTAGTTATTTTGTCGTCGTCTACTAATCCTTTCGATAAAGAAAAAGCCAAGCAATATCCAATCATTATTGGTTATATATCTAAGCCTATCACCACCGACCTCCTCAGAAAACTGGTTAAGAAATAAGCATTATTTGTTAAATTTGCGGTGTTAATATCTGCCGGGTATGGGCAACCACCAAATTTATTCAGCAAATGATTGTCTTTTCTTCTATATCAGCCATACAGTCTTTCTTAAAAAATCAGCAAAAAGCTGGTAAAACAATTGGCTTTGTGCCAACCATGGGGGCGCTTCATACAGGTCATATCTCTTTGATTGAGGCTTCGAAACAAGAAAACAACCTGACGGTCTGTAGTATTTTTGTGAACCCCACACAATTTAATAATGCCGATGACCTTAAGAAATATCCGCGCACACTTGAGGCAGATAATGAGATGCTTGAGGCAGCAGGATGCGATGTTGTATTTGCTCCATCGGCCGATGAAATGTATCCGGTCTTACCTCAGATGAAGTTTGACTTTGGTATTCTGGAAACAGTAATGGAAGGCAAATTCCGTCCCGGTCATTTTAATGGCGTAGGAATAGTGGTTTCCAAACTTTTTAATATAGTAAAGCCAGATAAAGCCTATTTCGGGCTGAAAGACCTGCAACAAGTAGCGGTTATCAGAAGAATGGTAGCAGATTTGAGTTTCGACCTCGAGATTGTTCCCTGTGCAACACTTCGTGAGGCAGACGGTCTGGCTATGTCATCCAGAAACAGACGGCTGTCAGCCGAAGGCCGTCAATTAGCACCCAACATTTACAAGGCCTTGCAGTTGGCTAAAGAAAAACTTCAAGAAGGCGCATCTTCGTCAGAAACTCAGTACACCATTGACATTTTTTTTAAAACTATACCGGCCATTGAGCCTGAGTATTTTGAAATTGCTGATTTTGATACACTTGAACCAATAAGCCAGGCAGGCGAACCAGGAAAAACAGCCGTTTGTGTGGCGGCTTTTCTGGATGGAGTAAGGCTGATTGACAATATCGTGTTCTGATTCCAAAGACAATCAGTCTTCCGGAAACGGCACAAAAACAAAACCGGCAAATTCGTTTTCAATCACAAAAAGGCAACAGTATTCCTCAGGGTTTTTATAGTTTTCTTTAAACAACTCTACCGATTCTTCACCAATTAGATTGCGTTGCACAAATTCATCAAGAAATGAGGCTTTGTAATCAAACTGGGTCTTGAAGTCTCCCCGGCCAAAAAGTAACTGACCTACTTCAACAGGTGTGCGGGTTACTACAAAAACTGGGTGTTCAGAAAACCCACGTTTACGAATCTGATAAGATGCTTCTTTCAGGTGATCGGCCACAATGATAAAATCTTCTGAAATCTTACCCATTATTTTTTTGTCTAATTCGGGCGAATTAGCGTCGTCAAGTATTGTATTTTCGTTTGAATGGTTAATCATGTCTTTTTTTAACTGATTGATTGAACGGTTGCACTGATAAACAAAACTGCCTTTACCAACAATCTTTTACATTCTGGCCGCAATTAGCAGGCCAAGGTCTTTATAGCGCAGGTTAAACCTTTGCGCCAGCGGAAGGTTGGTAAGGCTGCCTTTGTAGCTATATACCCCTTTGGTAAACCATTGTTTGGCAAAAATCATTTCTTCAATGCCGCCTACTTTGCCTGTTTTAAGTAAAAAAGGTGTAAAAACATTGCTCAGGGCAATGCTGGCCGTATGCGCCACACGAGATGCAATGTTGGGTACACAATAATGTGTTACACCGTATTTCTGGAATGTAGGCTGCTTATGAGTTGTCATTTCTGAGGTTTCAAAACAACCGCCCTGGTCAATAGATACATCAATAATAATAGAGTTTTTTTTCATGGCCGAAACCATTTCTTCTGTTACAACTACCGGAGCTATGCCGTCTTCGGCGCGCATGGCGCCAATTACCACGTCAGCGCCCGACAATTCGGCACCCAGTGTTTCAGAATCAATAATAGAAGTGTAAATCTGTTGCCCAATGGTATATTTTATTCTTTGCAGTCTGTAAATGTGCTGGTCGAAAACCTTTATTTCTGCCCCAAGTGCATAAGCGGCACGTGCGGCATATTCGCCAACGGTGCCTGCCCCGAGTATAACCACCTTGGTAGGCGGCACGCCGGTAATACCACCCAGAATAATGCCTCTTCCGTTGTGTACGCTGCTTAGTAATTCTGCCGCAACCAGCATTACTGTGTTTCCGGCAATTTCGCTCATGGCCCTTATAATGGGCAAGCCGCCAACTTTGTCCTGAATTAGCTCAAAAGCAATACCGGTTATTTTTTTCTCATTCAGTCGTTCAAAATATTTCCTGTCAAGATTGGGTACATTCAATGCCGATATTACCGTCTGGTCTGTTTTCAGATACTCGGTTTCTTTTTCGGTAAGCGGCTCTATTTTAAGTATAATATTGGCCTCAAAAACTTCCGCCTGCGAGTAGACAATTCTGGCTCCGGCTTCGCTGTACTCGTTGTCGGTAAACTTGGCGGCATCGCCAGCGCCACTTTCCAGAATTACCTCATGGCCATTTCTTACAAGCAGGCTTACGGCATCGGGGGTAAGGGCAATGCGGCTTTCCTGCAGCGATGTCTCCCTTGGCAGGCCAATAAATAGGCTTTTATCTCCCTTTTTTATCATCTCGGGCGACTCCTGCGTGTAAAGCACCGATTGCCTTGCTAGTTCAGAAACAGATTGGCCTGTCATAGGTTAGTTATTATTTAGTTTGCTACGTTGTATTAATTCAACCACAAATTTCGGCTTTTTTCATCAATAACCGATAGCCGTATTGTATAACAATTTTCAGGCAGAAGAGATTCTACTTTTTCGGCCCATTCAAGCAGGCATATATTGCCCGAATCTAAATATTCTTCCACCCCGAAATCAAGCGCTTCCGATTCCTGTTTAAGTCGGTAGAAATCAAAGTGGTAAACGGTGTTACCTGTGGCAGTGAGGTATTCATTTACAATTGAGAAAGTAGGGCTTTGTACAGCCCCTGAAATGCCCATTCTGCCTGCTATAGCCTTAATGAGTGTGGTTTTACCGGCGCCCATTTCGCCTTCAAATATCCAGATAGTCCTTCCGTTTGCCTTGGCAATAATGGTGTCGGCAGTGTGGTCCAGATCATGAATGGTATATGTCATAAATTTAATACCCGTTAAGTAATCAATGCAAAAATCGCATAAATCCATGAAATATTCCAATCGGTTGGTATTTAATAAATTTCTGAAAGAAAATTTACTTTTTCTGGCTTCAAAAAATGTTTTTATGTTGTTTTTTGATGAACTTTGTTACACGAAAACTACGCCCCCGTGTGGTTATCCTTTCACTTTTTCCCAATTCCTTTTTTTGTAAGTTTTTTTTATGTTTCAGGACCGCAAGCAGGTAATCCTAGGCGTTTTCTTTGCTATTTGTGCTGTTTACCTGTCAAGGTTGTTATATCTGCAGGTGATAGACAAAACCTACCATTCGGTAGGGTCAACAAATGCCATCAGAAAAGAATGGCAGGTGCCTGTTCGCGGACAGATCTATGACCGTAACGGTAATTTGCTGGTGGCTAATGAAGACGTCTACGATATGTATGTGGTGCCGGGCAAAGTAAAAAAACTGGATACTTCTATGTTTTGTGCTTTGCTGGGTATAACCAAAAACTACATAGACAGCACCATGGCAGCGGCCCGGTCATATTCGCGCAACAGGGCGTCGTTGTTTCTACGGCAATTGTCTAAAGAAGATTACGCGAGGGTGTCTGATGCCATGCTTAATTTTCCGGGGTTTTCGTTTGAGTTGTCTTTTTTCCGGACCTATCCGGCGCATACGATGGCCAATGCCTTAGGGTATATTGGCGAAATAAGTAAAATGGCTTATGAGAATCAGGAAGTGGAGTATTACAGGCGTGGAGACTATGTGGGCATAACCGGCCTTGAAAAACAATATGAATTGGAATTGAGAGGAAGGCGAGGTGTAAAATTTACGATGATGAACGTAAAAGGAGAATTTAAAGGCTCTTATGCTGATGGCAAGTATGATACACTGGCTGTAATTGGTAAAAATTTATACACGTCTATTGATATAGAGGTACAGCAACTGGCCGATAGCCTTTTTAATGGTAAAACCGGCTGCGCTGTTGCCATTGAGCCATCAACAGGCGAGATTCTGGCTATGGGTTCTTACCCTTACTACGACCCCAACATACTGTCTGGAAAACAGTTTGCCAGAAATTTTAAAGAATTATACAGGAATCCGGACAAACCACTGAACGACCGTGTGGCAACCGGTTTTTTCAGGCCCGGCTCTACGTTTAAGCTTGTGCAGGCACTGGTAGCCCTGCAAATGGGAGCCATCAGTCCGTCAACCGCCTTTCCGCTAGGTGGCGCGCCGGTAAAATGCCATCCGCATGCCGGTTCACCCAACGACTTGCACAATGCTGTCCGGTTTTCATGTAATCCTTACTTTTATCATGTATTCCGCAAGACCATGGCCATGGGTACCGAGACCAACCCTTTCAGAGAAGCGCCGGTAATGCTTAGTAAATGGCAACAAATGGTGGCCAGATTCGGTTACGGAAGCAAACTGGGCATAGACCTGCCAACCGAATCAAGCGGTTTGCTGCCGGGTATAAAATATTATGACAAACGTTATGGTGCGCATCAGTGGAAATTCTCAAATATTTACTCTTTAAGCATAGGTGAAGGAGAAGTATCTGTAAATATGCTGAAAATGGCTAACTTAGCAGCCACAATTGCTAACCGGGGCTATTGGATAACCCCGCACCTTGTAAATGGAGTAGGGCAGCAGGCTAAAGGGGTGAATACGGCGCTGAAAGAGGTGCATAAAACAGATATTGACCCGAAGCACTTTGAAGCCATTATTGGGGGTATGCAGGATGCCGTAGAGCGCGGAACTGTATCTGGTGGCGCAGGAATTGTGCCGGGTATAGCAATATGTGGCAAAACAGGTACTTCTCAGAATAAAAAAGGGAAGGATAATTCGGTTTTTATAGCGTTTGCACCAAGAGAGAATCCTAAAATTGCCATTGCGGTAATGGTGCAGAATGCCGGTGCCGGAGGCTCTGTTGCTGCGCCGATTGCCACGTTGCTGATTGAGAAATACCTGAAAAGGAAAGTGGAACGTCAGGAACTAAAAGAAAGGATGGTTAACCTGTCAATAAAAACAGTTGAGGCCATGGCTGCCAGGAAGCAGGCCGGTGTACCGACAAAAACAAATAACCATGCGTTGGCATTGGCAGCGCAGCCCAAGCATTAAAATAATTACTAAGAAATTTTACAGCACCTAATAAATAATCAGCTAAGCATAATTAGAAAACATGGCACGTGACATTGACATCAGAGAAGGAATTGACTGGACAACCATCTGGCTTTATATAGCCCTGGTTTTTTTTGGCTGGCTGAACATCTACGCAGCGGTATATAACCCTGAAAACCCTATTGAAATTATTTCGTTATCACACAATGCAGGCAGGCAGCTGATATTTATTGGTACATCATTTTTTCTGATTCTCATCGTATTGTTTATAGATTATAAATTCTATGACTCCTTCGCCTATATATTTTATGGGTTTATTATTCTTGTTCTCATTGCCACCATATTTCTGGCCACTGAAATTAAGGGTTCTAAATCGTGGATTAAGATAGGCACCTTTTCGCTTCAACCCGCCGAAATATCCAAAGTTATTACGGCATTGGCTTTATCCCGGTTTCTGAGTACCCAGAACGTGAACATCACCCGTTTTAAAGATGCCCTGGTGGCTGCTGTAATAGTGCTGCTGCCGCCCATAATTATTATTTTACAAAAGGAAACCGGCTCGGCGCTTACTTTTGCTGCTTTTATAGCTGTTTTTTATCGCGAAGGCCTACCGGGTATCTATCCGGCATTGGGTATATCGCTGGCAATTTTGTTTGTGCTTACACTGTTTTTCTCTAAATTATACATCATACTGGGTATTGCGGTGCTTTGTGGGTTATTCTGGTATTTTTTCCTGAAACGCTACGAACGCACCACCCAGAATATCTTCAGGCTTGTGGCCGTGTTTGCCATAGGCTCAATATTTGTATTCAGTACCGATTTCTTTATAACCAAAGTGTTGAAACCACATCAGCAAAAGCGTATTCAGATATTGGTGAACCCGGACTCGGACCCGTTGGGTGATGGCTGGAACGTAACACAATCAAGAATTGCCATTAGTTCTGGTGGGTTAATTGGCAAAGGGTATTTACAGGGTACTCAAACCAAGTTTGATTTTGTACCTGAGCAGTCAACTGACTTTATTTTCTGTACCGTAGGCGAGGAGTGGGGCTTTCTGGGTAGTTTAATTGTAATACTGATTTTTGCAGCATTGCTTAACCGTATTATTAATCTGGCTGAAAAGCAACGAAGCAAATTTGCCAGGATTTACGGCTACTGCGTGGCCTCAATTCTGTTTTTTCACTTGCTGGTTAATATCGGTATGACCATCGGCCTGATGCCCGTTATTGGTATTCCGTTGCCTTTCTTAAGCTATGGGGGGTCGTCGCTTTGGTCGTTTACCATTCTTTTATTTATCTTCTTAAAGCTGGACGCCCACCGGAGCTACAGAGTATAAAAGTAAAAGGGCGAGTTAGTCGCCCTTTTGGTATATCCTTACGTAGTCTACTTCGTAGGTAATCAGGTCTTTTTGGGGTTTGCCGCCATTGCCGCCCAGTGCCTGGTTAAGCAACAGGTAATGTTCTTGCAAAAAGCCGTTGCTGCCGTCGGCATTAATTGTTTCGGTAAGCAAAGTGGTGTTGAGTAGCTCATCATCCAGATAAAGGCGGATGGCGTCTTTGTCCCAATCCATGCGCCAGATATGAAATTTCTTCACCCAGTCTTTATCTCTGGCGGTGAATTTCGCCAGCGGTATTTTCTCTTCATCCCATTTGGCCACATAAGGTTTGTCGGTTCCCCAGGCTACATTGGCCAGTATGGTTGGTATTCCTTTTACCCTATAAAACTCCATCAGGTCAACTTCACCGTTTGATGGCCAGGGTTTGCTGATGCCCAGGGTCCAGATGGCAGGCCATGAACCCAAAGAAGAGTCTATACGTGCTCTCACTTCAACTCTTCCAAATTGCCATTGTTTCAAGCCACGGGTCTGGATACTGGCAGAGGTATATTCAGAGTAGGCTCTGTTTTTTCGCCAATCAGTGCTGCCTGACTCATAGTTCGGGTTTTTGACAGCCTCTTTACGGCCTTCAATTAGCAGCACCCCATTTTTTATTGAGGCGTTGTCTGGCTGGTACCATTGTGTTTCCTGATTCCTCACAAACCCTTTTTCGTATTGCCAGTAATTAGGGTCTGGCTTGCCATTGCTGTTGAACTCATCATGCCAGATGAGTTTCATACCTGCTATTGCTTTGGGTTTGGTGTTGTCTGGCTTGTAAGCTGAAATACTTTGTGCATTTACACCAAAATGCGACAAGACAATGCCTGCCATAACCAATGATTTTTTCATAAGATACTGATGAGTGAATTTTGGGCAAAGTTCTCATCTTTTATTCAGAAAATCAGTAAGCGCCATTAAAATAATATTTCTGTTCCGGTGGGTTTAGAAGACGTTGAGCCTGGCACCTATAAACCCTCTGATACGTTGCATGGGGGCATAGTTATAGCTGGGGTCAAACTGTTCGCTGAAAGGAGCATCAGCTCTGAAAATCGGGTGCTGAGGTATAAAATTGGTTAAGTTTTTTAAACCCCCGTATAGTTGTAAACCGTTTTTCAGGCGTTTGGTCAGTTGTATGTTATGCAGCCCGAACCAGGGGGAGTATTCGGGGCGGGTGTCGCCGTATTCCCGAACCACCGGCAGGCGCATAGGGCTGTAAAGATTGCCGGTTAAATCTATTGTTAGCTGTGCTTTTTCTAAGGCATAGCTTAATGAATAATTGCCCGTAAAGTTGGGCGTCTGAATCTGATTGATTTTAGTGCCGTCTTTTTCAATCCGGTACACATCCATCAGCGTTGCGCCAATAAATGCTTTAATGCCTGAGGTAAAGGCGAATTCGCCATTCAGTGCTATTCCTTTAGAAATACCATGCCCTTTCAGGTTGTCGTACACTACCAACTCCGGGTCCTGGTCGTAATCGGCAATGATTTTATTGGCAAAATAGGTATAGAAGGTATTGAACTGAATATTACCATAACCGTTACTTAAGGCAAAGAATTTATGGTAGTCGAGGTTAGCATTGTAAGAGCGTTCAGGTTTTAGTTCATTTTTTATCACTACTTTGCGTGAGCCTGTCAGAGCGGCGTGGTCTTCTGAAAAGAGATTTACCACGCGGTAGCCATTACCAAGGCTTAATCTGAAAATATTGTCTTTGTCGGGCGTAAACTTCCAGTTGAAACGGGGTGAGAAAATGCCGCCATGTTTTGAGTTATAGTCGTAGCGCAGGCCAACCAGCATTTTGTTTTTGGCGCCAGCCGTAATTTCGTCTTGCACAAATATACCCGGCAGCCATATTTTATCTGGCGCATTGCCAATGCCAGGTGTCTGGGTAATTACGGTGTTGTCATCATAAAACGTATTTCGGAGCGTTGCTCCGAACAGTGCGTCATGGTTTTTGTGCAGTTTTTTGTCCCAAAGCAATTGCCCGAAAGCTATTTTTTGCACGGCTACATAGGCGGTTGTTCCATATACCGAGTTCTGGTCGTGCTGATTGATGGAGAAATTAAGCGTAACTTTTTCTTTGTCGAACGGCAGCTGATAATTACCCAGCAGCTCCCAGCGTTTAGTAAAGATAGACTCGCCGTAAACTTCACTGCCGCCTCTGTTTATTCTCTGCCACTGCATTTCTCCGCCAAATCGGTCTTCATACACATAGCGGGCAGCCAGATTAAAAGCCCTGTTTTGCGGTCTTTGAAATGACCACTTGTTGAATAACGATACTCTGTTCTGGAGCGTAACATCGGTAAAATTATCCTGATTGATATCTACTCTGTTGCCAAATACAAAATAGTTGCCGGAAAACAGCGTTGTAGCATTGCCGACTTTTGCCTTGATGCCGGCATCGAAATTGTTTTCCAGGTAACTGGTCGTGTTCCAGTCGAAACTCAGTTTAGGTGCCTTTGTCGGATTTTTGGTTATAACATTAATTAACCCACCAACTGCCTCAGAACCATAAAGGGTAGAGGCGGGGCCTTTCATTACCTCAATGCGTTCAACAATGGAATTGGGGATACCACTGAGCCCATAAACTGTTGACAAGGCCGAAACAATGGGCATGCCATCTATCAGCACCATTGTATAGGGACCTTCCATGCCATTGATATGGATGTCCCCGGTGTTGCAAACATTACAATTCAGTTGCGGACGAACCCCATTGACCATCGAAAGTGATTCAAATAGACTAGGTGTAGGGTTTTTTCTGAAAAACGTAGGATTCAGTATCTGTATCGGTGCCGGAGAATCATTTATGCCGGTTTCTTTCATAGTTCCGGTTACTACTACTTCATTCAGTTGTGCGTTTTCTTCTTCAATTTCAATTAGCAGATTCACGGCTTTATCGGCAGGTACATTAACGGTCAGTGTCTTTGTTTTATATCCAACACTTGATACCAGCAGCGTTTGTTTGCCCATTGGGGCATTCAATATTACAAATTTGCCATCTTCATTGGCCTGGGCGCCTACGGTTGTACGGGCTATGGTTATGCTGGCAAAACTCACAGGCTTGTCTTTAGATACCACAGTACCTCTTATTTCGCCTGCCATAACAGGTGTAATCCAGCAAAAAAGTGAATAAAAAATAAGTATATAAAAAAATCTCATATTGTTCTAATCAAAAATTTCAAAATTACATAATTCAAAATTAGAACTATAAAATTAAATTTCAAAATATTGCTAAATATATATTTAGATTAAGCTAAATATGTAACAATGTTGCAAGAATGAAAAATTGAATTTTTTGACCAACAAAAAAGCCACCCCGGCAGAGGTGGCTTTAAAAAATAAAATATTTATTGTCAGGCTGTAATCTTGACTGTTCCGCCAGATTGCGCTGCTTTATAAATTGCTTCAACTACAATTATATCTCTCAACCCTTCTTCGCCGGGGGCAATCAGTTTTGTGCCATTCATTAAGGCAAGGCAATCTTCGTCTAACTGTTTGGCCTGCTGGCTTTTGATGGGGTAATCTATTACTCCGCCCGAATGGCTGCCTTTATTACCATTATAGGCAGAGAAAGGCTCCATTTTCAACCAGCCCTTGTCATAATTTACCTGCAGGTAGTTCATCTGAATGCCAAAGCTGGTATGGCAGGCTGCAACGGCTCCACTCGGAAACTGCAATTGAAACAGCATGGTTTCTTCAACCTCTTTGTAGATTTCAGGCCTATGCACAATAGCCTGCGCCGAAACACTGATGGGCTCTTCGCCGGTTGCCAGTCTGGCACCTTGCAAGGCATAAACGCCCATATCTGGCATACAGCCTCCGCCAAGGGCTTTCTGCTGTTTCCAATGGGTGGTACGGCCGTCTACATAGCCTGCGCCGCAGGCAATCATGCGTGGCTTACCATATATTTTTTCACGGCCAATGCGCATAAACTCCTGGGTGTTGGGGTCATGCTGGCAGCGGTAGCCTATAGCCAGGCTCACTTTATTATCCTGGCAGGCTTTTATCATTGCTTTGCAGTCGGCAACGCTGGTTGCCATGGGTTTTTCGCAAAACACGTGTTTACCCGCTTTGGCGGCGCGTACTACGTATTCGCGGTGCATACTAGGGGGCAGTACCACATAAACTACGTCAATATCCGGGTTATTGGCTATTGAATCGAAGTTCTGATAATTATAAATGTTTTTATCAGGTATGTTGTATTTCTTTTTCCATTGTTCTGCTTTGGCAGGGGTTCCGGTTACGATTCCGGCCAGATAACATTTTTCGGTTATCTGTAAAGCCGGTGCCAGCAGGTCGGTGCTATAATAACCCAGACCCACCAGGGCAATGCCCAGTTTGTCTTTTTTAGGAGCCGTACCGGCCAGCAAAGTATGCGGCGAAAACAAGGTGGCCGCTCCACCTACAGCTAAAGATTTGATTGCGTCTCGACGGGTAAACATAGTTTTTGAGCGTTAAGATGAATACTGAAATTTTAATGGAATACACCGCAGTTATACACCTGCTGCGTATTAATATCGATCATAAAATCTTCTGATTCTACCGGTTACCTGGTCATAAATGGGTTTGGTAAACTCAATAAACAATTGTTGGGGTGGCGGTGGCATCAACTCGCGGCGTTCAGCCAATGCCCTTTCGGCGGGTGTCAGGGCGCGCTCATCTCCATTAAAGGTCGCCCATTCATTTACCCAGTTATATTCTCCCGGAATCTCCTCTCGTAACAATACTTTGTTGGTCTGAAAATCGAAAATTTCTAAAGCCAGTAAACCTCTTGAGCGCACCACCTTACGAGCGCGCGTAAGTTGTGCCGTTACTTTTCCGTAAACCGGTACTTTCTTGCCGTTAATGGTAGCTTCACCGGTTTTTACGCTGTCTTTGCTGGTAACGGTGGCACGGTCGTTGGTCAGGTTGGTTTCCCCAACTACAAAATCTACAATTTCAAGCCTTACTACCTGGTCTAGTTTGAGTTGCATTTTGGTGGCTTCATCAGGCGAGTAAAACTGCACAAAGCGGTTCATGCGTCTGTTGGTTCTTACAAATTCCTCAATTTTGTCCTGAAAATACTCATTACTGTATTGAAACAGGCGAGAGTTGATTTTCGGTTGCTCCAGCACTATATGGTAAGAGGCGGCATTCAGGGCGTCGTCCATGCGTTGCCCTGCATCTTTATAGTTGGGCGCATAAGTGGTAATGCGTTCCAGATGATTGTAAGCAGCTCTGGCTGCTTCGCGGCTCATTGGGCGGCTGTTTAATAAATCTGTTGCAAGGGCATAGCGTTCTGCTGCGGCTTTTTCACGGGCGCTTTGTTCCTCGCTGAAATAACTTTGCGGATTCACCAGTCTGCGGCATGCGGTGCAGCGGTCTATGGCGCGTTGCATGTCATTAAGCCTGATGTAGTAATTGAGCACCACTTCCCACCTGAACTGCTGGTTGGCCGCTTTGGTGCGTTCTATATCTCTTAAAAATTCTTGTTGCGCATGCCTGTAGGCTTCCGGCAATACAGCAGAAGCTTTTTTGTTATCTGTATCTTTTGATAATTTTTCTGTTGCCTGAAACACAGCCTCATAATAATTGCCCTGCTCTAATGCTTTTGTGCCACTTCTGGTACATGCGGTCAGCACAAAAAAAGAAATAGCTGTAATGAAATAAATAATGGTTCTCATTAAAAATCGGTTGATTCAAAGGTATTTATAATACGTGTGCAATATACACTTTTTCTTTACTTAAAGTTTTAGGTGCGCCCTAAAACAAAAAAAACGGGATGCATGAAAATCACGCATCACGTCTGGTCTCTATTGTGTTTTGTTTTTAGTTTTTCAATTCTGCCAGCGACTGCCCCTTTATTTTCTCCTGCAGTTTCAATATTCCACCAATCAGGGCTTCTGGCCTGGGTGGGCAGCCGGGTACGTACACATCTACCGGTATAACTCTGTCGACGCCTTTTACTACATGATACCCGTGTTCCCAATACGGACCACCGCAATTAGAGCAGCTACCCATTGATATTACATATTTAGGGTCGGGCATTTGTTCATACAAACGGCTGATGCGGTCGGCCATTTTGAAGGTTACCGTTCCTGAAATAATCATGAGGTCTGACTGACGGGGAGAGTTGCGGGGAAAAACCCCGAATCGCTCCAGATCATAACTTGAGGCATAGGTGGCCATCATTTCAATGGCACAACAGGCCAGGCCGAAACCCATAGGCCATATTGAATTGGCCCTTGCCCAGTTGGCCAGTTCATCAATCGACGTAAGTATTACTTCACTCTCGCCGGTTTTAATATGCGCGTCTTTTTCAAGCGATTCGAAATTCATTTTTCTTCGTACTTTTTATTCACGTTTTCGTACATGCTCATTGGTACCTTGCTGTCTATTCTGGGTTCTTTCATCTCAGGGCGTACCCATTCAAGATGGCCTTTTGCCCAAACATAAGCAAGCCCTAAAGCAAGCACTGCAATGAAAATAACCATTTCTGCTAAAGTAAACCATCCCCACTGTCCGTTTGTCTGTTCAATCAGTTCTTTATTACCAAAAACTGTAGCCCATGGAAACAGGAAAACCAATTCTACATCGAACAAAATGAAAATCAAAGCCACTACGTAGTATCTGACATTGAAGCGGATATTGGCATTGCCAATAGGGTCTTCGCCTGACTCGTAGGTCATCAGTTTCTCAACCGTTGGTCTTTTGGGTCGAAGCAACCTTGAAATGCCAAAAACCAGCATTACTGCCAGTGCCGCAAATATAAATGACAGCAGAATTATGCCGAAATCAGATAGCATAAGCTTAGTTTTCTAGCTGGCGGTAGGCCATAATGCCACCAATAACATTATGAACATCTTCAAAGCCTTGCGCAATCAGAAACGCTTTAGCCTTGCCACTGCGGGCGCCGCTGCGGCATTGCAGATAAATCGGCTGGCCTTTCAGGGCTTCCAGTTCTGCAATTCTTTCGGGTATTTCACCCAGCGGAATCAGTTGGCCGCCCAGGTTATCGTCTTCGTATTCATAATCTTCACGAACATCAATCAGGTTGATGGCTTGGCCACCTTCAAGCAGCTCTTTCAGTTGCCCGGCGGTAATGTCATAATTCTTGTCCATTGGTATTTCTTTATTTCGGATTTTACAAAAATAAGGATTGTTGCTAAATGCAAAACTACAATTGCTACAATTAAATTCTATCTGGTAAGAAATTTGAAAAAAAACAGGCTTAATGCAGTTATAAATCAGGTAGTTTAGCCTTTTACGAATAAAAAAGCAGACCTGCAATGCATACAGGTCTGCTTTGTATTTACGGGCAAGAATGGTACTGTTAATTAGGGATTACCGAATTAGGGTCCATTCCGGCTACTTCTACGTCTATTACATCACCTATACGGATTTTATTTCCTTCAGAGGCCGGCCGCTGTTTCACAATGGTGCCATCTGGCGTGCCATCAACCGGGCCAACATAATGAATGGTAATGTTCAGATTCTGGCCCGAAACCAATATTTCGGCCTCGTCTGCCAGCATACCTATCAGATTGGGTACTTCAACCATCTGGTCGCCCAGGCCATCGCCTACCACCAGTACTACCTTAGAGCCTTTAGGTACGGCATCGCCAGGTTTTACTTCTCTGCCGTTTACTTTTATTTTCAGTACCGAATTGCCTTCCAGCGCGGGTATGTATTCAGGGTTTCCGGCTATCAGCCCATTGCTCAGTAACTGGTTTTTAGCACTTGATAAAGACCTGTTGATGATATCTGGTATTTTAACCATTGGCGCCGTTTCTGACACAATGGTAAGGTATATTTTACGGCCTTCTTTTACGCTTGAACCCGCCTTCGGAAACTGCGTCAGTATAGTCAGCGGTTTGGCTCCTGCCACAAAAGTACAGTCGCTTACTTCGTATTCCAGGTCACGGTCATCAAGCGATTTCTCCATTTCTTCCAGGCTCATTCCTTTCAGTTCAGGCACGGTAATAGACTGCCCGTGGTTGGTGCTCCAGGGCAGATACAGAAAGAAAAAGCTAAAGAAAAGTATCAGACAAATTGCAATGATGATACCAATATGCGTGAAAATATCTGCACGTGAACTTGTACTAAATTTTGCCATTTGTATAGGTTTGCATTCAGGATTCTACTCCGGAAACGATTGTCGTTCTTATAGAATCAATGCAAAAAAAAGGGATTTATTGGAAAATGCAAAGACTTTTTATTTTATGCCGCCTGTCCAGTTTTTCAATGGCTTTTGTAATACCAGAATGATACCGCCAACAATCAAACAGAACCACACGATGCTCATGAACATCTGCGGCATTTGCTGTACGTTTTCTTCGTCAAAGCCACCTGCAAACAAGCCTGCAAATAAATTTCCTAAGGCAGTGGCTACAAACCAGATGCCCATCAGCTGGCTTAAATACTGTTTTGGAGCCAGCTTGGTGTATGCACTTAAGCCAACGGGGCTGAGGCAAAGCTCGCCAATGGTGTGAAACACATAGGTAAAAGTAAGCACAAAGGCAGAGGCTTTCAGGCCCTGAACGGCAACTTTGGCGCCTATAACCATTACATAGTAACCTACTGCCACCAGAAATAGCGCAATGGCAAATTTAACAAGCAGTGGCGGGTTGGCTTTGCGTTTTTCAAGAAAAACCCAGATACCGCCTACCATTGGTGCAAAAAGCAGTATAAAGAAAGCGTTGAAGTTCTGAAACCAACTGGATGGCATACCGAATGGTAATTCGGAGTAACGGTCGGCAAAAATCTGTAATGATGAGCCTTGTTGCTCAAAACCTGCCCAGAATAAAACTGCTCCCCAGAAAAGAATAAACAGAATAACCACTCTTTTCATTTCTATTTTTGAGAGGCCTGACGCAAACAGCAGATTTGCAAAGTAAACCAGTACAACAGCCACGCATATTACACCCATTGAGGTGGCAACGCCCTTTTTGCTATCCCAGGCAAAGGTACCGTTTAGCTGCATGGCTATAATAAATATTACCAGAGCTGCCAGTAGAATCCAGCTAAGGGGTTGTAGTTTAACCGGGGCTCCGGTTTCGGTAGTGGTTTTGGCAACTTTCGGATACAACCCTTTGTCTTGCAGGTATCTGGTAGCAAAAACGCGGTAGTTAATCAAGCCCAGAAACATGGCTACCGCTGCTGCTCCGAAACCATAATGCCAGCCAACTTTTTGTCCGAGATACCCAACGATGGTAATGCCCAGAAAAGACCCCAGGTTAATACCCATATAGAAAATAGAAAAGGCGGCATCTCGCACGGCGCCACCTTCGGGGTAAAGTTCACTAACAATAGAACTGATATTGGGTTTTAAAAGCCCGGTGCCAATAGCAACCAGAGCCAGACCTAAAAAAAACACGGCTTGTGAAGACGGGAACGCCAATACAATATGCCCCAGCATAATGGTTATGCCACCATACCATATTGCTTTGCGCTGGCCCAGCACGTTATCTGCCAGCCACCCGCCGGGTAACGAAAGTAAATAAACCGAAAAAGTGTATAAGCCATAAGTGGCGCCGCCTTCGCCCTCGTTCAGTCCCAGGCCGCCGCTGGTTTTGTCTAATAAAAAAAGTAGAAGAATGGCGCGCATTCCGTAATAAGAAAAACGCTCCCACATTTCGGTAAAGAATAATACAAACAACCCGCGGGGGTGCCCGAATAAAGTTTTATCGTTCATTAAGTTTAGAGTTTAGATGTGTTGTCAGTTGATGAATCAAGTTTAATTAATCCGCAAATTTATGGTAAGTAACGCACAATTTAGAAAATTTTATCTATACCGGTTCAAAAATCTTCTGCTAAAGGGGTAAGAGGGTTCATTCTTTAGACAATTGTAATGATGCGGGGCGGTTGCTTATGTGCCTGGCGGATTAGCGAAACAGACCGGGTATTAAGTGAAATGTATTATAGCGAAATTTCGCTGCTTTTACTTGTTTCGCATTAAGTATTTTTTTATTTTTGTGTGCTGGTACTTCTATTTGTGGGTTTGAACGCCAAAATGAGAGGATGATAACTAGGTATCGGCAGATGTTTAAGGTTTAATTTTGCTTAGAATAAAAGAATAAGAAAGGCCCTGCCAATGGCGGGGCTATTTTTTTAGCCAATTTATATGTAATAACACATAATTAATCTACACATTTTAGTTTTACATCGCCGATTATGTATATTGGCAATTGTATTTGCCGACAACGACAAAAAACAATTAACAAAAAAGCTCAATAACTGTTCTGTTATCAAATCAATCTAAACTTTATTCTGACCATGATTAAATCTTTCATTGTATTGCACGCGTTTCTATTGGGAGTGTGGGGTTTGTTCTTTTTCGGAAATACCGAAAAAACCACACCTGCTTCAGAAATTACAATATGCCATACCGCCCCGGAAAATGGCATGAAACAATTTGCGCTCGACCCCGCTTTTCAGGCTCTGCATCCTGCACCACTGGCTATTAATTATCAGGCAACCGGTACTGACATTACCTTTCAGACACCTGATGGCAAAGAAGCCCGTGGCTATTTAATTAAAGCTAAAGGCAAAAGCAACAAATGGTTGCTGGTGTATCAGGAGTGGTGGGGCCTGAACGACTACATCAAGCGCCAGTCAGACACCTACTACAAAGACCTGGGCGAAGACGTAAACGTATTGGCATTGGATATGTACGATGGCAAAGTTACTGCCAACCCACAAGAGGCGGGCAAGTTTATGTCTGAAACCAACGAGGCACGTCTGGAAGCCATCATGAAAGGTGGGATAGCGTTTGCTGGCAAAAATGCAAAAATTGCCAATGTTGGCTGGTGTTTTGGAGGCAGTTTGTCTTTGCAGTCGGCACTTTTGGGCGGTAAGCAAACGGTGGGCTCGGTAATGTATTACGGCATGCCTGTAAGAGACGTAGAAAAACTGAAAACCCTGAACAGCGATGTGCTGGGTTTGTTTGCTACCGAAACCCGTATCTCTAAAGAAGTAATTGAAGAGTTTGCTGCCAACATGAAAACCGCCGGTAAAACCCTTACTTACAAAATCTTTAACGGCGTGCACGGATTTGCCAACCCAAGTAACCCCAAGTATGACGAGGCCCTTGCCAAAGAAGCCTATGGCATGTCTTTAGCTTACCTTAAAAAGAAATTTTAATCTGGCGGGCACCTGATAAGTGCCCGTTTTTATTTAAATTCCGCCGTTTTTTAATCTTTACGACTCTAAACTATTATAAGCCTATGAAGTTGCTTGTTCCTGTCTTGTTTATCATTATCGGCATTTCGTCTTTTGTTACCATTGGTACCACCTCAAAAAAAGACAGTGAAGCCATTGTATGGAAAGATACATTGATGGCCGATCGCGAGAAATACCTGAAAGCCTACAAAGATTCTATCCGTGGCAAAGAAAATGTTGCGGCAGACTCGGTTTTTAAAAATATCAAGGTGCTGAAAGGGAAATCGGCCGAGCAGGTACTAAGTATCATGAACAGCTGGGGCCATGCTTTGGGTGTTACCTGCAAGTTTTGCCATGATTTGAACGACTTTGCCTCTGAAAAACCACGCCATTTTAATCAGACCCGCGAAATGTTTGACATGACCAACCGCCTGAACCGTGAGATACTGGCCAGCCTGAAGACCTTCCGCCAGCCGGTGGTAATGGGTTGTATATCTTGCCACAACGAGATGAAAGAACCCCCGCACGATGGCCCGAAAGTACAAGGTAATGGTGCAAGACCACGGCCGGGTAACTGATTTTCCTGAGCCTTTAAGTTATATTACCCTGTGTTTGCTTAGGCAGGCACAGGATTTTTTTTGTTTATTTGAAAAAAAACTATCGAAATAGTTTTGAAACTAAATTATTAGTTATACATTTGTTTCAGAGAAAGCCGAAAAAACATAATCAATTAGAAAATACGATGGAACTCAGAGAATTGACTCGTGCGGAAGAGGAAGTAATGCAAATATTATGGAATCGCGAACCCGCCTTTGTAAAAGATATTCTGGAAGAATTTCCTGAGCCTCGCCCGGCATACAACACGGTGTCAACCATTGTGCGTATTCTGGAGCAGAAGGGTTTTATTGGCCACAAGGCCTATGGTAAAACCCACGAGTATTACTCATTGGTAAGCAAAGAAGAATATAAATCTTTTGCCACCGGAAAACTGATGGAGGGATATTTTGAAAATTCGGTAGAAGAAATGTTCTCGTTTTTTGTGAGAGAAAAAAAGATTGATGTGAAAGAAGCAGACGAGATACTGAAACTGATTGAGAAAATGAAAAAGCATTAAGCCTCCTCAACCCGAAACAATATAAAAAACGGTAAAAAAATAGTGTTTATGTATAACTTTTAACGTGGCATTATATGAGCGTACTTATCTACCTTCTGAAAGTCAATCTGGTATTGGCAGCTTTTTTTGCTTTTTATTGGGTTTTTCTTCGTAGAAATACCTTTTTTCAGGCTAATAGATTTTATCTGTTATTATCAGTGCTGGCGTCTTTCATGATGCCCGTTCTGAAGGTCAGACATACCTATAATTTTGATGCCCCTTTACCACATACGCTTAACGAAATACCGACCGAATCACTAAAGGCGGTGGTATATCAGCCGGTTTTTCAGACAGCCCGAACCTTTACTTTTAACTGGATGGACCTGGTTACTGTGTTTTATCTGGTTGGGGCAGCCTATTTTTGTCTCAGGTTTATTGTGGCGCTGGTGAGTGTTTATATACTTCTACGCGAAAGCGAGCCTATAGGCAAGCCTGAAACCCGCAGCGGACAAAATTACTGGCTTTTGCGTACCAATAAATCTTATTCGTCATACTCGTTTTTTAATTTTCTGATTCTCAACCGTGACGACGTTTTTTATAACCGTGGCATTATTACAGACCACGAAGAGGTACATATTAGCCAGGGCCATAGCTGGGACATCTTCTTTATCGAAATCGCCCAGATTTTCTGCTGGTTTAATCCTATTCTGATACTTTATAAAAATTCGCTTCGTAAACTGCATGAGTTTCTGGCCGACAGCATAGTGGAAGGAGAAGAAAAAGTACCTTATGCCCAGTTTCTGTTCGAGTATAATTTCAGAGTGAATGCCAGTAACCTGGGCAATGATTTTTTCAGGGATTCGCTGCTGAAAGAGCGGATTCAGATGATGATGAAGGAGCGTAGCCCCATTTGGTTAGCCGGTAAGTATATTTTTTTAATTCCGCTGATTGTGTGCATGGGTTATTTTGTGGTGGCACAAGATGTAAGAAGAGTAAAAGATTCTGACCTGACCCCGGCAGAGTTCAAAGGTGGTAACAAAGCCTTTGAAAACTACATTGCCACAGAGTTTAAATATCCGGAAGGACCGTCTAAGGAAGGTGACATTTATGCGTCTTTTACGGTAGGCACCGATGGCGAGATAACCAATGTAGTGGTTGATAAAGGCATCAGGGCAGATTACAACGGCAGGGTTGGCAGCATATTGAAAGGCATGCCATACTGGATTCCGGCCGTAAAAAGAAAACAGGTGGTAGAGTCGAGAGTTTTTATGAGGTTAACCCTAGGTAAGCATAATAAAATTGTGGTAACCCAGACCAACGAAAACGCAACCCGGAAAAGTCAGGCTTTAACGGCTGAATGAGGGGCGCCTGGTGAAAGGCAATAACAGTATTTAAATATTAACAAATGTTCAACTATACAAATTTTATGAAAAAGCTATTTTTTATTTTAACTCTTGGCGTATTTTCTGCCACAGGTCTTTCTGCCCAAACCCAAAAGAATGAACCCCTTGCGCAGGTAGAACAAGTTGCCGAATACCCCGGAGGAATGAAAGGTCTGTTAGCGTTTGTGGGCACCCATCTTAAATATCCTAAAGCCGCTCGCGACAAGAATATTCAGGGGAAAGTGTTTATTAAATTAATTGTGGAAGAAGACGGAAGAATCAGCGAAACCGAGATTGTTAAAAGTCTGGGTTATGGTTGCGACGAAGAAGTTACCCGCGTGGTGAAGGCCATGCCCCGGTGGACACCCGGCCGCAACGGTAATACGGCTGTCCGTTCTTCTCTTGTTTTGCCAATTATGTTTGCATTAGGAGAAAAAACATCAAAATAATGGATTTTTTATTTTATCTGGTTCAGGTTAATCTGTACTTTATTCTCTTTTACGGTTTTTATCGCCTAATACTTTTTGGCGAAACATTCCATAACCTGAACCGGTTCTATCTGGTTTTATCAGCGCTGTTATCATTCGGCATTCCGCTTTGGTACTCCGAATATGTGCAGTCGTGGTTTATAACCAGAGAAATCAATTTGGTTTTTTATAACTTGTACAACCCCTCAGTGATTGGTATTCATCCGGCTGACGGAATAAATTTTACATGGGGCGATGTACTAAAGATACTCTATATTGCCGGTATCAGTCTTTTTACGGTAAGGCTATTGGTAACACTCATGCAGCTGATAGTTGTGCTGCGTAACAAGGATTTTGAGAAATTTACGGCGTTTTCGTTTTTTGGCTACAGCTTTGTTGACGAAACCCTGAAAAAACGAGATACCATTCTGGCGCATGAACACGTACACATGCAGCAGCTTCATTCGGCCGATGTAATGCTTTTTGAGATTATCGCTATTCTGAACTGGTTCAACCCTGTGGTGTACTTATATAAAAGAGATATTAAGCATATACACGAGTTTATTGCTGATGAGATTGCGTCTCTAAGCGAATCATCAAAGGCCGACTACGCCCTGCTGCTTTTTACGCAAGAGTTTGGCTTGCAGCCCGATTACCTCACCAATCGTTTTTTTACGCACTCAACGCTAAAACGCCGGATACAGATGCTTAGTAAGCCACGCTCTCGCAAGATTATGTTGTTGAAATACGGTATGTCTGTGCCTTTGTTTATTCTTATGCTTGTGTTGTCTTCGGCTACTATTGCCAAAAATGAAATGCTTGAAATTGTAGAAGTAAATTTCTCGGGTCTTAAAAATAGCAGTGTAAACTTAAACCCACTGGCAACGCCTCAGATAGTTATTACAGAAACCAAAAATATAGAAGTGAGCGGCAAGGTAATTTCAAAGTCAGGCGGCGTGGGGTTACCCGGTGTAAGTGTTTTGGTTGTTAACGCCAGCCACGGAACCATTACCGATGCAGAGGGGAAATACAGAATCAACGTGGCTGAAAACGATACACTACAGTTTAGTATGGCAGGTTTTGAAACAGTGGTTGTGCCTGTAGCAGCTAAAAATGTAATTGATGTTGTATTGAAAGAAAAAGCTCTTGCCAATATTGCCCTTGCAGAAGTAGAAATAAGTAAGCCCCAAACAACCACAGTTTTAACCTATGACCAGATTTTTGATGTTGTAGATGAGCATCCTGAATATCCCGGTGGTTTAAAAGCCATGTATGAGTTTATATCTGGTAATCTCCGTTATCCTATTGAAGCCCAGCGCAAGAATGTTTCCGGTAAAGTTTTTATTAAATTTGTGGTGCATACTGATGGCACCATCAGCGACTTTAAAGTGCTGAAAGGCGTTGGCTATGGTTGTGAAGAAGAGGCAATCAGGGTGATATCGCAAATGCCCCGCTGGAAACCCGGCAAAGTAAATGGCAAACCTGTTAATGTAATATTTACCATGCCAATTAGTTTTGTAACTGAGGCAAAGCCGGATATGAAAATGGTGTTTAGTTTACCAGCCAGAGACAATTCAGGCCAACTGAAGTTAAGCGGGCTTGAATCAGACAAAGATGTTTTGTTTGTTCTGGATGGCAAAGTAACAAATAAAGACGAACTGGCCAGAATAAACCACAATGATATAAGCGAAATAAGTGTTTTAAAAGACCAGCTGGCCATAAACAGTTACGGTAAGCGCGCAAAAGATGGTGCCGTAATTATACACACCATAGGTTATGCCGAACTGAAAAAGTAATGGCTTATTGATTATCTTCTCTGGTTTGCAGGTGTTCCTGGTGTTTCCAAAGTTCCTGAAAAATTGTGCTGTGCTCTTTCAGGTGGGTAAAAGTTCCTTCGTCTGCAATGCGGCCATTCTGTAAAATATATACGTAGTCAAACCTGGTAAGCAGGTGAAGGCGGTGTAATGACGACAAAACGGCCTTGTCTTTGAATTCCTTAAATAGTTTGTTATAAATCTGCACTTCTGTTTTGGGGTCAACGCTACTGGTTGGCTCGTCTAGCAGCACTATTTCGCTCAGACGCGCCGCCAGCACACCCCGAGCCAGTGCCAGCCGCTGTTTTTGTCCGCCAGACAGGTTCACACCTTTTTCCTGAATGCTAGATTCCAACCCCCGGGGCAGTTGCTGAATTACTTCCTTAAAGTGGGCCGTTTCACTTACCTTCATTATTTCTTCGGTTTCAAACGGCAGCCCCAGCGTAATGTTATAGGCAATGGTATTCTCAAAAATTTCCGGTTCTTGCGGAAACAGCGTAATGGTATCAGAAATTATAGCCAGCGAATCAGTTTCCACCCCGTCAACAGAAACCTTTACATCGGGTTCTGAGTCATACAATCCTCTCAGCAATTTCAGCAAGGTACTTTTACCGCTGCCGCTTTCACCAATAAAAGCTATCTTTTTGCCTCGCTCAATGCTGATATTCAGATTATGCAGGCTGTGAGCAACTTTGTTGGCTTCGTAAACTTCATTATGAGAGAAATTAAGGCCTTCAATTGTTATTTTTTTCCAGTCGGCTGGTAATGAGTTTTCGTCATCCGGCCTATGGTGTGTTGTATAGGCCGCACCTATGGTTCGGGCGGTCTGTACATCGGTGTTATACTGCACAATGTTGGTGTATTGCCAGGCTACATCATGAAAAACGCTGGTAAACTGAATAACATAGCCTAATAAAGTTACCAAACCGCCAATATAAAAAGGCTGGCCGGGTGTATAGTGCTGGTAAACGTACCCCACTGCAATAACGCAGTAAATGAGCGTTACCAGTGTGTCGGCCACAAACCATTTCCACTCGTTGATACGTACATTGCGCCTGAATGGAGGCAGTACTTCAAAAACCTTTTTCATCAGGCTGTTTTCCATTCGTTTTTCAAGGCGCAGGGTAATAACGGTAATAATATTGGAAAGACTATCAAAAAGTGTCGACGATACCACGTGCTCTTTCTCATTGGTTTCGTCAAGCGCTTTAATGAATGGTTTGTCAAATTTAAAAATTACCCAGATAGTGATAATACCCAACAGAACCCCGACACCCCCAAAAAGCGGAGAAAAGTAAAGCATGGCGCCAAAAGAAAACACAAACTTGAATATGGCATGCAGAAACATGAATCCATCCTGAAAGAAGTGTTTCAGGGCATCGTATGCTTTTCTGATTCGGCTAATGGTAGAGCCACTGTGGTTGTCCTGGTGCCAGCGGATAGGTAAATGCAGGGTCTGGTGGTAGAGTTCTTCCAGAAAATTACGGCTCAGGCTAAAGGCCAGGTCTCGCTCCATAATGCGGGCGGGCCCATGAAAACTCCACTCCAACAGTTTCAAAAACAAAAACAACCCGGCATACAACAAAACGTTGTTCCATATTTTAGAGCTGTCTTTCTGAATACTGTCAATAAACCAACCGTATAGCAGTGGGTTAAGCGCATTCATTACATTGGCCATTACAAAAAGGCTATATATGAAAACGTACTTTTTCTTTTCCTGACGGGCGTACTTCCAGGCGGTGCGCAGAAGTGATATATAGGGATTGTTCATGGGGTAATTCTAAACAACTGCAAAGGACGCTATTTTTTAGCTATTTTTATTTCAAAAGCGCTTTTTATTGAGCAAAACGTGCTTAATAAAGCATTTTTTGTTTTTAAGCGTTATCATTGCAATTCTATTCTGATTGAAACGCCCATGTCTAAAGTATTACGTATCGACTCGTTCGTCAGGCTCGATTTCACAGCCGCCAATACCGACTTAGCCACCCTTGATCTGGTAAATACAGCCGGTTTTTCTGATTATGTTTTCAACCGTATTTATGCGGCCGGAGCACAAATGGGAATAGGCGGTTATATGGAAAACCGGGTTATTTACCGGCGCAGCAGCCATTTTATGAAGTCTGGTGAGGTGCCAAGAAATATACATCTGGGGGTAGACCTTTGGGCTAAAGCCGGTACCCCTGTTTATGCGCCACTAAATGGCCAGGTGCACAGCTTTAAAAATAATGCCGGGTTTGGCGACTACGGGCCGACGATTATTCTGGAACATGAATATGAGGGTAAGCCATTGTTTACACTCTACGGGCATCTTTCTTTAAGCTCGTTAGAAAATCTTTATGAAGGTAAGCCCATAACTGCTGATGAAAAGATTGGCGAAATAGGTAATTACCCTGATAACGGCGATTGGCCGCCACATTTGCATTTTCAGGTGATGACAGATATGGTGGGGCATAGTGGAGATTTCCCCGGGGTGTGTGCTGAAGAAGACAAAGCGAAGTATGCAGCAATATGTTTAAACCCTAATTTTTTATTGGGGTTGTAACTGGTTTAAGAATACAAAAAATATTCCGTAGGGATAATATATCAGTAGAAATATCAATATTGGTAACAAAAAAAGTCCCGCAGGGACGGTATATTAATATACCATCCCTACGGGATATTAAACAACTCGTTAATGCTCGTTTTTCTACTTATATGGTATCCCTACGGGATATCAAAAACTCGTTAATCTTCCTTTTTCTACTGCTATAGCATCCCTAATTGGATATTCAATTCAAGTAATATAGGTATTGAATCCATCTTAACCTTTATAAAATATCCATTTACCAATTTCTTTAAATGTTGGTTTTTTGCCAAACATCAGAATACCTACACGGTAAATACGGCCAGCCAGCCAGGTGGTGCCAATAAAGCCCGCGCTCAGAATAACCATTGACAGGATGATCTGCCAGGTTGGTACGCCGAATGGTATACGAACCATCATAATAATTGGTGAGGTGAACGGAATCATGGAGGTCCAGAATGCCAGGGCTCCATCAGGTTCACGTATTACAAACTGGGCTATGGCAATAGAGAATATAATAGGCATGGTAATAGGGAACATAAACTGCTGGACGTCCGTCTCGCTATCTACTGCCGAACCGATAGCGCCAAACAAAGCACTGTACATGAGGTATCCGCCCAGGAAGTAGAAAATAAAACAAACCAGAATTGTAACCCAGGGAAGCGTTTGAATGGCATTCATTATTTTTACATAAGGGCTGCCACCGTTTGTTTCTTTTACAACCTGTTTTTCTATTTCTTGTGCCTGTGGCATCTTTTTAACCTGTTCCAGACGTTGTTCGGGCGAGGCTGAAAACTTCTCGCCGAACAATGAAGTTACAGCGGTTGTGATGGCAAACGTGAGCAGAATCCAGAGTGCAAACTGAGTAAGACCCACCAGCGCCACACCTATAATTTTACCCATCATCAATTCAAATGGTTTAATAGAAGAGATTATCACCTCAACAATACGGCTGGTTTTTTCTTCCATTACGCTACGCATTACCTGCACTCCAAAAATAAAAACGGTAATGTATATCAAAAAGGCACAAACATAGCCAATTACAGTTGCAGCCACCGAGCTGTTGCTTTTTTCTCCCTCGGCACTCAGGCTGATGGTCTCGCTGCTTACGTTCATTTTGGCATCTTCCAGCACTTTTTGCGTAATACCGGCTTCGGTTAGTTTAATCGTTTCTATTTCACGCTCAATATTCTTTTCAATACCCCTTTGCAGCTCAATTGAAAGACTCTTTTCTGAAAAAATCTTTACGCCCTTGGGGTTAGTCATGATGTCGTTGGGTATAAAAACAAGGGCATCATAGCCACTTTTGGCAAAGCTTTTTTTTGCATTTTCCAGCGCCTCTGCCGAAAAGGTATAATTCAGTTCTTCTGAATTCTTAAATTTTTCTTTGAACAGATTGCTCTGGTCAATTACCTCAATTTTTTTAAGGCTGATTGACGACATGGCCGTCCAGCCGATAATGCCGTAGAAGGCGGCTATCAACAGCGGGCCAAGGATGGTCATAACAATGAATGACTTCTTGCGGACTCTTGTCAGGTATTCTCTTTTCAGAACCAGGAAAATATTCTTCATAGTTGTTTGTGCTTTTTGATTTAAAACAAAATCGGCCAGATGGTTTATTGCGGAATCTCGTTCACGGCAGCAATGAAGATATCGTTCATGCTTGGTATGTTCTCGCCAAAGGTGCGCAGTTCTACGTTGTCTATCAGTTGTCTTACCAGCTTGTTAACAGGTACTTCAGGTTTTAGTTTTAACGTAGACTTCTTGTAGTTGTCTTCAATGGTCTGTGTCTCTAAAACTTCAAAGTCTTCAAACAGATTGGTAAGGTCGCCCGTATACTCAACATTATACGTATGGGTTTTAAACTGTTCTTTGATTTCTTTCTTGGGCCCGTCTAAAACCTTGTGCGATTTATTGATAAGCGCTACGTTGTCGCAGAGTTCTTCAACCGATTCCATGCGGTGAGTTGAAAATATAATGGTAGTGCCTTTCTTTTTCAGTTCAAGAATCTCGTCTTTTATGAGATTGGCGTTGATGGGGTCAAAACCGGAGAAAGGTTCGTCGAGAATAATCAACTGCGGTTCGTGCAGCACAGTAGCCACAAACTGAATTTTCTGCTGCATACCTTTTGAGAGGTCTTCTACGTTTTTTGTCCACCAGGTCTTGATGTCAAACTTAATGAACCACTCTTTCAGCTTTTCCATGGCGTGCTTTTCAGACAAACCCTTAAGCTGTGCCAGATACAGCAGTTGCTCGCCGACTTTCATTTTTTTGTAAAGCCCGCGTTCTTCCGGCAGGTACCCGATTTGCTTGATGTGTTCAGGATGGAGTTTCTGTCCGTCAAACAACACATACCCTTCGTCGGGAGCAGTAATCTGATTAATAATACGTATCAGTGAGGTCTTTCCGGCTCCGTTGGGCCCTAGCAAGCCAAAGATTACGCCTTTCGGAACATTAATGCTTACATCGTTGAGAGCCGTGTGCTGGGCATAGCGTTTCACAACATTGTGTACTTCTAAAATGTTATTCACGGTTGGTTTATTTGGTTTAGTGGCTCAAAAATAATGGTCAATTCAAAAGTAATAAAGAAATATATATAAATGGACTTATTCATTCATGAAAGGCACAAAAAATAAAGAATCCAATAAGAATTCTTAATGGATTCAGACGTAAGGCATAATTGAAAACCCTTCTGTACTTATTTATAATAACTGCGTATCTGAAAAAGCAGATACCCGAAAAACAAAAAACTGAGAATGGCCTCAATAAATTGCAGATAGAATAAATCTGCAGCCAGAGAAAACAGAAAAGCATAATAGTTGTAAACCCAGCCCTGACGCTGCCTTTTAAACATACCGCTAAGCGATAACAGATTGCAAATAAGGCCAAGGCAAACAAACAGCATGGCTAATGAGGCCAGCAAATGAGCAGAGAAAGCGCTGAAAAGGCTGCCAATGGAATTAAGGCCTATACTGATAATATAGATGGGTATCATAAGCACAAGCAGCCACGGAATAACCTTTACCAGAAAGTCTTTCCCGGTAGCAGGCATCTGAAATGAGATAGATTGTGTAAACAGCGGCAGCAATTCTTTTTCAAGCGGTTTGTCGGCAGGTATCAGATTCATAATAATTGATAAGTTTTATGTGGATATACACATCTTTAACAAGCATGCGCCTGGCTTTGTTGTAATTGCTTCGGCTTAAATACATAAATAACCATGCTTTTTTACTAAATGGTTAAGTATCTAAAAAACCTTTTCGGTTTGTTTGATTATTTGCATCAGAATTTAGTTATTTGTTGGGTTTTCGGCGAAATATTTAAATATGGAAGAAAAAAATAGAAAACGCCTTGACAGGCAATTTTTGACAGACGCAGCAGCAAAAATCAGCGATTCCTGGGGATGGTTGTTAGATCAGGTTTATCGTTTATTGAGCAAAATATTTGGTGAAAAACGAATTGAATGGGTTGTAGCTACTTTTTATAAAGTAATTGATGACCTGAAAAGCGCGTTTCAGTCAAAATTTGACCAGGAGGGTCAGTACTTTTTGGTTATCAAGCGTATTTATAAAATTACGGCCCGAGTTGTGCTGTTTGTGCTGTTTTACTGGTTCTGTATTGAAACCAATTTTTTGTGGTTGTGTGGCGGTATGCCCAGTATAGAGCAGCTGACTAACCCCAAAATTGCGCAGTCTTCTACTATTTATTCAAGCGATGGCGTTGAACTCGGCAAATTCTACACCGAAAACCGGCAGACAGTTGATAGCGCACAGATGTCGCCTTGGTTGTTTAAAGCCCTTATTGCCACCGAAGACAAACGTTTTTTTGAACACTCAGGTATCGACTTACGGTCGATGGGCGGTGTAGCCGTTGGTATCTTTAGCGGTGGCGAGCGTGGGGGTGGTAGTACGGTATCACAGCAATTGGCCAAAAACCTATATAATACACGCCGCAGCGAAATGCGCGGTTTGCTGTATTATGTGCCTGTGTTGCGCACCATTGTGTACAAAACCAAAGAGTGGTTTACGGCCATAAGGCTTGAAAGACGATTTACGAAAGGAGAAATTCTGACGATGTATCTGAATACTGTCGACTACGGAAATAATGCTTATGGTATCAGAACTGCCGCCCGTACGTATTTCAGTAAAGAGCCGGATAAGCTTACAGCCGAAGAAGCAGCCGTGCTGGTGGGGCTGCAAAAAGGTACTACTTTGTATAACCCGATCAGAAATCCAAAAAATGCTTTAAAACGCCGCAATACGGTTTTGCAGTTAATGGCCAATAACGGAGCATTAAGTAAGAAAGAAGCCGACGAACTGAGCAAAACAGATATTAAGCTGGTGGTAGACACAGAAATTGATGCCGACAGCCGTGGGAATTATTTTAAAACCGCCCTTGCCAGATATATTGAAAACTGGGCCAAAAATAATGAAATAGACCTGGATTTGTACAAAGATGGCCTGAAGATATATACCACTATTGACTCACGCATGCAAGACTACGCCGAAAATGCGGTCTCTAGCCACATGCGTCGTTTACAAAAGATTTTTGATACTGAGTGGAAAGGTAAAAACCCCTGGATATATGAGAACGGGCAGGAGATTCCGGGTTATATAGATACGGTAGCCAAACGAACACCAATTTACAAACGTCTGGTTCAGAAATTCGGTAATAATGCCGACTCGATTCATTACTATATGTATGAAAAGAAAAAAATGACCAAGGTTTTTGTGTGGGGTAAAGAGGGTGCGTCAGAAGAAGATATGCTCATGAGCCCTATTGACTCAATTGTGCACTATAAACGGTTTTTACAGACTGGCATGATGGCCATGGACCCTTACAATGGTTATATTAAAGCCTGGGTTGGTGGCATAGATTATAATTATTTTAAATATGACCACGTTCGGCAGGGGCGTCGCCAGCCGGGGTCAACCTTTAAGCCATTTGTGTATGTATCGGCCATTGATGGGCCGCTGAATCTGTCGCCTTGCGATAGACGCATTGATGAACCGTTTAAAAAAGAATGGATTGAAAAAGGCGAACCCAAAACCTGGGCTCCCAGAAATGCGGACGGCGTGTTTACTTATGCCAGTATGACTCTGCGACGAGCGATGGCCAAGTCAATTAACTCAATAGCCGCCAAACTTACCGACGAAGTAAAACCATCAACGGTGGTTTCTTACGCCCGCAAGCTGGGTATTACCACCCCGCTAGACCCTGTGGCCTCTATCGGGCTTGGGTCGTCAGACGTGTCATTATATGAACTGGTTGCTGCCTATGGTGTTTTTGCCAACGGCGGCGAATACGTTGAGCCTACCCTGGTAGCTAAAATAGAAGATGCAAAGGGCAAGGTTATCTTTGAAACCGAAATAAAGAAACGTGAGGTAATAAGCCCGGAGTCAGGATTTCTGATGCAATATATGCTACGCGGTGGTATAGAAGAGCCGGGGGGAACATCGCAGGGCTTATGGGAATACAGCAGTGCCTTGTTTGCCAACGGCGGGCAGGCAGGCGGAAAAACCGGAACAACCTCTAACTATTCAGACGCCTGGTATATGGGCTTTACCAAAGACCTGGTTTGCGGCGTGTGGGTAGGAGGCGACGACCGAAGTATCCATTTCCGTTCGCGTATGGGTGAGGGCTCTCGTTCTGCGCTTCCTATTTTCGGTAAGTTTATGCAAAGCGTTTATACCGACAGAAAACTGGGGTATGTGCCGGGGCCATTTCCAAAACCAAGAGTAACAATCAACAAGAAATATCAGAATTGCGGAGGTGATATTGGCGGTATTCTGGAGTCTGATTCTTTAGATATCAACCCCGACACAACCAACACCATTCAGCAGGATGTGATTACGTTTCCGCCTAAAGATACCACCAAAAATAATTAAGCGGTGGTATCTTGATTATTTTAATAATTTTATTGGTTTTGTTACAACTATTGAGAGAAATTAGGAGTCTTTAAGATAAAAAGCTAAAAATCTCAATAACTATGGAAACAAATCTACACAAAAATGCCTCAATAAAACTGGCAGGAAAAAAGAAGGTAAATCCGGCACAGGTTCTTTACCTGAAAGCAGATGTAAACTATACAGAAGTGTTTTTGCAGGACGGCGAAAAACTGCTGGTGTCAAAAACGCTGAAAGAACTGGAAAAGCGTTTCAGTTGCTATGATTTTTTCCGCACCCATAAATCGTACATGGTTAATTTAAACTTTGTAACGGGTTACCAGATACACGAAGGGCTGCTGGTGAAACTACAGGAAGACCACCAGGTGAGCCTTTCGCGCCGCAGAAAAGAAATTTTTCTGGATACAGTTTCTAAATTTATGAAAGCCGGCTGATTAACTGGTGTGGTCTGATACAATAAGCCATTTTCCTTTGATTTTTTTCATTATCAGCGTAAAATAACCTTCTGCATCTCCTTTCTCAGGGCGTGTAAGATGAAATTTGCCCAACACCCAGCAGGTTGTGGGTGAGTAAAACTCAGTTTTCTGAATATCAAACTTCAGTTTACCCATGGTAGCCAGGTCGGGGTATGTTTTGTTATAGCGCTCCAGCGTTGCTTTCCAGCCATATATTACCCCGTTTTTTCCGATAAACATCAGCGAGTCAGACTTCCAGTAATCTTCCATAAAAGCCCTGATGTCTCCTTTGTTCCAGTTTTCATTCTGGCGGCTCAGCACCTTTAAAACTTCCTGACGATTTTTTTGATTTTGTGCCGATACCTGTAACGACAGTAGAAGGCAAAACAGAGCTGCAATAATTGTTTTCATACCTTTGGTTGAGTAGTTTTTATAATGTTAGATACTTGGCAGACATTTTGCTGCCCTTGTTACTATATTTGCACTAAAATATAAATTTATTTTAATAATTGTGAACAGGCAGGAAATCTGGTTTGTGGTTAACCCGTTTTCGGGTAGGGTGAAGAACCATCAGAAGGTGGTGAATCTGATTGAAAGCCTTTTAGATAAACAAAGATATAAGCACCGTATTATTGAGACCCGTGCGGCTGGTCATGCTACCGATATAGCTGCCGAAGCTGCTGCTAAGGAGGTGCCCTATATAGTGGCTATGGGAGGCGACGGCACCGTGAACGAAACCGCAAAGGCATTGGTTGGCAGCTCATCAGCCCTGGGTATTTTGCCTATGGGTTCTGGTAATGGGCTGGCTCGGGAGTTGCGCATTTCAATGAATGCCGCAAAAGCTATTCAGCAATTGAATAATGCTTCTTTAAGAGCCATTGACACCTGCTATGCCAACGAAATGCCATTTTTTTGCACGGCCGGGCTGGGCTTTGATGCCCAATGCGCTTATGTATTTGCCGGAATGAAAGGCAGGGGGTTGATGAATTATGTAAAAGCGGGGTTTAGCGAGTTCTGGTCTTATAAGCCAGTGGCCTGCCATTTTGGAGGAAATGAATATGAGGTGTTCAGTATCACTTTCGGTAATGCCAGGCAATTTGGCAATAACGCATATATAGCCCCCATTGCACAAATAGACGACGGTTTTATTGACTGCACCCTCATTAACCCTATGCCTTTGTGGGGGGTGCCGGGCATGGTAAACAGCTTGTTCAATCAAACCATACATGAGTCGGCCTTTACTGAAAGCTACCGTAGCACCTTGTTCAGGTTAAAAGGTAAAGACCGATTACTGATTCATTTTGACGGAGAACCCCGCCAACTGGGAACAGACGAATTAACGATATCTATTAAGCAGAAAAGTCTGCTGGTAATGACATGAAAAACAAGAAACAAAGAGAAGGGGTGGTGTACTCGACAGACCCTGACTTTACCTTTAACTTTGGCGAAGATGAAGAGCCGGAGACACTGGCACCGCAACAACAGAATCTGAAAATCTGGCTTGACAGAAAAGGCGGTAATAAAGTAGTAAGCCGGATAGATGGCGTGATAGCCAAAGATGATGACCTGCAAGCCTTAAAAAAGAAGCTACAGAATCTTTGTGGCAGCGGTGGTACGGCCAAAGACGGAGAAATTCTGATTCAGGGAGACCACCGGGATAAAATTCTGGCCTTTTTGTTGAAAGAGGGTTATAAAGCTAAAAAAGCAGGGGGCTGAACCCAGGCAATGGTTTTACTTGGTCGCCTGTTTTTATTCTTCCGCCTTTTACTACCATACAGGTTATGCCGCCGTGGCCTCTCATGGCATTGTACCCGCCGGTTCCCAGGGCTTCTTCCATCTGGCTGCAGGGATGGCAATAGCCTGTCATTTGCAGAATTGCTTCGCCAATCTGAAAAGCGGCATCGTTAAAGGCCAGCAGATTAATGCCCGATACCACAATGTTTCGGCGCAGCAGAGCCGGGTCAATGCGCTCTTTTTGCAGCAATCCGGCTACGGCGTTTATGTGTTCGGCCTGTATCAGCGTTACCTGTCTCTTGCGCGACGTCCCCCTGTATCTGTCGCCCACAATGCCCTGTTTTTCCGTTACTTCAATGCTGTCTGCAACTACCAGTGGTTTTCTGGAAGTAGGCCCGGGACGATAGCTAATCCATTCAACTTTGCCATGATGGGCAAAAGTCTGAATCAGTTTTTTAATTTCCATTGGCTAATATCAGGTATTTCTTTCTTAAAGCGATGGGGTCTTGAAATCTCCGGTTTCGTATGCCCTGCAAAAACTCTTCAGGTCGCACTCACCGCATTTGGGTGTTCTTGCAATGCAAATGTACCGGCCATGCAGAATAAGCCAGTGGTGGGCAACGGCAATTTTTTCTTCCGGCAGATACTTGACCAGTTCTTTTTCAACCATTAAAGGCGTTTTGGAGGTTTTAGGTACCAGCCCTAACCGGTGCGACACCCTGAACACGTGCGTGTCAACCGCTATTGCAGGTTGGTTATAAATAACCGACACAATTACATTGGCTGTTTTGCGCCCCACGCCCGGCATTTTTTGCAGGGCTTCAATGGTATTGGGTACTTCAGAGTTAAACTCGTTTACCAATATACGCGCCATACCTACCAGATGCTTACTTTTGTTGTTAGGGTAGCTTACGGTTCTGATGTACTCAAACACTTCGTCTGCTGTTGAAACGGCAAGGCTCTCAGGTGTAGGGTATCGCTCAAACAACCTGGGGGTTATCATATTAATACGTTTGTCGGTACATTGGGCAGATAGTATAACGGCTACCAGTAATTCATAAGGGTTGCTGTAATGCAGTTCGGTTTCGGCCGTCGGGTAATGTTCTGTAAAGTAAGAAACCAGCGCTTTATAGCGTTCTTTTGTTCTCATTCTATCAATTCAATTTATAAACAAAGGCCTAAAATAGATAAGAAAAGGCAAAAATCCTCTATTTTAGTTTTTTGCGGCGGTTTCTCTGGAAATCCTCCAGTACAAAACCACCCAACCCGTTCAGGTTACTGTAATAAGCCCTGCCATTATTTACCTCGGTAAACTGTTGCACAAACTGTTTAAGGTAGGGGTCTGAGGCGATCATAAAAGTAGTAACCGGAATATCCATCCGGCGAGCCTGTGCGGCCAGGGTAAGGGTTTTGTTTACAATTTTGCGGTCAAGGCCAAAGCTGTTTTTGTAGTATTTAATTCCCTCTTTCAGGCAGGTAGGTTTGCCGTCGGTAATCATAAACACCTGCTTGTTTTTGGTTTTTCTGCGGCGCAGCAAATCCATGGCCAGTTCAAGGCCTGCAACGGTGTTGGTATGATACGGGCCTACTTCCAGGTACGGTATATCTTTCAGCTGTATCTGCCAGGCATCGTTGCCAAATACTAAAATATCAAGGGTATCTTTTGGATATTTGGTTCTGATTAACTCCGCCAATGCCAGCGCTACTTTTTTGGCAGGGGTAATGCGGTCTTCACCATAAAGAATCATAGAGTGAGAAATATCTATCATCAAAACGGTTGAGGTCTGTATTTTCGACTCCCTGTCTACCACTTCCAGGTCGCTTTCCAGCAACATAAAATCATCAATGCCACTATTAATCTGCGCGTTTTTAAGAGATTCTGTCATGCTGATTTGCTCAAGCGAATCGCCGAACTGAAATGCTCTTACATCGCTGCTCATCTCGTCGCCTGTGCCGGTGTAGGGGGTATGATGGCTGCCGCTCGACTTTGTTCTTTTCAGTTTGCCGAAAATCTCTTCTAAAGACTGCTTCCTTATTCCCTGCTCGCTTTTAGCTGTCATGCGGTATTGCTGCCCTTCCTGATTCTCTTCTGTTATGTAACCTTTTTGTTTCAGGTCTTCAATAAAATCAGCCATACCGTATGTGTCGTCAGTTAGTTGATACTGGCGGTCCAGGTCGCTCATATAACTTAGCGCCTGGCTAACGTCTCCGGCGGTTATTAGCAGCAATTGCTGAAAAATATTGAGCAGCTGCTCAAATTTGGTATTGCCCTTCATATCGGGCTTAAATTCTGAAAAACGGAAACCGGGCATGGCAATCTGAATGGGTTAAGATACTCTATTGGTAATAACGTTTTTTACCTGCTGAAAGTTTGGCAGAACAAACAATCATCAATTTTAAGAACTATTAAGAGTGGGCTTGTCTAAAATCCGAAGATTTGCCGTAAATTGCATCGATTTTATAGTAATTGGCGGCACATGAGCTTAAAAAAGATATACTCCACTGTTTTATTGACTTTTTTCTACGGCCTTTGCCATGCTCAAATCCTGGATGATTCAACCAGGCAGATTTACGGCCTGAAAACCACCCGCTTTGTACTGGAAGAAGATATCCTTAATAACCGTAAGACATACTATAATCCTGATTCAACGGTTGAGGGTTTCCATTTGTCTTTCGACAGGAATCTGCGTAGCGGCTGGCTGTATCAGGACCTGGGCCTGATTGGCTCCGCCATTAAACCCTTGTATTTTCAGCCGGCAGAAGAAATTGGCAAGCAACTGGGTTTTAATACCTACGGCTTTTATGCCTTTGATGCCCGCAAGGCCAAATATTACAATACCAAGTCGCCTTATACTAACATGCACTACGCGCAGTCGGGCGGGGGAATGCTCTACCTTGATTTCACGCATTCGCAGAATATAAAGCCCAGGCTAAATGCTACTTTTGATGTTAAACGCCTTACTACCTCTAAACAATACGGAGCCCCCACCTCCCGTGAAGACAGGCTGGTAGATAGCTGGGCTGCCCTGGTAAGTGTTAATTATGAGTCAAAAGATGGCAGGTACACCGTTTTAGGCTCTTACAACCATTTTAATCATGCACCAGTTGAGCAGGGAGGCATAAAGCCGCTTGTAGACAGCATAGGCTATGTAGAGGTTGGAGACCTGGGTAATTACCGGAGTTACCTGCCCAGAATAACCAGCGGCGTAGCCCGCGACTGGCGCAACGAATTTCATATTTATCAGCAATACCAGCTTTCAAATGGGTTTCAGGTGTATCATACCATTGATTACCAGCATCGAACCGATTATTATCATGATTACAGTTTCAAAGCTGATACCATTAATAAACGTACCTATTACCGACAATTACTGCCAACCAATGCAGATGCCCTCAGTGCTATTAAAGACACCCTGGCTTTAGCATTAAGATACAGGCTGATAGAAAACAAGGTCGGCATCAAGGGCATTTATCGTGGGTTTTCATACCGGCTGCATTTGCGACACCGGCTATACAATCTGACGTCTGATTTTAACGATAATCTGAATGGGTATGCCACTTTCAGGCACAAATACAACCATGAGATAATTACAGGTGCGTGGGCGAATTACTTTTTTCCTGACAGCCTGAAACGTGCCTATGCTGAAATTGAGTTTGGTAATGTGCAAAGCAACCTGAATGTACGTATCAAGTCAGAATATATCGGCCCTCGTTTGAAGGCCGGCGTAACTATTCTTTCTATACCTGCTACCATTCTGGATGAATATCTCATTAATAACGACGGAAACTGGTACAGGGCCAGCAGCACTGCCTTAAGCACCGGTTCAACCCGGCTTTTAAATCAGAATTCCTCCAACTTCTATGCTTCCACTGCCATCGGGTCTAAAAGATTAACGGTGTCGCCGGCGGCCTATTTATCTTTGGTAGATAACTACCTGTATTATGACAAAAACGCGCAGGTGCAGCAACTGTCGGCGCCTGTATATATAGCCAGAGCAGGCCTTGGACTGGAGTACCGCTGGAAACGGTTAACCATTGCCAACCAGATTTACCTGGCTGCTACCGATAAAAAAGATATTGTGCGTATGCCTGTTATTGCCAACAATACCACCATTACGCACGACTTTGTTTATGCCAAAAAACTGCATATCAATCTGGGTGCGGATATTTATTATCGTTCGGCGTATCTGGCAGACAACTACATGCCTCTTAACCGTCAGTTTTACCTGCAGGATGCCGCCACCGGACGAAAAGCCTGGGGGTATCCGGTAGTAGACTTGTTCGCCAATCTTAAAATAAGTAAGGTTCGCGTTTTTCTTAAGTTTGCTCATGCCAATCAGGGTTTCCCGGCACAGGGATATTTTGTGGGGTCGGTGTATCCTGGTATGAGACGCACTTTCTTTTTAGGCGCCAACTGGCCTTTGTTCGACTAAAAACTGCTATTTACCCTGTTTATTAAGAGCTTAAGAGTGAAATCGTATTTGATTTATTTATTTTTAGCTAAGAAACTGTTCAATTAAAGAATTTGTATCTTTGCATACTTTAAAACCTAAACTCTTGATTCATGGTGTTTTGGCAGTATTTACTACCGATTCTCTTTTTCTCGGCTGTTGTTGTCCAACTCGTTTTCATTCTTGGGGTGTTTACACGTCTGGCTTCACACGTTGATACAGAACCCGAAACTAATGAAATCGGCAAACCCGGTGTGTCAATTGTTGTAGCTGCCTGGAACGAACTGGAGAATCTGAAAGAATTACTGCCATTGCTTGAAGCACAAGAGTATCCGGACTTTGAGGTGATTGTGGCCGATGACCGCTCTCATGACGGTACTTACGACTATCTGCTTTTCAATGAGGGGGTGTATTCAAAAGTTAATTTTGTAAGAATTGAGTCTTTGCCTTCGCACTTTACAGCCAAGAAATTTGCTGTAACGATGGGTATCAAGAAGGCATCGAAAGAAATAATTCTGCTGACAGATGCCGACTGCCGCCCAACCAGCAACCGCTGGATTGATCTGATGGTGGCACAAATGACAGGTGATAAAAAAATTGTACTTGGGTTTTCTCCTTACAGTTACGACAGCTCAGGACTTAATTCGCTTATTCGTTACGAGACTTTTCAGACCGCCCTTCAATACCTTTCTTTTGCCCTTGCCGGAATACCCTACATGGGTGTTGGCAGAAACCTGATGTACAGAAAAGATTTATTCTGGGCAAGTAACGGGTTTGCGAGCCATCATGGCTTATTAAGCGGCGATGACGATTTGTTTGTAAATGAGGTGTCTGACAAACGGAATGTTGCCGTTTGTGTAAGCGAAGAAGCCCAGATGGTTTCGGAGCCTAAAAAGACATGGAGTTCGTGGATTCAACAAAAGCGCAGGCACTTATCAGTTGGCAAACGCTATAAGCTCAGAGATAAACTATTACTTGGCCTCATAGCTATGAGCCACATGCTTTGCTGGTTTATGCTTGTGCCTGTAATATTGCTTAAGCCTGATTGGTTTGTAGCGCCTGAGTGGTCTAGAATACCCGCAGAATGGCTTGAAAAATATAATTATCAGGACTTTTACCTTTTTTCTGACTGGATGCGCCTGATAGCCGGAGTGTTTTTTTACTGGTTATTGGTTAGATGGATTGTGCTGGCCAGAATAAATAAAAAGCTCAGTTACACCATCCGCTCATTTAAGATACCATATTATGACTTGCTATACGCGGTATATTATTTAATCTTCGGTGTTGTTACTGTTTTCTCGAACCCTAAAAAAATTAAGTGGAGATAAGAAAACTTTTTCTAATTGCCTTTTGCCATGCCCTCAGACATAACTTTAATAACCAGATATTTTCCTAAAATCACTGACTCTCAAAGAGCTCAGTTTGAACAATTACAGGACCTATACACTTTCTGGAACAGCCAGATAAATGTAATATCGAGACAAGACATTGAAAACCTGTACGAAAAACACATTCTGCATTCGCTGGGCATTGCCAAAGTGATTCAGTTTAAGCCCGGTACCGAAATTCTGGATGTTGGTACAGGAGGAGGCTTTCCGGGTATTCCTTTGGCTATTTTATTCCCTGACTGCCAGTTTCATCTGGTAGATTCAATCGGGAAAAAAATAAAAGTGGTTACCGAGGTAGCCGCGGCACTGGGCCTGAAAAATCTGACAGCCCAGCACGAAAGAGCCGAAAACGTGGCCAGCGATTTTGATTTTATTGTAAGCAGAGCTGTAACAAGGCTTAAACCCTTTTATGGCTGGGTGCAGAACAAAGTAACCCGAAACCAGTTTAATGAATTAAGAAACGGGATTTTGTACCTGAAAGGGGGAGACCTTGATGAAGAGCTGGCAGAGTTTGGTGGTAAATATAAGCTCTATAACTTGTCTGATTATTTTGAGGAAGAGTTTTTTGAAACCAAAAAAGTAGTTTACGTGCCGTTTTAAACCGGGTGTCTGGCTACTATTTAAACGATCCAATACCATGAATGAACGCTTTACGGCCAGTAGTTTTAGAAACCCTTTGCTGCCTGACGAAGTTGTTTTCAGCGAAAAGGGGGTTACTTTTAAGGAAAAAAAGGTTCTTAGCAGCAGCGAGAGTTTTGTTTTTTATAACGACATAGCCGGTGTTGAGATTGACTCAGGCGTGTTTTTTGCAACTATCAGAATTAAAGCCCGTGCCAGAGAGCAGGAAATTATTGTAGAGAACTTTACAAAAGATGATGCCCGCACCATTAAAGAACTGATTGTGGCGCGCGCATTTAACTAAGCAACATATACATGCTCAATTTAGGTGTTAAAAATACTTTAAGGATTCTGAGAGGTACAAGTGTAGGAATGTATCTGGGAGATAAGGACGGCAACGATGTTTTGCTTCCGAAAAAATATATTCCGGATGATGTGATTGTGGGCGATGACATTGAGGTGTTTATTTATAAGGATTCTGAAGATCGTATTATTGCCACTACACTTGAGCCCAAAGTAAAACTCAACGAATTTGCCTATTTACAGGTAATGGCTGTTACAGGCATCGGGGCATTTCTGGACTGGGGTCTTGAAAAAGACCTGTTTGTGCCCTTTAAAGAGCAGAATAGAAAGCTGGAGGTAGGCGACTGGAGCGCCGTTTATGTTTATCTGGATGAAGACACCGAAAGACTGGTGGGTTCGTGTAAGGTAAACCGGTTTTTTGAAAAAGAAAACATTGAACTGGAAGAAGGGCAGGAAGTAGACCTGCTGGTTTTTGAAGAAACCAACCTGGGCCTGAATGTGGTTATTAACCAGAAATACAAAGGCCTTATTTATGAAAATGAGGTTTTTCAGCGTATAAAACTGGGTAGTAAGGTGAAAGGCTTTATTAAGCAGCTAAGAGAAGACAGCCGTATTGATGTAAGCCTGCAAAAACAAGGGTATGCCAACGTAGAACCCAATGCAGAGCGGATTTTGGAAAAGTTGAAAGCCAGCGACGGGTTTCTGGACCTGACAGACAAGAGCGATGCCAACTATGTGATGTATCAGCTTGAGATGAGCAAGAAAACCTTTAAAAAAGCAATAGGAAGCCTGTATAAACAACGATTAATTAGAATAGAAGAAGACGGTATTTATCTGGTCTGAAATTAAAATTGACTATATGAAACAGATTATTTTTACTGAGAAAGCGCCCGCTGCCATAGGGCCATACAGCCAGGCAGTGCTGGCAGGAGACACCTTGTATATGTCGGGGCAGATAGCCCTTGAGCTGGCAGCAGCAGGAGACGTGCGTGCAGAAGCTGCAAAGATTATGGAGAACATCGGGCATATTCTGGCAGAAGCCGGAATGGACTACACGAATATAGTAAAATCAAGCATTTTTCTTAAGAATATGGACGATTTCGCCGTTATCAATGAAGTCTACGGCAGCTACTTTAAGGCAGATCCGCCAGCCAGAGAAACGGTGCAGGTGGCCCGTTTACCTAAAGATGTAAACGTTGAAATATCAGTTATTGCAGTCAGGTAAAATTTAATAATTTTTTCATTTGAGGGTAACTGCTATTATATTGGCAGGCATTCGGGTGATAACGGTATGGTTTGTTTCAAAGGCTTGAAACAATTCCCAACCGTAAAATAATTTTCGCCGGTAACAATTAGACTTAAATCAATAAATTATTATATATTTACGTCAAAGAAAATCCTCCCATTTATACTAAAACTAAAATAGTTTGGCTATGAGAAAAAATTACTTTCTATCTCTATTATTGTTGATGTTTGCTTTTTGGAACGTTGAGGCAAAAGGTAGAGAATTTTCAGGAAGTGCTCCTGCGGTTGCCGATTCAGTAAATCCTTTGAATACTTCAACTAATTTGGTTAAGACATTTGTACCTGGTTCGGGGTCTCAACTGGATGTGGGTTGGAAAACAAATAATACTGAATCTGTTAAGTATCAGATTGCTTTCTCAACCGACGGCGTGAACTTTAACTATTTCACAACTGAGGCTTTCACAACGTATGGTGCCTACCATTTTAATGGTCTTATCCCCAATAAGAAATACTGGTTTTCAGTACGTGCAGCCAAAGATACACTGTATGCGCACACACGCTTTGCTACCTGTGCAACAGATTCTATCCGTACGGGTGTACCGAACGACAGCCTTCACAGATATTCTTGCTGGTCGCCGCTTTTTGCAGTAACCACCATGCAGGAATTACCAGTAGCGCCGAGCATAGTAGGTGTAGCCGATGGCTGGACACAAACTACTGCAACCATTGTTTTCAAGGATGTTTCTGATAACGAAAACAAGTTTATCATTAAACGTAGTATGAATGACGGCCCATGGACTGACGTGGCCTTTATAAATACCCCTGATAGTACAGGTAAAGAATATAATGTTACCTATGTTGATAATACCTTAATGCAAAATTCCAAAGTCCAGTATCAGGTAGCATCCTGGAATAGAACAGGGTTTTCACCTACTGCAACTTTCGGACCGGTTTTCTTTACATTGCCTTATCCTCCGCAAGCTCCAATTCTGTTGATTTCGCCCTATCAGACTTTGAATGAGGTTCGTCTTGAATGGACAAACCGCGATCCAATCGTTTGGGATTTCCAGGTTGAACGTTCAGTAAATAATACAGATTGGTCTATTATTGCCACCGGTGTGCCCTTTTACGCACCTTTCTATAATGACCTTGATGCATGGGAAGGTACCACTTATTACTACCGTGTAAGAGGCAGAAACAGAGGTGGATTAGGTGAGGCTTCAATTCCATTGAAAGTTACTACCCCGGCGAGAGTGGGTCCTCCTGCGCCGCTAGGTCTGAAAGGTAAAAGCATTACGCCTAACAGAGTAGATTTAACCTGGAAAAACCCAACGTTTGGTCCTTATGAAATACCAAAACAAATTATGGTGTATCGTTCGGCAACAGGTGCTGGTGAAGGTTATACTCAATTAGCTACTCTTGCGCCATCAGATACTTCATATACAGATAACACTACTTTACCTAAAGTAACTTACTGGTATAAAGTAATGGCATCTAATGATCAGGGCCCATCACCTTATTCAAATATAGTATCTCTATTAACCTTAGGACCTCCAACGGCGCCATCAGGTTTAGAGTCTGAAAAGAGCGTTGATAATCTTGGTTACAATAATATAAAAGTTAAATGGGTTGATAATTCAAACGATGAAGAATTCTTCGTTCTTGAAAGAGCTCAAGATAACACCTTTACTATTGACCTTACCATTATGAAGGTACTTGCCAATAAAACTGATGTACTGAGTATACCGATTGAAGAAGGTGTAACTTATTATTTCAGAGTAAAGTCTACCAACCAATATGGTGAATCAAGTTATTCAAGTGTTTCTTCTGTAGAAACAGTTTATACCATGGCACCAAACAAACCTTACGCTTTGAAAGCAACTGCCAGCTCTGCTACTAAAGTAGCTTTGAAATGGGGTGATGACTCAAACAAAGAAGAGAACTTTGTTGTGGAGCGTTCGGTAGATGGTACTGCGTTTACTGGTTTAGTTACACTGGGCCGTAATACTACTACCTTTACTGACTCAACAGTAACTGCCAATAAGAAATTCTGGTACCGTGTGAAAGCCGTTAACAATAAAGGTAACTCAGACTATTCAGATGTGGCCTCTGTAACAACACCGGCAGCTTCTGCAGCTGTAGTAGCCGTGGCGGCGGTGTCAACAAGTACTGCTGACAACTGGGTGGTTTATCCTAACCCAACTAATGACGCGGTTAAATTGGTTATACCTGAAGCTATGCAGAATAACGCTGTTGTGATAACGGTAATTGATAAAATGAACAGAGAAGTTATTAAAACCAAGATTGATGCCCGTCAGAAAGAGCATATCCTTGATTTGAGTAACTTTGTAGAGGGTACTTATACAATCAGTATCCGTACTGCCGATAAACAGGTTACGAAACGTGTTTATAAGTACTGAGAATATTAAATGGGAATATAAAATTAAAGCCGGGCTTCTGAGAAGTCCGGCTTTAATTTTATGTTTATGTTTCAGATTCCTGATTCAATAAATAAATGTCTGTGAATTAAATCATCAGATGGCCTTTGAAAATGTTTTGTTTAGTGGCTGGCCCGCACTGCTGATGTACTTATCAAAAACAGTGCATACGTTTCTGATAAACGTTTTGCCTTCTGCAGTTACTTTAACTTTATTATCTTCTAAAAGTATAATGCCATCGTTTTTCAATGCCAGCAATTGTTCTATCTGGTGTTGGTCTAAATCATCGAACGAAAACTCAGTTTCAAAGCGGCACATCAGGTTTTGTATGTAGTTTCTCCAGAGCATATCTTCATCTGTCTGAATGTGGCCTCTGAGCAATGGAAAAATGTTGTTTTTTGTCAGATGTATGTACTCATCAAGACTTTTGGTGTTTTGCGAAAGGGCTGTCCAGCTATCACTGATGGCTGATACGCCCAGGCCCAACATGCATTTAGACTGTGTGGTCGTATAACCCATAAAGTTGCGGTTAAGTAAACCTTCTTCTCCGGCTTTAAAAAGCGAGTCGCTTGGCAGGGCAAAGTGATCCATGCCTATTTCGTGGTAGCCGTTTTCTTCAAAGATGGCACGGCCCAGTTCATATAGCTGGCGTTTAGTTGTAGCGCTGGGCAGGTTGTTTTCATCAAAACCTCTCTGGCCGTTACCTTTTAACCAGGGCACATGGGCGTATGAGTATAAAGAAAGGCGGTCTGGGGCAAGCTCCAGGGTTTTTCTGATGGTTTTTTCAAACTGCTCTACATTTTGAAAAGGAAGGCCAAAAACGAGGTCATGGCTGATAGAGGTATAGCCTATCTTGCGAGCCAGTTCGGTTACTTTCTTTACGTTTTCGAATGGTTGCAGGCGGTTAATAGCTACCTGTACGGTGTGGTCGTAGTCTTGCACACCGAAACTAACCCTCCGGAAACCTAAATCATACAAGGTTTGCAGGTGGGTTTCGCTGGTATTGTTGGGGTGGCCTTCAAAACTGAATTCTGCCGTTGGGCTTACTTTAGAACCCGATAAGATGCCTTCAATGAGTTCTTTCAGGTTTTCGGCAGAGAAAAAGCTGGGTGTACCACCGCCCAGGTGAATTTCTTCAATGAGAGGTGCTTCTCTCAGCAGATTGCGGTACAGGTTCCATTCTTTCAGAACGGCCTCAATATAAGGAACCTCAAACTGATGATTGAGCGTAATGCGTTTATGGCAGGCACAAAAAGTGCATAGGCTTTCGCAAAATGGAAGATGAATATATAGACTTAGTTTCTTCTGATTTTTATAGCTTTTTATGAAGCTTTCTTTCCATTGGGCTTCGGTAAAATTGCTGTTGTCCCAATAAGGAACTGTCGGATAACTGGTATATCGCGGTGCAGAAGTGTTGTATTTTTCAATAAGTGCTGACTGTATCATCTCATCTTTTTTTTGTAAACAAAGGTAGATGCCTTACAAAAAAAGAAATATGATAGCGGTCATATTTGCTAGTTTCTGAGTTTTTTTAGTTTTTCGGGATTAACAATCGTTATTTTGCCTGATTCAATTTCTACCAGTTTCTCGTCTTTAAAGTCAGACAAGGTGCGAATGGCCGTTTCCAGAGAGGTTCCTGCGGCGCTGGCCAGGTCTTCACGGCTGATTTTCATAGACGCCTGGTTGTCTGGAAAAAACTTGAGCAATGCCTCAGAAACACGTTTACGCACCGAATTATAGGCCAGTTTTAACAAGCTGCTTTCGTTGTCTTTGATGTTTTTTGAGAGCAGCTGAATAAACTTCTGTGCCACCTGCGGGTTTTGTAATAAAAGGTTGTTAAAGTCTTTTTTGGGTATCAGGCAAATTTCTGAGTCTTCCAGGGTTTCAATGGTATCGGTAAAATTGGTTTCCTGAATCAGGTCAACGTAACCAACAAAGTCGCCGGGATGGTAGAGGTTTACAATAAACTCTTTGCCATCATCATTAGTTTTAAAGGCTTTCAGCTTGCCTTTCAGTACATAATACAGATAAAGGGGGAAGTCTCCCTCTCTGTAAATTTCAGTTTTTTTCTTAAAGTATCTTATCTCGCGGTTTTCAGTCAGTTTCTTTAACTCCTGTTCCCCGTTGGCATCGGCAATGAGCTGGTCAAGGCCGGTTATATCCTGCGCGTATTGCTTTTTAGATAATTCTTTTTTTCTGAGGCGGCTTTCAATGGCGCTAAGCAGTTCTACATCGTCAAAAGGTTTAGTGATGTAGTCATCGGCGCCCATATCCATTCCTTTTCGTAAATCAGAGCGTTCTGCTTTGGCAGTAAGAAAAATAAACGGTATTGAGGCTGTTTTTTCTTGCTTTGATAGTAAATGCAAAACACCGTAGCCATCAAGCACAGGCATCATGATATCGCAAATAATCAGGTCTGGTTGTTCTTTTATGGCAATGTCAACCCCAACTTTTCCATTCTCGGCTGTCAGAACTTCATATCCGTCCAGTTCAAGTATTTCAGATGTGTTTTCTCTTATTTCAGCGTTGTCTTCAATTAATAATATTTTTTTCATAGCTTTTCGCTTATAATTGTCTTGGTAGGGTAATAACAAATTCAGTGCCTTTGTTTTCCTGGCTTGAGTAATCAATTTTTCCTTTTAACAGATTTACGTACTGATTCACGATGCTGAGGCCTAAGCCAGTACCCTGTATTTCGCCGGCGTTGCTCATTCTGTAAAACCGCTCAAACAGGTGTTTTTTCTCAGCCTCCGGTATACCAATGCCTTCATCTTGTACCCGAAGCGTTACGCTGTTTTCGTCCAGGCGTACGCTTACAAACACTTGTGCGCCCTCAGGCGAAAACTTGATGGCGTTAGAAACAAGGTTTATTAAAATGTTTTTGATGATCTTGGGGTCGATTCTTACCTGGTGCGAGTCGTCTCCTGAAATGCAGTCGTACAATATCTTTTGCCCTTTTTTTGCAATGCCCTGCATCTGCTGGCAAATTTCGTCAATCAGCTCGCTGATGTCAAATGTTTCAGGCGATACAATTACTTTGCCTTCTTCCAGTTTATTGAGCGATAGAAAATCATTCAGAATTTCGGTCAGCATTCGTACCGACGATTTGATGCGACTAATGTGCTTGTCGCGTTTTTCGTTCTCGTCAAGGTCGGCGTATTTTTCAACCAGTGATAATGACGACAAAACTGTAGCCAATGGTGTGCGGAATTCATGAGAGGCAAGTGTAATAAACCTGGATTTCATCAGGTTCAGTTCCTGCTCGCGCTTTAGTGCTTTATCAAGTTCATCTTTGGTTTTTTCCAGTTTCTGAATGGCCTCTTTTAATACAAGCGTGCGTTCTTCCACCTCCACTTCCAGTTCGTTTTTATAAGAAACCAATCTGTTTTCGGCTTTTTTACGAATGGTAATGTCAATAACAAAGGCTATCACATACGCGCCTTTGCTGTTGTGATAAGGGCTGAGGCTGATTTCAACCGGAAACTCACTGCCATCTTTACGGCGGGCGTACAAATCCATGCCGCTGCCCATCGAGCGCGCATGTGGATGCTCGTTAAATGCTCTGCGGTGTTCGGTATGGGTATGGCGGAATCTGCCGGGAATCAGATCTTCAATAGACAGGTTCTCCAGTTCTTCAGGCTCGTACCCAAACATTGCCGCACCGCTTGGGTTTACTCTTACAATTTTCCCTTGCTTATCCGCTATTAAAATTCCTTCAGTGGCAAACAAGAAAATAGCCTCCGACTGGTGTAATATATCCATTTCCGCAACTGTTGACCTCGTACCTGGGTTGTTTTTCATCAGCAAAGAAGAGAAGTTTTGTAAGCTAAAAATATGACAAATATCAGTTTTCTGAAACCGCCCAAATGTTTTTTTTTTGAGTTTATCATAGCTACTTATGATGAAACTCATATTCAATGGCCCGAAAAATATAGAATTTTGTTGCAATGAAACTATCCAGATTCCGCATTATGAAAACTATACTACTGGCTACCGATTTTTCAAGGGCAGGCAATAAGGCTGCACATCTGGCTGCAAATATAGCAATAAAGCAGCAGGCGCGCCTGGTATTGTTTCATGCATACCGTTTTTTGAATACCTATGATGATAATTACGGGCTGCCTATTGATGAAGTGAAAAGAATTAGTGCCAAAAAACTGAGTGATTTAAAAAAAAGAGTGATGGCCAGGGTTAATCAGCCACTAGAAATAGAGGTTTGTTACAGGCACGGTTCTGTAATTGATACCATTAAAACCGCAACTAAAGAATTTGAAGTTGACCTGATTGTGATGAGTAGCGTGGGGGACTCTCCGCTTGGCGCTGGTTTTTTTGGTAGTGCGGCCACCGAAATGATTGATTCATTGAAAATACCAATGCTGGTTTTACCGCCCAACTACACAATTAAGCATTTTGAAAATGCCGTGATGGGGGTTGACCTGAGCAAACCCATAGATGCCGCCGTATTAGGAAAAGCTATTTATTTTTTAAGAGACCTTGACACCGTGGTTGATGTAATTTATGTAGCCCCCAATACACCGGCATTACCAATAGAAGATATTAAAAAAGCAGAATTAAGCTTGCGTGAGTTACTGAAGAATGTGCCGCATACGTTTCAGACAGTGACTGGTAAAAATCAGGTTGAGACCATTAACAGTTTTGTTAAAAGCAGAAATGCTCAACTTTTGATTACGTTTCCGAAGCATCATGGGTTTCTTGAGAAGATTTTCTTTGCAGGTAATACCCGTCGACTGGTTTTTGATGCCGAGGTTCCGGTTTTGGCAATACAGTAAATTTAACGCTGAAAAATACTATACATGAAGATTGTTGTTGATAAGGAAATGTCAGTTAATCAGTTAGCAAGGGCATTTAACGAAATTTACCCTTTTCTGAAGATAGAGGTGTATCATAGAGGAAATGAAATGAGCACTGACGCCTTCCATACTCTGAACGATATCTCAAGCCTGAAGAATCCTTCGGTGTTTATTATATCACCGAATATGACAATTGAGCAGATTGAAGAGTATTTCTGGGAAAAACTAGGGTTACAGATTAGTGTTTTCAGGAAAGTGGGAAACTCCTGGATACATACCGCATTTACTAACAAATGGACACTTGAACGCCAGAATGATATTGGACGCAATATCTACAGTTCTATTGTGTAGGTAAACACTTTTACCTGCCAATAGAACTGCCAGCAATGGTATTTTATACATGTGCAATTGTTTATGTACTGCCTTAAAGATTTATCTGCCACTATTTTACTTTTCTCTTTAAAGTAATAAAGAATTTACCCGAAAAGTGTGATTTTTCGGTTTTTTTTCTTTTAAATTTCCGTTGCTGCGTAGTTTTTAATACGATTAACAGAATCAATAAGTTTTAGGTGTTTATTCTATCTGGCTTTCAGATACTCCAGCCTTTTGGTGGCATCAGACCTGTACTGCTTTACGGTGTCTGACGACAACAGGTATTTATTATAGAACTCAACAGCGTGGTTTTTGTCGTTTTTCCAGTCGTAAGTTCGGGCCATTAAAAAAAGCAGGTAGGGGCGGTCATCGAACAGATAAGCGTTATTATAGGCATCAATGGCTTCACTATAGTTTTTCTCTTTCTCGTTTATATAGCCCAGGGTATAATAATAATCGGCTATGTTTTCTGATACACCCATGGCAATGGCTTTTTCGAAATGTATTTTGGCTTTGGCCATATTGTTTTCTTTCATATAGGCAAGCCCCAGAAAATAGTCTATCCCTTCTTCCGGCTCGCCTTTTTGCGTGTATTTTTCTAATACTTCTATGCATTGTCTGGTGCTGTCGGTTCGGTAATAGGCAAAGCCCAGCATGCGTTGATAAGCAAGGCTGGAGTCTCCCAGAGCCATCAGGGTTCGAATGGCCGGAATCACCTCCTGAAACTTCATCTCTTTATATAGCGCTTTAACTTTCAGCTGATGCAAAGGCAGGTAGGCAGAATCATACTTCAGGTGTCTTTCTACCAGATTAAGACAATTTTTGGTCATGTTTCTGCGCATATATACTTTGCCCAGTTCGTTTGCGCAATCAAGGTCGTTCAACGAAATGGCTTTGCGAAGTAAAACCATGGCCAGCGAATCGTTCCCTAGTTTAGTGTAAACCACCCCCAGTAGTTTGAGGTACGTAGCATTGGTTGAATCTACCTTTAACAGCTTAGTGTAATAGGTTTTTGCTTTCTTGTAATTGCCAGTGCTTTCGGCATTATTAGCAATCTGAAATAAGGCTGTACGATTGCTGGAATCGGCAACCAGCACTTTTCCGTAGAAGGTATCGCTTTGTTTGTAATCGCCGGTTTTTGCATAGCAAAAGCCTTTTTCAAGCAGGCAGGGTTGGGTATTACAGCCAGCCAGCATCTGAATGGCCTCGCCGAAACGGTAATCATTCATAAGTGCTTTGGCTTTGCTGAGTGTATTGTCGGCAGTGGTTTGGGCCAAAGTTTGGCCGTAAAAAAGAATAACAAAAAGATAAATGAAGTTTTTCATGATTGCTTTAAAATTATGAGTGAATAGATTTCAGGCAAAAAATTAATTGTTCAGGAGCTTATCAAACATCCGCTTCACTTCAGGGTCAGATGGCCTTGGGGCATTGTCAGATATTATCTGTGCATGGGCATCAATGAGAAGATATCGGGGAATAGAGCTGATATTGAATCTTTTGGCAATTGCCGAAGCATTGCCGCTTGGCAATAGATAAGATTCGCCTGGGGCAATGCCCAATTGTTGCATAGCGTTGCTCCAGGCGTTAGGGTCTTCATCGGTTGAGATATAAACAAAACCAATGTCTTTCTGCGCATATTCTGCTTTCAGTTTATGCGAGGCCGGCATTTCTGCCCGGCATGGCCCACACCAGCTGGCCCAGAAATCTACATAGTAAAAGCGCTTACCCGATTTTTTGAAAATGTCGTTCAATTCGCCCGCTTCATACTTACCGTTTAGCAAGGGCAGGTTGTTTCCTATTTGTTGAGTGGTTTTATAAAAAGGCAGGAGGTTATCAGTTGCAAAAGAACGAATGAATGGATTTTGGGCAATTGATGCCAGTTTTTCTGCAATACGAAGATTAATAGATTTATCGGTGTTCTGTTTATTAAGGTTGATGATGTCTAGCAGAACAGCCTCAAGCGTAGGACCTGATAAGGTGTTCAGGGCAATTTCTGCCATTTTCTTATAATCAGTTCCGGTTTTTTCAAGGTCTTGGCCAGACTTAAGCAATACGTAACTCAGCACAGCGGCCCGATAGCTGGATTCATAGAAGAACTGGTCGCTGCTAATGAAGTTATTCTCGAACGCGGCTGTTATTTCCTTGTTTTGCGGTAATCGCTTTTGTTCGTATGGCGAAAAGTAAGGTGCAGCAAGGGTAACGAGGTAATCGTTCAGAAAAAGGGCTTTCAGGTATTGGTAATAGGTGTCTCGTATTGGTTTTCGGCTTCTGTATTCATTTAAAAAAGCTATTCTTTTGTTGTAATTGGCTTCAAGCTGTTTGTATCTGGCTATTCCTGAAATTTTGACAGGTATTTGCATAACGGCGAATCCCTCAAACTGGCCACATATTTTTTCGAACTCGTTGAAAAAATCAAGTTCGTTGTTTCTGGTGCTGTCAGAAAGACTTCTGATGTAAGTTACATTGTCTTTGTTTTTAGATAGATAGAGTTTTTCGCCGGGGTATATTACAAAAGATAGCTGACGCCCGAACCGGTACTTTTTGTCGGTGTCGTTTGATATCAATCTAATTGGGTAAGGTTCTTTAATTACCAGGGTTTCGGTTTTATTTTCATTGAGTTCTAAAACCTTATAGCCACCAAAATTGCCGTTGTATTGCACAAAAATGGGCGTATGTGCTTTCTTTTTGTCGACTATTATAATGGTTGAGTCTTGTTTGGCGTAAACAGTTGCGCATAAACCCATAAAAAATGAAAGAAACCGGAAGTGAGTTTTCATAAAAGTTAGTTTTGAACATTGTTAGTTTATGGAATGGTATAGTAAGTTGAACTAACCTACTCTGCCGAATAGGCGTACAATAGCCTGAAGACTAATAAGGCATTAAAATAGATAAGTATAAAAGTGCCAACAGGCCGCTCCGTCAATTTTTACTTTGGCTAAGCCATCATAAAATGTTTGTGCTGTAAAAATGCAGGCAGGCAAAGGCTGCGACCAAAGCCGGTAAAGCAGCCAGAAAAAAGTTTAAGGTTTTTCATGTGTTGAATGGTTTAAAAACCAGTAATAAGTTTAATTGAACATTAGTACTACAAAAATAATGTTTTCTACCGTTTAGCAAAATTTCTGGATTCAGATTTTGAATCGGCTTCTAAAAAAAATGATATCTATCAGTTTTTTTATTGGCGTTTGGTCATAATTGTGGTTTGGAACGATACCTAATTTTGGGCTTTAAAATAACCACAATTCTTAATGGCAATCTTAATTTTTTTCCTGGCCCACTGGTACCTATCATTGTTTTCACAAACTTTCTTTTTACACCGCTATGCTGCCCACCAGATGTTTACGATGACGAAGGGTTGGGAGAGGTTTTTCTACGTGGTTACGTATGTAACACAGGGGTCGTCGTTTCTCAGCCCTAAAGCTTACGGTATTATGCACCGCCTGCACCATGCTTATGCCGACACCGAGCAAGACCCGCATTCGCCGAGCTACTCAGATAACTTGTTTCACATGATGTGGAAAACCAAAAATTACTATAACGATATTCTGAACGACAAAGCCAACATTGAGCCCAAGTTTAAGAAAGGTGTACCTAACTGGATGTTTATGGAGCGCCTGGGTGACGCCTGGGTGTCGAGAATAGGCTGGGGGGTATTGTATACCTTGTTTTATATGTATTTTGCAACCAGTGCCTGGGAGTATCTGTTGTTGCCGATCCATTACCTGATGGGCCCGGTGCACGGGGTTATTATTAACTGGTTTGCACATAAATATGGCTACACCAACTTTAAGGTGAACGACACCGCAAGAAATCTGTTGCCCTTTGATTTTCTGATGATGGGCGAATCTTACCACAACAACCATCATAAATTGGGCGGTAGGGCGAACTTCGGCGTAAAATGGCATGAGTTTGACCCTACGTACCCAATTATTCTGCTGCTGAACAAACTTAAAATTGTGAAGCTGAAACTGAACAACGACCTGAACTATATGTAGTCTGATAAACGATACAGCTATGACACTGAACGAAACAAAAACAACGTGCTACCATTGTGGTGAAGATTGTGCCGACAGCCCGATTGTGTTGGAAGACAAACACTTTTGTTGTCATGGCTGTAAAACAGTTTATGAGATACTGCAAGACAATAATCTTTGTTCTTATTATGACCTTAACCAGCATGCCGGGGTTAGCCTGAAAGCGGCTAACTTTAAGGGCAGGTTTGATTATCTGGCCGACGACAAAATTCAGGCGCAATTGCTTGATTTCAGCAGCGAGACCATTCATAAGGTTACACTTTTTGTTCCGGCCATTCATTGCAGTTCTTGCGTATGGTTGTTAGAAAACTTCAACAAAATTCAGGACGGGGTATTTACAGCCCGGCTCAATTTTCTGAAAAAGGAGCTGTCGCTTAGCTATGACCCAGCCAAAGTAAGCCTGAAAACCATAGTGGAACTACTGGCAACACTGGGGTATGAGCCACTGATAAACCTGCAAAGCGCTGAGCATCAGCCCGGGCAAAACCGTGTGCAACGCCGCCTGATTATGCAGATAGGGGTGGTGGGCTTTTGCATGGGTAATATCATGCTGTTGAGTTTTCCGGAGTATTTCCGGCTTGATTTAAACAACCTGGTGGATGCCACGTATCAGAGGTTTTTTCTGTATCTCAACTTTCTGTTATCGTTGCCGGTGTTTTTCTTTGGGGCTTCAGATTACCTGAAAGGTGCCATTGTGTCTATCAAAGAGAATATCCGGAACAAAACCCATGTGTTAAGCGTAGATATTCCTATTGCGCTGGGTATTACCGCCTTGTTTGTACGCAGTAGTTTCGAGACCTTCGTTAACCATTCAGCAGGGTATTGGGATAGCCTCGCCGGGCTGGTTTTTTTCCTGCTTACCGGCAAATGGGTTCAACAGGTAACTTATAACTACCTGTCTTTTGAACGAAACTACAAATCGTATTTCCCGCTGGCGGTTAAAGTAAACGGAGGTTATAAAAACGTAACTGAGGTTCAGAAAGGCGATGTACTGGAGATTCACCATCAGGAGCTGATTCCGGCCGATACGCTGTTGCTGTCGGGGCGAGCCTACGTTGATTATAGTTTTGTAACGGGGGAATCGGAACCGATAAAAAAAGAGAAAGGCGAATTGATATATGCAGGTGGCCGACTGATTGGCGAAAAGGTAACACTGGCCGTGCAAAAGAAGGTGTCGCAAAGCTACCTGACCGAATTATGGAACAACGAGGCCTTTAAAAAAGAAAAAAAGACACCTGCTACAGATCTGGCCAATGCCTTTAGTAAATATTTTACCTATACCACTTTACTGATTGCGCTTGTAACAGGCATTTACTGGTATAATGTACAGCCCGATATTGTTTGGAAAAGCGTAACCGCTGTGCTGATGGTGGCCTGCCCATGTGCCCTGACACTATCAATGCCATTTACCATGAACACCACCATGGGTATTTTTGGGCGCAATAAGTTTTTTGTTAAAAATCAGAATGTAATTCAACTGCTTACAGAGATTAATGAGGTGGTGTTTGACAAAACCGGAACCCTTACCGAAAACAAAAACGGGCAGCTGCACTTTGAAGACGGCCAACTTACCGAAGAAGAAAAAGGGTGGGTTAGCCAGCTAACGGCACAGTCGGTGCACCCGCTGAGCAAAATGATAAGCCGCCACCTGGGTGCAGGAAGCAGCGAAATCAGCTATTTTAATGAAATAAAAGGCATGGGTATTGAAGGGGCAGTAGCCGGTAATTTTATAAGGCTGGGTAATGCAGAGTTTTTAGGTTTGCATACCCATACCCTGCGCACCGGGCAGGTAAATGTAGAGATTAATAAGGAGTACCGGGGGTATTTTACCATCAAAGCCAATTATAGAAAAAACTGGCGCGAAGTGTTGACCCGGTTGAAATCTGGCTTTAAGCTCGCTTTATTATCGGGCGATAACGATGAAGAGAAAGAAAGCCTGAGCCCTTATTTTGATAAAAACCGCTTGCTGTTTAATCAGAAACCACAGGATAAACTTGATTTTATAAGAATAGAGCAGGAGACTGGCCGCCACGTGCTAATGATTGGCGACGGCCTGAACGACGCCGGAGCCTTGCGCCAAAGTAATGTGGGCATTGCCATGAGCGAAGACGTTCAGGCGTTTTCGCCGGCTTGTGATGCCATTCTGGATGCCACAAAGTTTGACAGGCTGACCGACTTTCTCCGTTTTAGTAAAACGGCGCTTAATATTGTAAAAGCCAGCTTTGTGTTGTCGCTGGTCTATAATTTTATAGGTATTGGCTGGGCGGTTTCGGGGCAATTATCACCAGTAATGGCGGCAATATTTATGCCCTTAAGCTCGCTTTCTGTAGTATTGTTTGCCGTAGGCATGACCTACCTCTTTGCACGCATCAAAAAACTGATTTAAAATGGCTGTTATTATATTTCTGGTTGTGGCGGCCCTGCTGGTAGCGGGCGGCTTCTTGTTCTCGTTTATCTGGGCTACTAACGATGGCCAGTTTGACGACACCTATACGCCCTCGGTAAGGATTTTGTTTGATGAAGAAAAACCTGCCGAAAATCATAAAGTTTGATGAGGCACAATAGATTTTGGTTGGCAGCGCTTACCTAGTTTTGCTTATCAATTTAACCTGTCTATGAAAACAAAAGTACATAGAAACCTGATTGCGTACGTTCGTAAATCTATTGTGTTTGTCCTTGAGTCCGGGGCGTTAGCCGGTGTTATATTGTTGGTGATTCTATTCTTTGTTGCCCGTAATTGTGAGGCGCAGGTTGATTTTGCGGGGATTCCGGAAACAGAGAAATTCATAAACAATAAAGCACAGATAACCGTGAAAAACGTAAAGTACGTGCAACGGGAAGATGACATTGACTGCACCTGGAAAACGTCTCACGCAGTGCTGGACGGAATGCTTGACATCCGCACGCAGGATTTCCTGAACGATTGGTTGTCTGGTATGACAGCCTTCGGAAATTGTGAAGGAGACAAAGAATGCTATGATTTTGAGCTGTATCATTATTTCTATAAATCAACCCGGGTGAGCTACCTGAAGAACGATTTTCTGGGTTTTTATCTGCATGAGGGTAACTGCAAAACTGAAAGAAGTTATTGTCTTGAAAATCAGGACTGGGAGATATATGACCTGAGAGGCAAGCGTTTTTTGCAGGAAAGCGATATCATTAATCAGGATGAAAAATCGCAGAAGATATTTTATAGCCTGATTGAAAACCGGGTAAAAAAACTAAAGCAGAATCTGGTGAGCGACTGGAAAGCCTATACCAGACAGATAGGTCTTGATAAAAATATGCTGGTGGTGTATCTGAACAACGATATGATGAATAACACCAGAGGTGTGCTACTGAAATTCAGAATAGAAGAAATTGAAAAAGTATTAGTGCCTTGCTTTGCAAACCGCCTCAATAACCGCGGATGCGAAAAAATAACAGAAGCCCCGGGCATTACGCAACAATTTATAAAAAATTAAAAAACTGTCAGTTTTGTTAAGGTTTAAGGCAGTTTTTTAATTTGCTAGGGTAAAGTATTTAGGTTCAAATGCTGAAAAAAGACAGGTTTTGCCTGTCTTTTTTTTCTGACATCAATCATGTTTGTACCTATATACGCTCATAAAAAAATGATGATGGCTGATATAGCTTTGTTTCGTTAAAATAAATTTCAACCATCATGAAAAAAGTACTTCTTCCGACCGATTTCTCGAAAGCTTCAGAAAAGGCCATACGATACGCCATTCAATTGTTTGGCGATACCCCCTGCGAGTTTACGCTGATGCATGCTTACGATACTTTTCCGACAGGAGGGTCTCCTGAAATTGCGTATTCAATGATAGAAGAGTTGTTCTCCCGTGCCAAAGAAGAAATCCTGGAGCATCTGGAAGAAGTAAAACAATGGGATACCCGCAAGATACATACATTTAAAACAGATTTGATGCCAACATCGCCGGGTAGTGCCATTCAGGTGCTTAACCAGAAAAATCAGTATGATTTTGTAGTGGTAGGCGCTACAGGCAAGGGTAATGACATTCTATTTGGCAGTACTGCTACCGATGTGGTAAGAAACGTAATGACCAATTCTATTGTAGTACCCGTTAAATCTGAAATAAGACCAGTAAGAAATGTGGTGCTTGCGGTTGACTACAAACCGGTTCAGTCTTTTCATGAGCTGGATGAACTGAAAGCGTTGCTGATTAACAATAACGCTACGCTTACTTTATTGAATGTATTGAAAGAAAACCAGGTTCCGACAGATATAAACAGCCTTACCAGATACGAATACCATGATTATTTTAAAGGCGTGAATCTGGTGGATTATCAGATAATAGGTGATACGGCTGAGGAAGGAATAATTGAGTATCTGAATAACCACGAGGCAGATATGCTGGTAATGGTTACACGCCGCCATACATTTTTTGATGTGCTGTTTAACCGTTCAGTTACCCGCCGGTTTGCCTATAACCCAACTATACCTTTGTTTAGCATTTATGACGAAGCGAACGTTACAGTGCCAGAACATGAAGTAGTTACTTTTTAAAATATGGCAGGGTCAGCGCAATCAGTCCGGCCATTCTGGTAAAATAAAGCCCGGCTTAGCCTTGATATCAGCCAGAAAAGGCCCCTTTGTCTGCTAAAGGCAAAGGGGCTTTTGCTAAAAACCTGCCAGCGGAGAAGCCCTTTCAAAAAAAGATATTCTATAAATAAAACAGACCATTTTCAGGTCTGAAAATCTACCTGAATCATTCAAATATTTAAACACACCAGACAATGAAAAAGTACTCAGAACTAAGCCATAGTCATTTTCAGAACAGGATATGGCGCAATGAACTGGAAATGATGCAAAAGGAAACAGATTTTTTTCTGACCGTAGTACAGGAAATTGACACCCTTGACAACAAAGAGCTCAATAACAGGCAGGAGTGGTTCATAAACCAGTTTCATCATTTCGAAAGGCTTATTAAACAGTTATCGACCGAACTGACTGACATTGAAAAGGGGTTGGCTGTGGGCGTACAGGAAGATAACATTCTTGATAAAGAGCAAAGGCTGGACCAGAGCTATTTCAGAGAAAGGATGGATTATTTTGAGCAGGACTACCGCAGCGTGAAAGCCAGATTCAGGGCTTTTATTGCTAATTCAGATACCGAAGGCATTGATTAGGCCGGGAAATACTACCCCGCCTGAATTATGATTAATGTCATGTTTTCTTAAAGCCTATGTCATGTTTTCAGCATAGTGCCGAAAGTAATTTTACGCCATCAAAGTTTCTAAACTTAATTTTACTATGCAGCATATTACGCAGCCCGAGTCAGTTGGGACATTAGAACGATTTGAATATGATAATAAAATCGTCAAAGCCTTTCTTGTTGTAACGGTCATTTTTGGTTTGGTTGGCATGTTAGCCGGCTTAACCCTGGCTGTACAACTCTTTTGGCCTGGAGCCAATTTTGAAACCCCCCACGTTACCTTTGGGCGGTTAAGACCTTTACACACCAATGCCATTATTTTTGCCTTTGTAGGTAATGCCATGTTTGCAGGTATTTACTACTCTATGCCCAGGCTGCTTAAAACCGCCATGTTCAGCAAGGCGCTATCGTGGATACACTTCTGGGGCTGGCAGCTTATTATTCTGGCAGCGGCTATTACGCTTCCTCTTGGTATAACAACCAGTAAAGAATACGCCGAGCTGGAATGGCCAATAGACATTGCCATTGCTTTAATATGGGTAGTATTTGCCATTAATATGTTTGGCACTATTATACGCCGCCGCGAGCGCCACATGTATGTAGCTGTTTGGTTTTACATAGCCACTGTGGTTACGGTTGCTTTGCTACACATTGTAAACTCTTTTGAGTTGCCAATTTCATTAACCAAAAGCTATTCGCTATACGCCGGTGTGCAAGATGCCCTGGTACAATGGTGGTACGGCCACAACGCGGTTGCGTTCTTCCTCACCACGCCTTATCTGGGTTTAATGTACTACTTCCTGCCTAAGGCAGCCAACAGACCCGTATATTCATATAAGTTATCAATTATCCACTTCTGGTCGCTCATATTTATTTATATCTGGGCGGGGCCTCACCACTTGTTGTACTCTTCATTGCCAGACTGGGCACAAAGCCTTGGTACGGTGTTCTCAATTATGCTTATTGCTCCATCATGGGGTGGTATGCTTAATGGTCTGCTAACCTTGCGCGGCGCCTGGGACAAAGTTCGTGAAGACCCTGTTCTTAAATTCTTTGTGGTAGCAGTAACTGCCTATGGTATGGCTACTTTTGAAGGCCCGATGTTGTCTTTGAAAAACGTGAATGCTATTTCGCACTTTACAGACTGGACCATCGCCCACGTGCACGTTGGTGCCCTTGGCTGGAACGGTTTCATGATATTCGGTATCCTTTATTATCTGATACCACGTATGTATAAAACCCAGCTTTACTCTAAAGGATTAACCAATACGCACTTCTGGTTAGGTACATTAGGTATTATATTCTATGCGTTGCCTATGTACTGGGCGGGTTTCACACAAAGTTTAATGTGGAAAGAGTTTACACAAGATGGGTTCCTTGCTTACCCTAACTTCCTTGAAACCGTTACACAGATTGTGCCTCTTTATATGATCAGAGCCGTGGGTGGTACCATGTATCTGATTGGTACCCTGGTAATGATATATAACCTGATTCAGACAGCCAAACAAGGAACTTTTGTTGCGGTAGAATACGGCGAGGCACCAGCGCTTGAAAAACACGTAAAAGTTATAGGTGGCGGCTGGCACTCAGTTTTAGAGCGTAAACCGGTTGTTTTTACAGCTTTGGCAATTATAGCCGTGGCTATTGGCGGGGTGGTAGAGTTTGTGCCTACTGCGCTGATTGACTCTAACGTACCTACTATTGCGGCAGTGAAACCTTACACACCGCTTGAACTGGAAGGCCGCGATATCTACATCAAAGAAGGTTGTGTGGGCTGTCACTCGCAGATGGTTCGTCCGTTCCGTTCAGAAACCGAGCGCTACGGCGAGTACTCTAAAGCCGGTGAGTTTGTGTATGACCACCCGTTCCTGTGGGGTTCTAAACGTACCGGTCCTGACTTGCACCGTGTTGGTAAAAAATACCCCGACAGCTGGCACTATAACCACATGATGGACCCCACCACTATGTCGCCCGGTTCAATTATGCCTCCGTACCCGTGGTTGCTTGAAAACGATTACGATAAAGAGATGATTCCGGCAAAAATTAAAGCCATGCGTACCCTGGGTGTGCCGTATCCGGAAGGTTATGAAAACATTGCGGTTGCTGATGCAGAAAAACAAGCTGCAGAAATTGCGAAGCGTCTGGCTGATGCCAAAATTAAAACAAGCGGCGATAAGGAAATAGTAGCCCTGATTGCTTATCTGCAGAGACTAGGTACTGATATTAAACAATAATTATTTACGACCATGTTTAAACATTATTTCGAACAAATAGACGGCGTGAGCATCTACCCGGTTTTTTCTCTGCTTGTTTTCTTTTTCTTTTTTCTGGGTCTTGGCTGGTATGTCATAAAACTTGATAAAAAGAAACAAAGCTACATAGAGAAGCTGCCATTAGATTAACCGGCTCAGAGCCAAATATCCAGGTTTAAAGAAAATTAAAATATACTCATTTATGGGAACATTCATTAAATCAGGCGATGAACTCATTCAACTCCTGGTGCTTATTATACTGATTCTTACAGCTATCGTTCTGCTGGTTGTGGTTTTAAATATGTATCGGGTTATCAGCAGGATTATCGCCGAAAAAGAAGGCCGTACTATTGAAACTTTCAGTTTTCAGAAATGGTGGCAAAGAGAGGCTGGCACGGCCATTCCGTTAGAAAAAGAAGAGTCTATCATGCTTGGCCATAACTATGACGGCATTCAGGAGCTCGACAACCACCTGCCACCGTGGTGGGTTAAGTTATTCTATATTACCATTGTGTTTGCCGTTGTGTATTTAGGTTTGTATCATATCTGGAACATCACGCCTTTGCAGGAAGAAGAGTATCAGATAGCAATGGATGAGGCCAAGAAAGAGGTAGAACTGTATCAGTCTAAAATGGCTAATACCATTGACGAGAAATCGGTTAAACTGTTGAAAGACGACAAAACCCTTAGCCAGGGTAAACAGATTTTTACCTCAAAATGCGCCGCTTGCCACGGGCAGGCAGGTGAAGGCGGTGTAGGGCCAAACCTTACTGACGAATACTGGCTGCATGGTGGTACTATTAATGATGTTTTTAAAACCGTTAAATACGGTGTACCTGAAAAGGGTATGATTGCCTGGCAGGCAACCATGAAACCCGCAGAGATACAAGAGGTAAGTAACTACATTTTGTCTATACAAGGTACTAATCCGCCTAATGCAAAGGCACCTCAGGGAGAAAAAGCCTCAGCCGGGGCTGATTCAACCGCAACTAAGTAACAAACATTTCGGATGGTGGCTGGCAGTAAAATTCCGGCCGCCATCAGAAAGAAATAAATATCCGGAACAGTGAGCAATTTAGATTTTATAGATGAGGCCTACCGTGACAGCATTGCCACCGTAGACAGTGAGGGGAAGAGAATTTGGGTGTTTCCGAAAAAACCGAGTGGTAAGTATCATAATTACCGGATACTGACAACCATTGTTTTTCTGACGCTTTTTTTTGCGGGCCCATTTGTGAAAATCAACGGACAGCCCCTATTGATGATTAATGTGTTTGAGCGGAAATTTGTGTTGTTCGGCCAGTTGTTTCTGCCACAAGACTCTGTTATTTTTAGCGTGGGTCTGATTACGTTCTTTATTTTTATTACCTTGTTTACGGTAGTTTATGGCCGGTTCTGGTGTGGCTGGGCCTGCCCTCAGACAGTTTTTATGGAAATGGTTTTCCGTAAAATTGAATACTGGATTGAAGGAGACCGCAAACAGCAGCTGGCACTGAGCAAAGCGCCCTGGACAACCGAAAAGATTCTGAAAAAGGGCGCCAAAAGGTTAATATATCTGCTTATATCTATTTTGATAGCCCATACCACTATGGCGTATCTGATAGGTTTAGATGCAACGGTTGGCATCATTTCGCAGTCGCCGGCAAATCATTTACCCGGATTTATCGGTCTTTTAGCTTTTACAGCGGTGTTTTATTATGTTTTTGCCAAATTAAGAGAGCAGGTTTGTGTGGCTATTTGCCCTTACGGCCGTTTGCAGGGGGTGTTAATGGGGCGCAATACCATTAATATTATTTATGACTGGGTGCGCGGCGAACCCCGTGGTAAACTGAATAAGCACGAGCCAGCCAACCAGGTAGCCGCGCCTAAAGGAGACTGCATAGATTGCAAATTATGTGTTCAGGTATGCCCAACGGGAATTGATATCAGAAACGGGTCTCAACTGGAGTGTATTAATTGCACCGCCTGTATTGACGTTTGCGATGACGTAATGACCAAGATAAACAAACCCACAGGTTTGATAAAATACGGGTCGGCAGAAAGTGTCGAAAAACGCATTCCATATAAGATGTCGCCACGGGCTTATGCTTATTCGGTAGTTTTATTGTTGCTGGTTGGGGTAGAGGTGTTTCTGCTGATGAGCCGCTCGGTTATTGAAACCACCATTATGCGTGTGCCGGGGCAAATGTATCAGGAGCAGGCCAATAACAAAATCAGTAACCTGTATAACGCCCAGATTGTGAATAAAAGTAATGAAGACCTGGTAGTAACCTTAAAAGTGGGCGACAACGCAGGGAACATCAGATTGATAGACGGCAAAAAAAGTATCAGAATAAAAAAAGAAGGCAAGGCTGATGTGGTTTTCTTTCTGGATATGAACAAAGCCGATATTAAAAAAATAAAAACCAGTCTTGAAATTGAAGTTTGGGAAGGAGAAGAAAAACTGGAGACCATCAAGACTAATTTTTTGGGATTCAAAGATAATTGAGTGATTGGGCGAATGAGTGATTTAAGGTATCCGGAAGAGGGTTGTCAATGTTATTGGTAAATAATCATGAAGGGAATCAAAAAAACATTGAGTCAGTTAAATCGACAGTTCAAAATTTAAGAAATAGGAGCTATAATCGCTCAATTGCTTTAATACATTAGTTCATAAAATAATATACCATGAATTTTGGACATAAAATCGGAATATTCTACGGGTTGTTTGTAGTCTTTATGATTACAATGGTGGTGCTTTGTGTGCAGCAGAAAGATATTTCGCTGGTGAGCAACGACTACTACAAAAAAGAAATTGCGTATCAGGATGAGATTATCAAGCAACGGAATGTGGCGCAGCTGGCGGCCCCTGTAGTGATAAGTTACACTGGCGAAAAACAACAGGTGAGTATCAGTTTTCCTGAAGAGTTGAAAGGGGCAACAGGTACGGTACAGTTCTATCGTCCGTCTGATGCCAAAAAAGATTATTCGCTTGCCCTGAGCATCAATGAAAATACGGTACAGAGCATTCCGGTGAATCAGCTGGCTAAAGGACTTTGGGTTGTAAAGCTGGAATGGCAAAAAGCCGGAAGGGCTTATCTGAAAGAAGAGAAAATAGTTTTATAAGATGTTGTATTCTGCATTGATGATAGGGTTTGCCGGAAGTTTGCACTGCATGGGTATGTGCGGCCCTATTTCCATGCTTTTGCCCGGCGATAAATCCAGACGCGGAAGGTATATTCTGGGCAGGCTCATTTACAATGCCGGACGCATTTTAACCTACAGCCTGCTGGGGCTGCTGGTTGGCTTTGCCGGAGAACAGGTGGCATTGCTGGCCTCACAAAAAACATTATTTGTGGTAGTAGGATGCCTGATATTGCTGGCGTTTATTCTGCCTGCCCGCTGGACCAAATCAATAGACGTATTACCTTATGTAAGCCGTTTCAATAACTTTATCAAGTCTTCACTGTCTGCTTTCTACAAAAGACATTCTTTGTTTTCGCAGTTTATTTTCGGGGTTCTCAATGGCCTGTTACCTTGCGGGCTGGTTTATGCCGCACTGAGTGGGGCTTTTCTGATGAGTGAGGCCTGGGAGAGTGTGCTGTTTATGGCATTGTTCGGGTTGGGTACTCTACCCATGATGCTCGGCTTTGCTTTTTTGGGTAATGGTATCCGTAAATATGTCAGTTTTCAGCCTAAGGCTGTTTATAGATTCTCTTATATTGCACTGGCCGTTTGGCTCATCTTCAAAGGTGTTAATTTATCTTCAAATCACTTAACCGGGCATGACGCACACGGCATTTCGGTTTGCAGAGGTAAATAAGGAAATTACCCGGCTACCTCGCTCTTCAGATACTGCTTTTTATATTCCAGTGGTGTAGTGCCTTTCACTTTTCTGAAATGCCTGTAGAAATTAGAAAGGTTATTAAAGCCGCTGTCAAAGCATATTATCTCAATGCTCAGCTTATTTTCTATTAATGCCCGGCAGGCATGGCTTACTCTTACTTCCGTCAGAAAATCGTTATAAGTTTTGTGGGTCATTAATTTAAAGTATCTGCAAAACGAGGTGGTGCTCAGGTTGGCTATAGCGGCTATGTCTTCCAGGCTGATGTCTTTGGCATAATTGGCCAGTGTATAACTGCATACATTATTAAGCCTGACGGTTTCCATTTCGTTCGACTGGTAAAAGGCATTGGCGGCGGTTATCATCTCCAACTCGTCAGACTCTGTCAGCAATTCAAGAACAGATAACAGAATCACCAGCCTTTGCAAAGGGCCGGCAGTAACGGCACCTTCCATCAGGGTTTTCAGACGCTGTGCTGTATTACCTTTAATAAGCAGGCCTTGCTTGGCTTTTTCGTACAGTTTCCGGATGGCATAGGCTTCATTTAAGTTCAGGAAGTCGCCCCCCAGGCAATCGGGCATAAACTGCATTACTATGGCCTCTACCTGCAAATCTGCATTACCCTGAAAATACTCTTTATTGCAGCGCCAGGTATGGGGCAGATTCTCTCCCAGTAGCAATACCTCGCCCGATGAAAAATTACTTACGTTGTCGCCAATAAACCGAACCCCTTCACCCTTTATTACATAATGAAGCTCAAGTTCGGGATGATAATGCCATATAGAACCGAAGTTAGGTTTTATGTCGTGTCTGATACTGAACGAATGCCCTGTGTTGGTGGGTACTTTATGAAAATGAGGTTTCATCGACTAAAAAACTAAATGCTAATATTGTACAATGATTGGGAAAGAGTATATAAAAAACCTGTATTTTTATCTTCTATCTTTGTAAAGTTAAATAAAATATTTGTCAGATTATAAAAAACAGCCATTGGCTTAAAAATCAATGTATGTTTTTATCATAATACTGAAAAGTGTACAAATTAGCCTATTGCATCTTTCAACCCTAACTCATGAATATTTCCAAGCTTCCTGTAATTGACCTGCTTATCATTTTTGGCTATCTGGTCGGAATGGTAGTGATAGGTATTTATTTCTCACGAAAAAACAAAGACGCCGACCAGTTTACCACGGCCTCGGGCAAAATACCGGGCTGGGCCATTGGTCTTTCTATCTATGCCACATTCCTGAGCAGTAATACTTTTCTGGGTGTGCCGGGCAAGGCATTTGGCAGTAACTGGAACTCGTTCGTTTTTAGTCTTTCTATGCCCGTAGCTGCCTGGGTGGCAGCTCGTTTCTTTGTGCCTTTTTACAGAAACACCGGAGAGGTATCAGCCTACACCCATCTTGAAAATCGGTTTGGAGCCTGGGCCAGAACCTACGCCGTTGTCTGTTTCCTGCTTACGCAGCTGGCTCGTATGGGTTCTATTTTCTTTGGCATTGCGCTTAGCTTGCAGGCACTTACCGGTTATTCAATGGAAAGCGTCATGGTAGTGGTGGGTATCTGTATCATTATTTATACCGTAATGGGGGGTATGGAGGCCGTTATCTGGACAGAAGTGGTGCAGGGCATTATAAAGACCATCGGAGCGCTTATTATTCTGGCGCTGATAATTAAAGGTATGCCGGGTGGTGTAAGTAAGATAATTGAAATTGGCCAGGCAGACGGCAAGTTCAGCCTGGGTAGTTTTGCACCTGATTTTACGCAGTCTACTTTCTGGGTTGTATTGTTATATGGATTTTTCATGAACCTTAACAACTTCGGGATGGACCAAAACTATGTGCAACGTTATCATACAACGTCATCTATCAAAGAGGCTACACGTTCTATCTGGTTGTGTGTGTATCTGTACCTGCCTGTTTCGCTTATATTTTTTGTAATTGGCTCTTGTTTATATGCGTATTATCAGGCCAACCCCGATATGCTTAATCAGGTGCGTATGCAAGTAGCAACCGAACGCCTGCCGGGGGGCAGTGCCGAGGCCATCAAACAGTTAGCGGCCTCATTGTCACCAGCCGATTTCGGCGACAAGGTTATGCCACATTTTATGGTCAACAAAATACCGGCTGGTCTGGTAGGTCTTATTGTGGCGGCCATTATGTCGGCAGCTATGAGTACCATCAGTTCGGGTATGAATGCCTCAGCCACCGTTTTTTCAGTTGATATTTATCAGCGTTACATCAAGTCAGACTTAACCTCTAAGCAGTCACTCAGATTGCTATACATTGCCACTACGGTTTTTGGCCTTTTAGGTATGTTTACGGGCGTGGCCATGATAGGCGTAAAAAGTGTGCTTGACATCTGGTGGATGCTATCGGGTATTTTTGCCGGAGGTATGCTGGGTCTTTTTCTGCTGGGTATGATAGCCCGCAAAGCTAAAAATGCAGAAGCAGTAATTGCAACCATTGTTGGTATTCTGGTAATATGCTGGATGACCTTCTCTAAACAGATACCAGACCAATACGCCGCCTTGCGTAGTCCGTTTCATCAGAATATGATTATGATTGTGGGTACACTAAGTATCTTCCTGACTGGCCTGCTCTTAAGCAGGCTAAAAAAAGCAAATGATTAACCTCTCAATTTTGAATAATTTATAACATTATGTTGTCTTCCACCAATACTTTGCCACAGGGTTTTATACCTGTAATGCTAACGCCGTTTACAGATTCAGGAGCTGTTGACTATGATGGGCTGAAAGTCCTGACAGAATATTACATCAATGCCGGTTCGGCCGGTTTGTTTGCCAACTGTTTGTCGAGCGAGATGTATGAGTTGACGGAAGAAGAGCGGCTGGCTGTTACAAGCCAGGTTGTAAAACAGGCCGCGGGTGTTATTCCGGTTGTAGCTACAGGCACGCTGGGTGGTACTATTGCCGAGCAGGCCGAATTTGTTAAGAAAATTTATGCCACAGGCGTGCAGGCTGTTATTGTTATTACAAGCCTGATTGCAGAGGCAGACGAGTCGGACGAAGTATTTTTGGAGCGCATCGAAGAGCTGATGAGTCTTACCCCTGGTATTCCGTTGGGCTTTTATGAATGCCCTGTACCCTACAAACGCCTGATAAGCGCCGAAATACTGGCCAGATTGCTGCCAACCGGGCGTTTGATTTATCATAAAGATACCTGCCTTGATGCTGTAGAGGTAAAACGCAGAATTGATGCGGGCCAGGGCTATAATTTTGGTTTGTATGATGCCTACATGGTAAATGCCAGGTCTTCTTTGCAGGCTGGTGCGGCCGGACTGTCGTGTATACAGGGTAATATTTTCCCCGAATTGATAGTTTGGTTCTGCAAACATTTTAACGACGAAACCCGCGTTGCAGAGGTAGAAAAAGTACAGCAGTTTTTTAATGACTCTATGGATATAGTGCATTCGGCTTATCCTACAATTGCCAAATACAGCCTGGTAAAAAGAGGCTTTCCGATATCAACCTATACCCGCCGCGATGTTGGTGTGCTGACAGACACCCTGAAAGCTGGTATGGACGACCTGCTGGTTACCATTGATAACCTGCAGAAAGAACTAGGGATAACCCCCGCCTACCTAAATGCAGTGGCTTTAGCTTAGAATTTTTTTTTCTTTAGTAATTGTTTCATACGCAGAATCTCCGGCAAATATCTGTCGGAGATTTTTTTGTTACTATCTTCCGGTATAGCAACTATATGCCTTCTATTGGTAACGAAAGCAGGGTTTATTGTGTTAAGCCTATTAGAAAACAGAATACAATAATGCTAAAATTAGGAATACTTGATCAGTCGATAGTACCCACTGGCAAAACCGCTGTTGATGCTATTGAAGAAACCATAGCCACAGTAAAACTTGCCGAAAGGCTGGGGTATAGCCGCTTTTGGGTGTCAGAACACCATAATTCAACTTTTATTGCCGGCTCTACGCCAGAGATACTGATGGTAAAACTGGCCGATGTAACACAACATATCAGAATAGGGTCGGGGGGTGTAATGCTGCCCAACCACAGCGCACTAAAGGTAGCCGAGAATTTCAGAATGCTTGAAACTCTTTTCCCGGGGCGAATTGACCTGGGTATTGGCCGTGCACCCGGCGGCGACAGAATAACGGCTGCCTTGTTGAATCCGTCTAATGATTTTAGTGAAGAGAGCTATTTAAAACAGCTGGAATACCTGCAAAGGTTTTTTACTGATACCGCCGCCACCAAATATGGCCCTCTGCTGGCTGTTCCGCAGGCGCCAACTATTCCGGCCCAATGGGTGCTTAGCTCAAGCGGGGGCAGTAGTAAAATAGCAGCCCGGTTTGGTATGGGGCTGGCCGTAGCCCGATTCATCAACGGTTTTGCTCAGCCAGATATAGTTGAGGTGTATAAAAAGAACTTTGAGGCGTCGTCGCAGATGGCAAAGCCGCAAGCCTTGCTTTCTATTTCGGTGCTTTGCGGCGAAACCGAAGAGCAGGCACACGATATGCGCAAGTTTATTGATTATGTGCTGGTACAATTTGAACAGGGCAGGTTTGATAACTTTGGAGACGAAAACTATATCAGAAAGTACCAGTTTACACTGGCAGAGCAGGAGCGTATCCATCGTAACCGTGGCAGGGTTATTTCTGGTACTAAAGATGAGGTAAAAGAAAAACTTCTGGCACTTGCCAGCGACTTTGGGGTAGATGAGGTAATTGTTTCTACAATGGCCAACAATACAAGCAGCAGACGCCGCTCTTTTGAATTGCTGGCCGAGGCTTTTGACCTGAAACCCGGCGAATAATTGTAACCCGGCCAGTGGGGGACACCCCTGGCACGGTTGTCGTATGATTAACAATGGCGCGGTAGTAGTATTAAGGTTTACAAAGGTGCGGTTTTATTAGTATTTCATTAAAATTGGAATCTGATTGCGGTTAACTAAAGTTTACTGATTAAATTGTGCCTGATAACATTTTGCTACTACCTGCCTGAAATCGAATGTCGTACGTACAAAAATTACCTATTATGTCCTCTAAATTTTTTCGGGTAGCGTTTATCATTATTGGTGTGCTTGTATTGCTTCTGGCTGGAGTAGGCCTGCTGGCCTATTTAAATCAGGATAAAATTTTTGACCGCCTTAAGTCTGCTGCCAATGAAAAAATAGACGGCACCCTTGAGATACGGAGTTTTAAATTTACTCCGTTCAATAATGGTGTAGGGTTCACCTTCTCGTTAATGGGTGTAAAACTGAGCGACAAAGATTTCGCAAAGCATAAAACACCTCTGATTGATGCCGGTACTATCAGCATAACTTTAAAAACCACAGCGCTTTTACAAGGGAAGGCAGAAATACATGCCCTTAAGTTTACCAACGGCAGCCTCAATATTTTCAGACGAAAAGACGGTACAACCAATCTTGCTGTTTTTGCAAATCAATCCGGAAACAAACCCAATCAGAATAAGAAAGAAGATAACCAGATGCTGGAGCAATTGGATGAAATCGTGTTCCGCGATTTCCACGTGCAGTACATTGATTCGCTTCAGGATAAATCTTTTAATGTTGATTTCCATGATTTTGTAAACAAAATTGATTTTGATAAGGGAATATGGAATGTGAAATCACGTGGGAATACTTACTTCAAAGGGTTGGTTTTTAACAAAGAGAGGGGTGGTTTTCTGACAGACCAGGAAGTGGAACTGAAACTGGATGTTGCTTACAGGCAGCAGGAGAAACAACTGGTTATTAATCCGTCGGAGATTGAAACGGCAACCAGAGACAAGATTCAGCTATCGGGCATGTTTGATTTCAGCGAGAGCGCCCGTACTATACAGCTTGATTTTTCAACCAATAAACTCCGGCTTGCCAATGCCAGAAAACTGCTGACAAGGCATTTGTCGAATGTTCTTGAAAAAATAAAAATTGACCCCATCGTAACTGCCGATGTTCACCTGAAAGGCAAACTGGGCGAACGGATACCTAAAGTTGATATCAATTTTGATGCGCGCTCGTTTCAGTATCAACTGCGTGTAGGTTTGCTCAGAGACTTAAGCACGCAGGGTATTTTTACCAACCATTACGACGATAAACTGCCTGCAAATGATGATAACACCCGCATTACGGGCAACAATATCAGAGGTATGTTTGAAACCGTACCTCTGGAAGCAAAATTGGTAATTACGAATCTGGATCAGGCTCTTGCCGAAATTGAGTGTACATTGAAGGCTGACCCTGATGCGCTGAATGGCCTGCTAGACCCAGACCGCTACAAAGTAAAGGATGGGCTGGCTGTTATGAAAATGAATTATAAAGGGAATATAAAGACGCTATTTGACGAAAAAAAACGTAAAATTAACGGGCTGTTGTTTGGTAATGTATCATTACAGAATCTGGCAATTACGTATCTTCCCAAGAAAATCAGTATACAGCAAATAAGAGGAGATGTGGCCTTTACAGGCGAAGAAGTTCGGATACCCAACATACAAGTGTTTGACGGCCGCAACAAACTGTTTATTAATGGCGATATCGTGGGGCTGGTTCCTTATCTTTATCTGGATAATTACCCGTTAAAAGCACGGGTAAATATAAATATACCCGACTGGGAGCTTAACTGGCTGAAGGTGCTCTTAAACCTGGATAACAACAAACCCAAACGCAGCAGTGATAGTAAATTTACATTGTCTGGGTTTCTTGACAATGCCATTGATAACATAGAGGTTGATGCCACGCTTCAGGCCGGCCGCTTTAAATACAACCGCCTCATGGCCCAAAATCTGAAAGGGAAAGTAACGCTCAGTTCTAATAAAATAAACCTGAACAGCTTTTCTATGAATGCCTTTGGCGGAACGTTTCAGATATCAGGCGATATCAATAATTTACGTGCCAATGGAAGGCCCATGCAATTGAATGTAAACGCAAGTGTAGATAATACAGACGTGAAGTCGGTGTTTTCTTCTTTCAATAATTTTGGGCAGTACACCATAACAGACAGAAACCTTCAGGGTAAACTAACCAGCAGGTTTAAATTCAGTGCATTGCTGAAAAACGACGCGTCGCTGGTGTCTAATTCGGTACGAGGTGTTTTGTCTGTTGATTTACGTGATGCCGAAATTATTGATTTTGACCCTTTTCTGAAAATGAAACGCTTGGTTTTCAGAAATCGTCAGCTTGAACATGTGCAGTTTGCTCCTATTGTGCATGAGTTTACCATAAACGGGCAGGAAGTGGAAGTGAAAAAAATGCAGATAGAAAGCAATGTAATTACTTTCTTTATGGACGGCGTTTATAGCCTGGGTAATAAGACCGACCTCAATATACAGATACCGTTCAGTAATCTGCGGAAGCGAGACAGCACCTACCAGTTTCGTGAATATGACCCCAACGTAGGTTCAAACATCTACCTGAAAGCTATTGACGAAAATGGTAAGGTGAATCTCAAACTAATGTTTAAAAGACCAAGAAAGCTGCCTTTTAGAGCTTTCCGGTAAATATCTGTTTAGCGTTACCGATTAATCTGTTAAAGGCAATGGTTTTGCCGTCGTGCGAAATAACCAGATTGGTTGGTGAGGGTGCCGATGGTTTGGTAAGCAGCTGGTATCGTTTTTCAAATGATTCGCTGCCGGTTTTACACTCAACAATGCTGCCGTTCCAGACGTAAAAAAGACTCTTGCCAGACGGATGCCAACGCACATAGCCCTCAACGGGGCTGTCATGATGCGTAACCTGTGTCAGGTTTTTACCGTAGGGGTCAATGGTAAATATTTGTAGAATACCCCTGGTGTCTTTAGCAAGAAAAGCCAGCGACTGGCCATCTGGTGCGCTGCGCACAATACCTACGCAACCTGGTTGCGCAGTATTGGCGGTAAATGTCAGTCTTCTCTGCACGGTGCCTTCAGGCGGTGCAGGCATGGCTGTTTCTGTACCTGCCAGCGGGCCTGAGTTTCCTTCTTTCGTAATATCGTCCGGTATGTCTACAATAAAAACTTCATCTACTTTTTTGCCGTTTTTATCAATCACCGAGCCAATAAAAGCACGCGCCATTTGTGGGCTGCCGTCGGGTTTTTTATAGCCGTTTGTACCTACCCAGCTATCACCTGCCGCATGGCTTATTTCATCAGTGCCGGGTTTGGGTTCCGGTGTTACTTTAACTACCAGCGCACTGAACCATTCGCCAGATACATTATCACCTTTACTATCTTTTTCAACCTTTACCGCACCAATTCGTTTAGAAACACCAATGGTACGCAGGTTATGCTTTTGGCCGGTTGAATCTTCCAACGCTTTCAGTACGGCATCGTTGTAAGTGTAGCCAATCCACTGGCCGTCGCCACTCCATTCGTGGCGGTGGGTACCGCCACGCAGGGCTCCTTTGGTGTAAGGGGCTGTAATGTCGCGCGCGTCCATAAAAATGGGTTTTCCGGGTTGGTCTGTATTGATAATTACTCCGGTGCGCCGCCATTGCTGATACGGATTGGCTTCAGTTACGCTCATCAGGCCATGAATAAAAACCACGGCGTTTTCTACAGGCGAGTAGCTTACCGCCCCTGCACCCGGGCCCCATGCCTGATTGTTGGGCAATTGGTAAACAATGTTTTTTTCACCCGTTGAAATATTTACTTTTTCAATGCGGCCAGAAGCCGCAATGCCGCCTTCATCGGTTCGGGTATCGTACACCAGCCATTCGTTATCCGGTGAGAAATTATCGTTGTTGTCTAAATCGTGATGATACGCCAGGTCATTCGTAATTTGTTTCTCTTCCAGATATTCCATAGTTGTGCAAGCTGATAAAATTGATACAATAAAGGTCAAAAGTAAATATTTCATTGGGTTTGCTGTTAATTTTTGGTCCGAATTACTTCGTCGTAGCCGGTGCGCTTATTACGCCAAGATATCTGCCCATCCAGTAAGGCAGTAACCAGATGTCTCCGGCACTATGCTCTGACGTACCGTTGCCACCACGGCGGTCAAGGTTGAAAGTATTACCATTGTGGCGTTGAATCGGGCCTTCGTCAGGTGGTAGCACTTCTTTAATGGTCTGGTTACGGAAATTAGGCGCTACTTTCTCAATATCCTTACGGTGGCTGTTCATAATTACCCAGTCTATCATATCAAGCGGATACTCTCTTAAATACCAGGCTGCTTCGTTCAGGTCAAAATTCTTAACGCCTGTTAACGCCGTAAAAATATTCCATGCGCCTTCTTTTTCAGGACGTTCTGCCTGCCAGTGGTCAAGAATTGCTTTTTTGTAGGCGGCTTTCAGTGTGTCATTTAATGCATAGCGGTATAAACCCCAGTAGCCAACAAAATACATTTCATCGTCTGAGTGATTCCAGCCGTCTGACATGTGCTTGCTATGTTCATCGGCATCTGCAGGCGCTTTACCGATGATGCTCATGGGGCGCATCAGGTTTTCGTAGTACCCGTATTTATTCATCAGCTCAAAAGCCTTTTGTTTATATTTCTCCTTTTTAGTGAAGTGATACGCCGTTTGCAACATAGCTACGATGTTCGAAGAATTCAGTTTTCTGTCGCCCACATTTATCGGGAAAGCATTCACATATTCAGGATTCCAGCGGCCCCATTGTGTTGGTTTACCGTTGTAGTCAATCATATACATATTATTTTTGATGATATGGCTCATCATGGTATCTATCAGGGTAATGGCACGTTTTTTAAGAGTTGGCTCCTGAATCAGCTCTGCCATTGCACCATAAGCAAATATATGACCGATGGCCTCGTCACTACTGGTAGTTGCTTTCCAGTCCCACTCAGGGTCAGCTGAATGCTGCCAGCGCTCAGGGTCTGATAATTGTTCGATATACCCTCTTCTTTCAAAAGAACGTGACGGGAAACCCGGAATGCCGTTAACGGTAAATAAACGCTCCATGGCATCTAACGACTCCACGCAGTTTTGCAGTGCTTCAGGGTCTTTGGTTACCGCATATCTGAAAACTTCACCGCCCAGATACATGGATGTCCACAAGCCGTCGTTGTCTGAGTCAGACAGATAACCGGTACTTAAGTTGCCTTTTTGCATATTGCTGAGAGAGGCATTGAAACCATTGCGGATATGGCGGCTGCGCACTTGTTTGTCGAAATAAACGGCTTTATCTTGCAAGGTCATTTTCTTAAAACAAATCTGGCCTAAACCGGCAGTAGTAAGTATCAGAGCCGAGTTTTCTGGGCCTTCAGCAATGTTGGTAACTTCGTTGCCCGGCAACCAGCGTTCGCCGTTGTAGTAATCAAATTTGCCATCGGCACGAGAAGCAAACGCACCATTAACTGTACCAAACCAGAATTTGTCGCCGATAGCCTTCACTGCTGTAATTTCGGTAACCGGCAGTTTCTGATTTTTAGCGCCTGTTTGTTTTTTGGTGGCAGCATCTAAGGTAATAATGCCGTCGGTTGTACCAATGATTACTTTTTTGCCGTCGGTATCGAAAGCCGTAAAGCCTGCGCCATCAAATACTTTGGTTAGCTTGGCGCCCGATAGGGTTGATAAAGATTTTTTACCCAGAATCCAGTAGGTATCGGTACCTGCCTGATAGCGTAGTGCAACTACGTCGTCTCCGGCCAGTGTGCCTTTCCAGATACTTTTTGAATCTTTTACAAGTTGCAGCGACTTGCCGTCTGAAACCAGAAATGCAAAGTCTTTGCCACCTACAAACAATCTGGCACCGCCTAGCTCATGTTTGTTGAACAATTTACCTGCCCAGGCATTGCTTAGTACAGATTTGTCGTCCAGCAACACAAACTGATTCTCATAACTGCCCAAACCTTTCAGGTTTTTGTGGCCGATAGTGCGGTAAGTTTTATCTGCTTCCAGTGAGCCAGGATACAGGAATTGACCGTCGTGCGGGATAAGGAGGCCTTCAGATGAAAAAATTTTGATAGCTCCGTTTCTGTCGGCGGCTACATCCATCAGTTTTGTATTGGCAGATTTTGCATAAAACTTAATGGCATAGTCTTGCATAAAAGGCTTGTCGGCGTACACGGGCTGTGTTTTGGCTGTGGTTTTTTGTGCAAAGGATGCAAACCCCGCCAAAGCCAAACCAATGAAAACGTAAGATGATAATCTCATAAGAATGTAAGGTAATTGATTAGTATTTTGTGTGAAACGGAAATTTACTTGATTTTCTGTGGGTCTACCACGGCATATTTAATTGATTTTTGTTTGCTTTCCGGATGATACGAATAAGTGAGGTGCAGTAGCCCGTCTTTGGTTTGTATCATAGATGGGTAGGAGTATCCACCGTCATTCTTTGGGTCGTGGTCTTCCATTTTTATTTTCCATTTCCAGGTTTTGCCTTCATCGTCTGACAGATACAGGCTTAGCTTGTATCGGCCATCATCAATATCGTTTCCTAAAAATGCCCAGCGGCCGTCGTTCAAAACCAGTAGTTCTACGCTGGCTGTGTTGGGTATATCTGTTTTAACAGAGGCCGACCAGCTTTCGCCTTTATCGGTCGACTCGCTGATGTGCACACGTGTGGGGCCGTCGCCGCTGTCGCGCATGTAGGCAACCAGATTCCCGTTTTTCTTTTGTACAACGGCAGGTTGTATAGGGCCACGGCCAACCAGTGGTAAGCCCGGGTGCCAGGTTGTGCCGTTGTCGTTAGAGATTGCCATCATTGACATATTGTAACCGTCTGAATACAAAGGCAGTACAATGCGTCCGCCGGGCATTAACAATGGTTTAATGCGGGTCATCCAGCCTATGCTGCGTTTGGTGGCATCAGTAGCGGCTTTAATGATCATGTCGTCATATTTTGGGGCATAACCGGCCCAGCCTGCGTGGGTTTCAGGCATGTTTTTGAAACGGCTGGCCACTTCTTTGGCAAAGTCGTCGCCGGGTTTCAGCAGAATGTTATCCTGCCAGTTCCAGACCGGAGCGCCGGGTTTGCTGTAATCGGTAGAGGTTCTGACTCTCAGAATGGATTGTTCCCACTGATTGGCCTGCACGGCTATCCATACCAGAAAAAGTTTGTTTTCCTGATTAAGAAAAACAACCGGGTTGCAGTCGGGTATGTTGGGGGTATCGGCCATCAGAAAAGGTTCGCTCCAGGTTTTTTCACCTTTGCGTAATCTGGCTCCCATAATTTTTACGTCGTCGGCTGTGCGTTCTCCACTTCCCTGAAACCATACTGCCAGAAAGTCGCCGTTAGGCAGGCTTACAATGCTGCTGCCATGCACGTGCTGTGGTTGTACAGGAAATATAATACCCGCATGCAATATGGCCGGATGCTGTGCGATAGCCTGCCAGCTGCTGATAGATAATAATAAAAGTAATGTTAGTGTTTTTTTCATTAAGGCGTTATCAGTTTTTTTATTGGTAGAGACGCATTGCAATGCGTCTTATCGTAGAATTGGGGTATCAACTAATGTGATTTGCAATTCAAATGGCTGAATAATGATTTTATTGTTCGCATCTGCCCCTGAAGCCGCATGCAATGCGGCTCTACGTGTTTGCTGTGTTATTTTACCTTCTTACGTCTCTCGGCCAACTCGCGGAAGGTAGTCAGAATAATGCCTTCTTTTTCAATGTAGGCTTTTAGTTCCGGATTCATCATTGAAAGCATATCGGCATATCGTGAGCCGCCTGAACCGCTGATGTACCGAAATGCGTCTGTTATATCGCTACTGTGTACAATCAGCATGGCTACGCCGGGCTGCATGTTTTTCAGGGTTTCTATAAATTTCTGAGCTTTATATTTGCCCCATGCTTCGGCAGTTATGTTGCTGCCTTCCGGTTTCCAGTCGCCACTAATGGTGTGCAGGTCGTCAAGTACAGGTAAACCGGCTTTCCATATCATTTCACCAACGGCTTTGGTTTGTTTTACAAGCGCCGGTACTGGTAACTGCATGCCTTCTTTCCATTGCCCTTTGGCTTTCAGGTTTTTAATGACCGGCGCGTTGAGGCATTCAATGAGTAGTTTATTATTGCCACCCGGGAACATAACCGGAATGCCGTTTTCAATACCTACTTTAATGTATCTTTCCAGAAACGGCTGATGCGCAAAGAGAGTACCCATGTGCGAGTCCAGGTGTGTTGGCTTTAAGCCTATTTTGTGGGCACGCGCCAGCTGCGCTCTGATTTCTTTTTCTACCTCATCGGCCGAAGCATTTTTTACTACCTGCTCAACTGTATGCCACATGCAGGCTTCTTCGTCTACAAGGCCGGGTGCGTGTTCGAAACCGGCAACCGGAGCCCAGCGGTAGTCTTTCCATTCAGAGGTAAGGGTGAGGTGCAAGCCTGCATCCAGGTTCGGGTTTTTCTTCTGAATATAGTTTTTAATGAAGCTGGGCGCCCAGGGGCAGGGCATCATAATACTGCATGAAGTTGCCACGCCTTGTTCAATTGATTTAATAGCGCCCTGGTTAGATGAGTACGACATACCGCAGTCGTCCACATGGAAAATCACAACTTTTTTACCTTTCGGGAAACCCAGTTTTTCGGCGTATGTTTCCTGTGCCTGTGCAAAAGCGGCAGAGGCTAAAAACAGGCCTGCCAGGAGGGTTGATTTGAGCTTTATCATTTATATGGTAATTTATTTATTGAATCATGTTAGTGTACCGGCCCATCCAGTAGGGTAGTAGCCAGAAAACGGGTTCTCTTTCCACTTGAGGGTCTCCGCCACGGGCATCAAAAGGGTTTTTGTCCCACCGGACGGTTTTTCTGATACTGGCAGGTGGTAGTTCAGAAACCTGCAGTTCATCAAGCACTATGTTTCTTACCAGTTGTATGTCTTCCCGTTTGGTGTGGTCAATGTGCCAGTCTACCAAATCAAGCGGAGTATCTTTCAGGAAATCAACCGAATTGGTTACTTCTTGTTTTTTGCCTCTTGAATAACAGTAAATAAAGTTAATAAGCGGATTATGGTCTGCCTTACGGATCTCAAACCAATGGTCAATGTGTTTTTCATAAAAAGCCAGCCGCTCAGGGTCGGTTTCGCATTTTAAAAGTATGGGGTAAAGATATGCCTGAAGGATGGCGTCAAAATAGATAAACCATGCTCTGTTCTGGTTGGGTACCTGCGCCATGTTTTCGAGGTAATGCTCTTCATTAATCAGCCTCAGGTATTGTTGCTGATACTTTTCATTGTTGGTAATATGATGCGCAAATTTAAGAAAAGCCAGCATCTCCATCGAATTCTGGTTTCTGTCGGGTGCCCATTCAGGGTCACGGTTCAGTTGATCCGGCGACCAGACCGACCAGCGGGTTGGTTTGCCATCTATGTCAATAAAGTTAAAATTATGCTTGATAAGATAGTCTACAATGCGTGATACGTGCTGCCGGACGATGGCTTTTTCGGCCTCGTCGGCCACTAATTCATAGTAGAAAAAGTAACCAAACATGTGCCCGCACATTTCGTCGCTGCTGGTGTCGCCTTTCCAGAGCCATTTCCCATCTTTTGATTTGCGCCAGCGCACTTCAACCGGTTTAAAGCGAGGTTCTTTTACCAGTTCGTCTGCCAGTTGGCGCGGTGTAAAAGTACGGTTGCCGTCATGCAATGTACTCCAGCTGGCCGGAACAACGGTACGTGCAAAAAAACCTTCGGTATCTGTTACTTCCTGTAGCAGTTTCAGGAAACCAAAGGCCTTGCGGGCGTTTTCTTTTGCTTCCGGACTTTTGGTAACGGCATACCTGAAAGATTCCATGGCTAAATAATTGCCTGTGTATTCGCCATCATTGTCATCATCTTCCGGTTGCCATGTTGTGGTGTCTCCGGGTATGCGCAGATGCGCCTGCCCGGCTATCCAGGGGGCACGGATGTGGCGTTTCATAAGCACATCCATAAAGTAATCGTTTTTCTGCGCCAATGTCATTTGTCGGCGTTTAATGGCGCTTACCCCTTTTGCAGTAGCTACCCAGGCGTTGCCTTGGGCATCAAAGGCAATGTCATTCACGTGGTCATCCAGCAACCATCTGCGACTGAAAAGCATTGAATATGAACTGTAGGGCGTTGAGGTATGTGGCTGATAACGAACCAGGCCTTGTTCTGTACCCACCCACAAAGTGCCATTAGGCGCTTTTGCTACACAGGTAACAAATACGGTAGGTAAGCCTTGTTTCGGAGTTATTTCTCTGATTTTTTTATCAGCCTGAATAATACTCACTCCGCCTAAACCTCCTGCCCATAGGTGCTGATTGCTATCAATGGCTATACCTTTGATGTAGCCGCTGATAACATCTTCTTTATTGCGGAAGACCCTTGTTTCGTGGTTGTTAGTATGGTATAAACCCACATCGCTGGCAATCCACAAACCGCCTTTATTATCTGAAATAACGTCTCTTACAGAACGCGGAAGCTGATAGCCTTCTTTATCGGATTGTGGTTTTTTAAATGCCTGTCCGTCAAATAGCCAGATGCCATGTGGCCCTAAGGCATAAACGCCTTCTTTGGCTGTACAAATAGCAGAAACGGGAGGGTTTACTCCTTGCAGTTTTTCGAGTTGGTTATTTTTAAAGCGATATATGCCATTCCAGGTGCCTAACCATACTGTTCCTTCATTATCAGTATTTACGGCAAAAGCAGGACCTTTGTCAGTTGCGTTTTGAATGGATGCCCAGTTCGATTCATTGGCTTTTTTCATAAAAATGCCTGAGGCTGTGGCTACCCAAACATTATTTGCTTTGTCGATAACTATGCTTCTTACGTTATTTTCTTCGGCATTTTCACTGATGGGATATGCCTCGTGGTATTCTTGCCAGAAAGGAGCGTCTTTATAAGTAGCGGCAGATTCGTGCTGTTCAGTAGATTTGCAGGCATACATAAAAAAGGTGATGGTTAATCCCAAAAAAGAGAAAAACCATAGTTTTTTGTATGTGCTGAACAATCCTCTGGTTGTCATGTGCTTGTCTACTTTATAAGTAATGTAAATACTTTCAATTTTTATTCACTAATTCATCATTCACTCATTCGCCATTCATTATTTCGTCAACGAATATGGCACGGCGTCTTTCCCAACTCCCCAGCCTTTGTTAGGTGTTGCGCCCATTTCAAAAACCAGTTCTCCGCCTGCTGTAATTTCAGACTGGTCAATAAAGCAACGGTTGAAAGGTTTGCCATTTAGTGTGGCCGATTGTATGTATTTATTGTTAGTGCTATTGTTATTGGCCTTAATGGTAAACTTCTTGTTATCTTTTACATTGATTTCAACGGCATCAAACAAGGGGCTACCAATGGCATACTGGCTGCTGCCAGGTGTAACCGGATAAATACCCATACTGCTGAGCACATACCAGGACGACAACGAGCCCATGTCTTCATTACCACTTAAACCACCCGGGCCGGTGCGATAAAATTTCTGCATGATTTCACGCGTTCTGGCCTGTGTTTTCCAGGGTGCAGAGGCGTAATTATATAAGTAAGCCACATGGTGCGACGGCTGATTGCCATGCACATACTGGCCGATGGTACCCACTACACCCACATATTTTGGTTCGCTGATGGATGCATCCATTTCAAAAAAGGTATCCAGACGTTTATTAAAGGCTTCATTGCCGCCCATCAGGTTAATCAGCCCTTTTACATCATGTTGTACCGACCAGAGGTACTGCCAGGCATTAGATTCGGTATAATGGCGGTTAGGGCGGCGGCCTACCAGTAGTGGGTCAAAATATTTATAGTAACTGTGTTCTCCTACGGTTACTATTTCTTGTTCATTAGTGCCTTTTTCTGGCAGCCAAGAGCCGTTTTTCAGACGCGGGCGCATGAATTGCGTGGTGGTATCATATACATTGCGGTAGTTCTGGGCACGTTTGTAAAACAAGGCTGCATCTTCTTTTTTACCCAGGGCATCAGCCAGTTGGGCAATACACCAGTCGTTGTAGGCCAGTTCAAGCGTGTTCGGTACTGATTCTGTTACTACGTCGCATGGAGCATAGCCCAAACTCATGTATTGTGCAAGACCTGATCGGCCATTAGAGGCAGGCAATGGAGCCGGTGGGGCTTCAAGCGCCTTTTTACGCATGGCATTGTAAAGCCCTTCAATATCCCAGTCGCGGTATCCTTTTTTATAAGCATCAACAATAACCGGCACCAGGTGGTCGCCTACCATGCCTTGCCCGAAAACGTTTCTGAAATGCTGGGCCGGTAACCAGCCATATTCAGTTGTTTTGGCTGCTATTGATTTCACGAGGTCGTTTACGTGGTCAGGTGCAATAATGGTAAGTAAAGGATGCTGGCTGCGGTAAGTGTCCCAGCACGAGAAATTCGGGTAGAAATCGTAGCCTTTGGCAGTATGCACCTTTTTGTCCATTCCCATATATTGTCCGTCGGCATCCTGCCCGGTATATTGCGCCAGCAAGCTACGGTAAACTGCTGTATAAAATACCTGTTTTTTGGCGGCGTCAGTAGTTGTTACCGATACCTTTTTCAGTTCGTTGTTCCAGGCCTGGTACGCATTTTCTTTCACCTGGTTGAAATCCCAGTGAGGCAATTCGGTTTGCAGGTTATTGCGCGCGCCTTCAAGGCTCACAAATGAAATACCCACTTTTACCAGTATCTGTTCAGCTTCTTTGGTTGCATAGCTGACAAAAACCCCAACATTGCGGCCTTTTTCTTCATTTTTGTATGGCCAGAAACCCGCTGACGACTCAGGCGTGTTGTAGTCAGCATCCCAGGTGCCGTAGTAATCAAATGGCCGGCTGAATTTGGCTACAAAATAGACCATTGTACCGTTGGCATCTTTATAACCTTCAATGGTGCTGTCGCTTACTATTTTTAGGGCAGATAAACCACTTTTATCATCGTTGCCTATTTCATGGCCCAGGTCCAGCAATATGTTGGAGCGCCTGGCTTTCGGGAAAGTATAACGGTGCATGCCTACATGCTTGGTGGTAGTTAGTTCTGCTTTGATGTTCTCATCTTTCAGCACCACGCTATAATAGCCCGGCACGGCTTTTTCGTCATCCTTATTATATCTTGACCTGTAGCCTGCATCGGGGTTTTCTTTGGTGCCGGGGCTGGTTTGAATTTTGTCTTTAACGGTGGGCATCAGCAGGATATCTCCGCCGGAGTTCATGCCCACACCGCTGAAATGCGTATGGCTGAAACCAACAATAGAGCTGTCGGAGTAACTGTATCCGCTGCTGTAGGTCCAGCCCTGGGTATCGTGGTCGGGGCTTAGCTGTACCATTCCGTAAGGCACAACTGCACCGGGGAAAGTATGCCCAAAATAATCGGTGCCAATGAACGGGTCAACCATGTCGGCGGGTTCTTCTTTGCGCGCACATGATTGGGTAACCCAAATCAAAATCAGGCCTAATGCAAAAAGGTTAAATCGGAATTGGCGGTTTGGGGTTGAATATTTATATAGACACTTGTTCATACTTTCAGCAGGGCTCAGATTGGTTATGATGTACAGTGTAAGTACTTCAATACTGTGTTTCAAGACTATTGCCCGAAGAAAAAAAACAATAATCAGGGCTTTTTTGAGTTGGTACAAAACATACCTTATAGCGTATTAATAATCAGAACTGTAAAGAAATGAAAACCATGCATTTGTTATTAGCTTTTTTGTGTCTGGTAAGTGTGGCTCCGGTGCAAGCCGGAAGCAAAAGCCATTCAGCGCAGGATTCCACCTATAAGCAGTATGTGGATCTGCGTTACGGGCCAGCAGAAGGAACCGCAAACCTGTTGGATCTGTATCTGCCCAAAAATAATTCATCAACCACAAAACTGATTGTTTATGTGCACGGTGGTTCCTGGAAATGGGGCAGTAAAAACGATTTCCCGAAATTGCTTGTCGGCACACTTACCGCCAAAGGCTATGGAGTAGTGGCTTTAAATTACAGATTGTTAAAAGAGGGGAGTAACCGTTTCCCTGCGCAAATGGAAGATTTAACAAACGCATTTGCTTTTCTTACCGTTAAAGCTGGCCAATATGGGTTTAATGGCCGTGAGTTTGCTTTGCTGGGTGTAAGCGCAGGGGCGCATTTATCATTATTATATACCTATAAGCACGACAAAGACAGGCAGATTAAAACCGTTATTGATATAGTTGGCCCGACCGACCTGACGGATGCGGATTTCAGGAAGGGCAAGAACAGCGGAGATATAATAAACCAGTTTTTAGGTAATGCCAACCCCGATGCTCCTGTGGCCGTTGAGGCAAGTCCGATTCTTCAAATAAATAAAGATAATGCTGTGCCTGTAATTATTTTTCATGGTGAAAGCGATGAACTGGTGCCGGTGCAACAGGCAAAAGCTTTGCACAAAAAATATCAGGATTTAGGAGGGCAGTCGCAATTGGTGCTGTATCCTGGCGAAACCCACGAAATGCGGAAAAGCCTTTTTGATGTTTACACAAAGCTGGCGGTTTGGTTGCAGCGTGTTTTTCCTGCCAGGTAAACTATACTATTAACAGTGAAACTCTGTGTTTTAGCTCTGAACAACTCAATGGTATAAAACTTGTTTAGAACCTTTTCGCGGAGAATCACTGAGTTTTGCACGGAGTTTCACCGGGTGACTAAGTTGTATTACTCTTTTAACCGATTAAATTTCTTCATCGCAGCCTTTAGCTTGTCATGCGGAATGGCGAAGTATTTGTTTCCGTTGATTCCCTCCATGTCTTCGGCTGCTATCAGGGCATTGATGATGGCCTCTTCTGTGGCCTCAACGGTAGCTTTAAAAAGAGGGTCCAGATGTCCTTTTGGTATCACCTTCCATTGCTCTTCCGTATTATCCTTATTATATATAGGCGAAGCCGTTGAAAAAGCCAGGAAAATTTCTCCTGAACCGTGGTGCGAGTAAGTGCCTGTACGGGCTATGCCGTGTGTTACCCGTTTGGCCAGTAATTTAAGCTGGCCGGCCAGCAAAGGCGCATCAGTGGCCACTATGGCAATAATAGAACCATCCTTTCTTTTGTCGCGGTTGAGTATGGGCATAAAATCCTGTATTTCTTTACCTATAGGTACACCTGCTACGGTCAGTTCGTCTCTTCTACCAAAGTTGGCCTGTACAAAAACTCCCAGGGTGTATTGTCTGGATGCAATCGTAAAAACCCTTGATGCCGTTCCGCTGCCCCCTTTAAAACTGTAAAGCGCCATGCCGGTGCCGCCACCCACGTTGCCTTCTGCCAGGCTGCCTGTTTTGGCGTTGTCGAGTGCCTCCCAGACGTGTTCTTTTTTTACGTGCAGGCCGTTGATGTCGTTCAGTATACCATCATACGTTTCACCCACTACGGGTAGCCCAAAAGAATAGTCAACAAAATCTCCTTTCGAAAATCTTTTAAAGCACCATTCGCCTATGGCGTCTTTTACTATACCCACACTGTTGGTGTTGGTAATGCCTATAGGGCCATAACCCAGGCCAAAGTCTTCGATAGAGGGCAGGCCGGTAAGTTCGCCATCGCCATTCAAAGAAAACCATGCGGCAGGATAACCCGCATCTGTTTTACCTTTGGGTAGTATTACGGTTACTCCGGTACGAACAGGCCCTTTCCCTGTTTGCAGTTCGCCTTTTCCGGTTATAAGTGTTTTGTAGCCTACTTCTACACCTGGCACGTCGGTAATGGCATTAAAGGCACCCGGGTTACCATTAAATGGTATGCCTAATTGGCGGGCACGGGGTTTCTGTGCTGCAATGGGCAGGCTTAATAAAATAAAGGCAAAAAGTAGTTTACTCATCGGGGTTAATGTTTAGCGGCAATAAAGATAGCAGAAATGTTGAGGCTCTGAAAAAAAACGCAAATTGAGGATGTGCGACGACGCAATTTTATAAAACTGTTAATAAAATATAGCCCAATTTTAGCGTAAAGTTAATAAATAGAGGCCTTGCGCTTTTTGAGGATTATTTTACGTAATATGCGAATATAATGTTACGAAATCCTTGTACATTTATTTCATAATTATTCAGCCATACAATTTCAGAATGTCTCAGCAGCTTTTGAACTGCCGGTTCAGGAGTCAGAATAAGAATTAATCAACAATTTTTTTGCTTGTATTTTAGAATTTTGCGTTAGCACGGAGCAGCAAAAATACGGCTTTTTCTGATTGGTATTATTGGACGAATAATTTGCATTTATTAATGTTTCTTTTTTTACCTGAAATTACAATCTATCCTAACTTTAGCTAACATTATGGAAGCACTCGATCACATAATTATGAAAGTCGCGGCCGGAGACAGCAAGGCTTTTACTAAATTATATAATCACTATAAAGAGCCGGGCATCCGGTTTTCTATGGCCATTATAAAAGATGAGGAAGAGGCAGAAAATATGTTACACGAAGTTTTTATCAAGATTTGGAACCGCCGTGAGCAGATTAATCCGGAGCTGAACTTCAACTCTTACATTTTCACCTGCCTGCGAAACATGGCTTTTGACTACCTTAAAAAAATGGAGCGCAACCAGTTGCTTCAGCATCAGTATATGCAAATGATGGCCGATGACCACGGGAGCGATACTGACGCCGAAGAGGCCAAGATAGTTTTGCTCCGCAATGCAATGAACAGCCTTCCCGCTAAACGAAAGATGATTCTGAAGCTGAACGTAGAAGACGGTAAATCTTATCAGGAGATTGCTGAAATGATGCGTATATCAAAAAATACAGTTAAAAATCAGCTTGTGAAAGCCAAACAGTTTTTGCGCGGTAGCATTGATATGACATTGGCACTTTAGTATATCCACCTTCTTCATAATTAAAAATTTAATAATTTAAACAGAATAGTACATTTCACCACTTGATGAGTAATTCAGTAAAAACTAATTAAAACTTGAGTTACAATTCAATCTTCACTTAAAAAACACATATTATGAAGTTAAACTTTACTCTCCGAAGCATGCTTAGGGGTTTGGTTCTTTATGGATTCCTGTTGGGGGTATGTGCTCCGGCGGTTTGGGCACAAACCCGGGTCGTAACAGGTAAGGTAACCGCCAAAGAAGACGGTACGGCCATGCCCGGTGTTAACATTGCATTAAAAGGAACCCAGCGCGGAACAAGCTCTAATGCCAATGGTACTTACTCTATTGAAGTAAGCGGTAGCAATGCAGTTCTGGTTTTCTCGTTCGTGGGTTATCAGGCCATTGATGTGCCTGTGGGCAACAGAAGTACAGTAGATGTAGCGCTTGAACTTAGCTCTGAAAGCCTGAAAGAGGTGGTAGTTACCGCCCTTGGTATCAAACGCGAAGAGAAATCGCTTGGTTACTCAATAGGTAAGGTAGATGGCAAAGACCTGGGCCGTATCTCAAACGAAAACGTTTTGAACGCCATGGCCGGTAAAGTGGCCGGTGTGGCTATTAATGCCACTGGTGGTACGGGTTCGTCTGTGAGTATGGTTATCAGAGGTGCCAAGTCTTTGAGCAACGACAACCAGCCACTATTTGTAATTGACGGTGTACCTATCATTAACACCCTTAACAACGTAAGCCAGATTGGTGGCGACAACCGTGTTGACTACGGTAACGCAATATCTGACTTAAACCCTGACAACGTAGAGAGCGTGTCTATCCTGAAAGGGCCAAGTGCAGCTGCGCTGTATGGTTCAAGAGCGGGTAATGGTGTGGTGCTTATTACAACCAAGAACGGTTCAAAAGCTAAGAAACTGACAGTTAACCTTACTACCAATACCGTTTTTGACCAACCGTACCGTTTCCTTGATTTCCACCACAAATTTGCTACGGGTATCCTTCCTTTCACGCCAGACAAAAACCCGTATCCGGGTGGTATCCTTCAGATTGAGGAAGGTGGCGCAGGCGGTGTAGGCCCAGAGCTTGACAAAGGTTACAAGGCTATTCAATGGAACAGCCCTAAAGATGCCAATGGCAAGTCTATTCCGACCGAACTGGTTTCTCACCCTAACAACGTAAGAGATTTCGTTCAAACAGGTATTACAACTACCAATGGTATTTCAATCTCTAACAGTAATGATTTTATTAACTACCGTGTGGCGTATTCAAATATGACCAACCGTGGTATCATTCCTGGTTCAGACTTATTTAAAAACTCATTGGCGGTTGCTACTTCAATGAAGTTAAGCAATAAATTAAGATTAAGCACTAACATCGATTTGAGCCGTAACAACTCTAACAACCGCCCTGCCGGTGAAAGAGGCTCCAACCCATTGCAATGGGCGTATGCGTTATCTCCTCATATTGATATCAACGAGCTGAAAGACTACTGGGTGCCGGGTCAGGAAGGTCTGCAACAAAAATCGCAGTCGGCCAAAAACTTCAATAACCCATGGTTCCTAGCTCATGAAGTGAAAAACGCTTTTGAAAGAAATCGTTTGTTCGGAAACATGAAAGCTGATTACCAGATTACTCCTGAGTTGAGTTTGATGGCCAGATATTCATTAGACAGCTATGGTGAAAACCGTGAAACCAAAATTGCTAACAGCTACACAGCTGAGCCTCGCGGTGCTTATGGTATCAACAACCTTAGACGTTTTGAAAGTAATGCTGACTTTTTGGCTACATATAACAAAAATGTAAACGACCTTTCGTTAACATTCTCTGCCGGTGGTAACGTTCGTAACACCAAGTACTCAGACGTAGTCAACCAAAGCCGCAACGGTACCGGCCTTATTATTCCGGGCTTGTTTACGCTTCAGAATATTGCTCCTGCAAACTTATTGTACACCAGCTATTATTCAAAAAAGATGGTGTATAGCCTTTACGGTACTGCAACTGTTGGTTTCAAAGACCTTGTATTTGTTGACCTGACAGGTAGAAATGACTGGTCAAGTACCTTGCCTTCTGCAAACCGTTCTTATTTCTACCCTGCTGCTTCGGTGAGCTTATTGGCCAACGAATTGTTTGCCAACTCGTCGCCAAACCTGAATATGTTGAAACTGAGAGCCGGTGTAGCACAGGTAGGTAATGACACCAACCCTTATGCCTTGCTAAACACTTTGGGTAGTAACGAAGCATGGAATGGTATCACCCGTTTGTCTAAATCAGGTACTATCCTGTTACCAGACCTGAAACCAGAGATTGCTACTTCTTATGACCTGGGTGTTGACCTGACCATGTTTAAAAACAAATTGCGTGTTTCGGGTACTTACTACATGGTTGAGAACAGAAACCAGATTATACCAACCAAATTGCCTCCGTCGTCTGGTTATACGTCTAAAAACATCAACGCTGGTTTGTTAGTTAGTAGAGGTACCGAAATTACTGTGGGTGGCACGCCACTTGAAAGAAACGGCTGGAGATTGGATCTGACAGCTAACTTCTACAGAAACAGAACAGTTATTAAAGAATTGTCGCCGGGTATTGACTTCTATACCTTGTGGACAGATGCTAAAGGTGGTGCCTGGACATACGTAGGTGAAACCGTTGGTGATATTTATGACTCAGAACTTGTTACAGTAAAAGACAAATCGTCTCCATACTACGGATATCCGATTCTTGATTCTGACGGTTCATGGCAGGCAGTAAGTGCCAGCAACAGCCGTAACAAAATCGGTAACTTCAACCCTGATTTCATCCTTGGTCTTCAAACTTCATTGAGCTACAAAAACTTTAGCCTGAACATGACGTTCGACTGGAGACAAGGTGGCGACTTTGTTTCGCAAACGTATCGTTATGCTGAATCTGACCTTAAATCACAACGTTTCCTTGATAACCTGATTAACCCTAACGGTTTATCTGGCCAGGCGCTTCGCGACTACCTGGTTAACAACGACCTTGTGCGTGTAGTAGGTAACAAATTCAACATTGTGGGTGGTCCTACTGCCGAGTATGGTGGTTTTCCTTTCACTTACGGTGGCAATACCTACCCTTATGGTGTGTTTAACCCTGGTGTAATTGCACAGTATGACGAGTCTGGCAAAGTAGTAGGTTACACAGAAAACCTGGGTGGCCCTGGTACCAAAATTATTCCTTACGGCGACAACTACCCTTGGGATTTCACAAGAGCTGCCATGTTTGATGCATCGTTTATCAAATTAAGAGAAGTGTCTTTGGGCTATGAGCTTCCATCTGGCTTTGTAAAAAGATTAGGTCTGCAAAGTGCCAATGTATCAGTTTACAGCCGTAACATCATGCTTTGGACAGCCGCGAAAATCGGTGTAGACCCAGAGATGGCGTACCAGCCACAAGCTAGTGCACAGGCAGGTACTCAATTCAAACAAGGTATAGAAAGATATAACGTAATGCCTTGGGTTATGCCGGTAGGCTTTAAGTTAGGGTTGACTTTCTAAAAAACTTAAACTCTGAAATCAATGAAAACCAGTTACAAAAAAATAATAGCATTAGTCTTTCTTTTTACGGGCTTCTTTTCGTGCGAAGATTTGACAGAAGTAAACAAAAACCCCAACGGGGTGCAGCCTGATTTGGTAAACCCTAACCTGGTATTGCCAACGGTGCTTACAGAAGCCGCAAAAATTTATGTTAACCTTGGGTATCAGGATATCGCCGGTGTGGTTCAACACACGCAAAAAGATGCCTGGTCGTCTGGTCATAATGATTATGACTGGGGTGGTAACCAAAGCTGGAGTGCCTACTACGACATACTACGCAACAACCAGTTGGTGTATGACCGCGCCGTAGCGCTTAACCTGGAGTATCATCAGGGTGTGGCACTGGTAATGAAGTCGTTCATGTTTGGCTTAATTACCGACTTGTGGGGTGATGCACCTTATACCTCTGCCCTAAAAGGTGAGTTAGGTAAAACAGAAGATATTCTTCCTTCGTATGATAGCCAGGAGGCTATTTACACAGGTATTCTGGCCGATTTGGAAAAAGCCAATACCTTGTTGTCGAAAACCAAAGCTGAGTACTCAAGCATAGTTGATAACGTTGACGTTTATTATGGCGGAGACCCAACCAAATGGAGAAAATTTGCCAATTCGCTTGCTCTACGTTATTATATGCGTATCTCATCAAAAAAACCAGATGTAGCTAAAGCGGGTATCGAGAAAATTGCAGGTAATGCAAGCCAGTACCCAATCATTACATCTAACTCTGACGATGCCACTATGGGCTTCCCTGGTACCAGTGATGCAACCTCTTGGCCTGCCAACACCGTTTATGATGTGAGTGGAAGTAACTACCGCCGTATTAAAATGGCTGCTACATTGGTAGAGTCATTGCAGGCAAAGAAAGATCCTCGTCTGGCTGTATGGGCTAATAAAGTTGAGATTCCGTTGGTGGTTGATGCAAGCTTACCTGCAGGAACCGATAAAATTGAAGGTGGTAAAAGATATTTGTCACCGGATAAAGTTGGTAATACGCTTATTGACACCGATCCTGATTATGTAGGTATACCTACCAGTTTCTCAGCATTGCCGTCTGCTTATAACCTGAACCCGACACCGGGCCAGACATCGTTCAACCCACATGTTTCGTTCCTGAACGATATCTATAAAGCAGCAACAGGCTCTTTGTTGAAAGCACGTTTGATTTCTGCAGCGGAAGTAAACTTTATATTGGCTGAGGCCGCATTGAAAGGCTGGTCGGCAGGTGATGCAAAATCACGTTACGAAGCAGGTGTAAAAGCTTCATTAGCTACCTGGGGTGTAAGTGGTGCTGCCACTACTTACCTTACCAATGCAGGTGTTGCCTACGACGGTACTTTGAAACAGGTATTAGAACAAAAATGGATTGCCAGCTGGACAGCCGCTACAGAAGCATGGTTTGATTTCAGAAGAACAGGCTTCCCGGCTCTTAAACCAGGCCCGGCAGCTAAACGCCAGGCAATGCCTTTAAGATTCTACTACATGCAGGACGAATTGAATATTAATAAAGCCAATGCCAATGCTGCACTTGACAGACTTGAAACTACAAGTTTTTCTCAGGCAGACGGTAAAAACAGTGCGTGGTCAAAACCATGGGTTGTTCAGGGAACAGGTAAACCCTGGTAATTATAGATTGTTTTGAAAAGAAGTGGATTAGGGGTGGTTTTTTATAACCGCCTCTAATTTTTAATTATTTAACACAAACCTCTCAGATATGCATAGTATCAGAAAAAATGTGGTAAAGGCTCTTTGTTTTTTTATTTGCAGTAATACTTTCCATACGGCTTTTTCACAGACACACAAGCATCCACACGACCACGCGAGGTCGTTGAATATGGACGTAAAAGTCCTTTTTCCTTCTGCCACGCCAGACAGAATTATCCTGAATCTGACAGCAACGCCTGAAACCTCAGTAGCAGTAAACTGGCGCACAGATTCAACCATTAACAAAGGCGAAATACAGTTTGCCCAGGCTACAGATGGTACGCAGTTTCAGAAAAACATCCGCACCATTAATGCCATTTCAGAAAATCTGAAAGTTAAATACCCGAACGAACCCGAAATAAATGCTTATTACCACTCGGGCGTTATTGAAAACCTTCAACCGGGTGCCTTGTATGTTTACCGGGTTGGTTATGACAAGCACTGGTCAGAGTGGTTTCAGATGCGTATGCCTGGTAATAAGCCCGGCAGGCCGCTCTCGTTTCTTTATTTTGGCGATGCCCAGAATGACGTAAAGTCGCAATGGTCTCGTGTTATCAGAGAAGCCTACAAAACCATGCCTGAGGTATCGTTTATGTTGCATGCCGGAGACCTGATAAACCGCCACGACCACGATGTTGAGTGGGGTGAATGGTTCTATGCGGGTTCTTATATTCATGCTACCGTACCTAGTGTAATGACACCCGGTAACCACGAATATGGCAAAGGGAAACTGTCGCCGCAATGGAGACCCCAGTTTAACCTGCCTGTTAATGGCCCGAAAGGCCTGGAAGAAACCTGCTATGAAGTAAATTATTCAGACCTGAAGGTGATTTCGCTGAACGCCGAAGAAATTGATGAGTCGGAACACTTTGCTAATGCACAGGCCAAATGGCTTGATTCGGTACTTACCAATAATCCTCGTAAATGGACCGCCATTACCTTGCACTATCCGTTTTATTCAACCAAGCCTAACCGCGATAACATTGAGCTGCGCAAGCGTTTCAAACCCATTATTGACAAACATAAAGTTGATATTGTATTGCAAGGCCACGACCACGCCTACGGACGCGGCGTAATAAGTAATTCGGTAAACGGACAGGGCAATAAAAATCAGGCATCAGGAACGGTGTATGTGGTTTCGGTTTCAGGGCCAAAGATGTATGATATATCTAACGACCCCTGGATGAACCGCAAAGCCAGCAATACACAGTTGTTTCAGATATTAACAGTTGAGGGTAACTCGCTTTTATATAAAGCCTTTACCGCAACCGGAGAGCTTTACGATTCTTTTGAATTGAAAAAACAACCCGGCAAACCCAATGTACTGGTTAATAAAATTCCGAAAACACCAGAGAAGAACTAACCCAAGAAGTGATGTTAAAAACAGGGGATAGGCCATTGGCTTATCCTTTTTTTATTTCAGAAAAGTAAGCGTTTTGTCAAAAAATATATGCCGGTTAATAGCCTTTTTAAATAGCAGGGTAGTATATTGAATGGTTTGTTATCAGAGCTGGAAAATATTGTAAATCAGCCTGATACTCACCGCCCGAAAGAACTTAATGCCTATGATTAACATGAAAAAAATTGCCATCTGTTCAACCCTTTTTATAATTTGTTTTTTAAGTTTATCTGCAGCCATTGGGCAGACCCTGAAAGTGGGCGCTGCTCTGCGGGTAATTACCCCCAACCCTTTGTTGCCGGTGTCGGGTGGTATTGGTACACCAAAACCGAGTACCCAGAAAAAAGGTGATTTATATGCGCGTGTCATGGTGTTTGAAAAAGGAACAACCCGCATTGCCATAGTAAACGTTGACAACCTGGGCTGGAGCTCTATTTTGGGTAATAAATCACGCGCTTTAATTAAGGGCATACCTGCTGAAAACATTCTCATTGGCGCAACTCACACACATAGTGCGCCTGATGCCTATGCTTTTCCGGATGCATCCGGAAAATCTTATGCTGATTTGAAATACCTGGACTGGTGCGTGCAGCAAATAGCAGATGCCGTAAATGAGGCCATCAGCAAGCTGGAACCCGCCTCATTAAAAATAGCGGTTGACGAGGCCAAAGGTAAAATTGCTTATAATTATTATGCACCGGCTTTATATGACCCACGATGTGGCGTAATACAGGCCATTGCTACCACCGGCAGCCGGCAAGGCAAAGCCATAGCGACCTTGGTGAATTATGCAGTTCACCCCGAAGTGATAGGCTCAGGTAGGGGTATCCTGAGCCCTGACCTTTGTGGCCCTCTTTATGACCGTATTGAGGCCAAAGCCGGGGGCATTGCTTTGTTTATGAATGGCGCACAGGGGGGAATGGTAACTGCAGATACCCGCCTGGAATATGGCAAGGAAGGCGAGGGCCAGAAGGAAGCCAACACCTGGGACGAATGCATAAGAATAGGAGAGTTGCTGGCAGATGAAGCACTACGCATTGTTGATAAGGCGGCTGTATTGCCTAATCCTGATATTTACTGCGTGGCCAGGAAAATTGAGTTTCCTGTCGATTCTCAGATGATGAGGTTTATTCTGAAAAACTCTCCATTGAAGTTTACATTTGAAAAAGAAAACATAGTAAGTACACAGTTGAACCTGCTCAATATTGGCCCTGCGCAGATACTGACTATACCCGGTGAGGCCCTGCCTAATATTGGTTATTATGTAAAACGCAATATGAATACCCGGCTTCCGTTTTTGTTCGGGCTTACCAACGACGCCTTCGGTTATATGCTTACCAAGGTTGATTTCAACAGTTTTAAAAGATATGAATACGTGAGCCGCACCAGCCTGGGCGAAATGACCGCCGAAATTTATATGGAGCAGGCCATTAAATTAGTAAAAGAAAGTCCAAAACCTCAATAAATATATTAACAGGAATTTAAACAAGCTCTAAAAACCTAAAATATGAAAAGCACCTTTCTGAAATTTGTTACTCTTTTTACTCTTGCTGTTGTAACTACCGCAGGTGTGTACGCTCAGGGTTCTGTTACCCCCGAAACTGCCTTGAAAAGCTATGTGAATAATGGCGACAAAACCTATAAGTGGGAAGTAAAAGACTCACTTACCAAAGACAACGTTACTATGTATAATCTGGTGTTGACGTCACAGACCTGGAGAAAAATTACCTGGCGACACCAGTTGACTATTTTTGTACCAAAAGTAAAGCAATATGATGGTGCCCTGTTGTTTATTACAGGTGGCTCAAATAAAGACGAGCAACCCAACTGGTCGAAAGACGACAGATTGTGGCCGTCGTTATCAGCAACTGCCGAAAAAACCAAAGCCATTGTGGCTTTGATAAAGCAGGTGCCTAACCAACCTTTGTATGGCGACCTGACCGAAGACGCACTGATATCTTATACCCTGCATAATTTCAAAAAAGACAACGATTACACCTGGCCATTGTTGTTTCCGATGGTGAAGTCGGCTGTTAAGGCAATGGACGCCGTTCAGGAATTTGCCAGGAAAAACAATAACTTTGCAGTAAATCGCTTTGTGATTTCGGGGGCTTCGAAACGCGGATGGACTACCTGGTTGTCTAGCGCTATTGAAGACAAACGCGTTGTAGGTATAGGCCCAATGGTAATTGATATGCTGAATATGCCTGCCACACTCGACTACCAGTTTAAATCTTATGGCGAATACAGTATCCAGATTGAAGATTACACCAAGCTGGGTATTCCGCAAAGTACAGATTCAAAAGAAGGCAGAGCGCTTACAACCATGATAGACCCTTACTCGTATCGTAAGAAACTGACCATACCAAAAATTATCTTTATTGGTACGAACGATGAATACTGGACGGTAGACGCTATCAAACATTATTATGACCAGATTCCGGGTAAGAACATGATTCATTATACGCCAAATGCAGGGCATGACCTGGCCGGTGGCAAACAGGCTTTTGAATCACTTACTGCCTTTTTTGGTCTTACATTAATGAACAAGGAGTATCCGGCAAGCACCTGGACCACCACCAACGGTAAAGAGGGCGTAGAACTTTCAATTAACGCTTTGCAAACAGACCTGGTTGGTGCAACGGTATGGTACACAACGTCGTCAGACCTTGATTTTCGTAATAATCTGTGGCAAAGCCACAACCTGAAACTGGCCAAAGAACCGGTTATTAAAGCAACCCTTCCTTATGCCAAAAAAGGTTATGCTGCTTATTATGTAGACTTAAAGTACAAAGACCCCAACGGGGGCACTTATACGGTTAGTACCAGAGTGTTTCTGGTAGATAGCAGCAAAGTGTTATAATAAGCATGAAGATTAAATGGGTACATAGTATAAAGCCCCTTCCTTAATTAGGAAGGGGCCATTTCACCGGTCATTAACTGCCGGAGGGAACGCAGGTAAACAAAATTGAAGTACCTTAAATAATCGCAAAATCATTTTCAACCGTCAGATGTAGGTATGGAGCGTTCACGTCCGGAATACTTAATGGATAGATTACTAAACAGTAAACTCACACAACCGGAGTTGGAAGAACTACTGGCGGGTATTGGTGAACACGAGATGTCGCCCGAGTATTCTGTTATTCTTGAGCGGTTTTTTAATCAACTTCTGAAAGATTCCCACACGCTTCAAATCATTGATTCTGAAAAAGACACAGAAATTTCTTCATGAAATCATCGTTATTAATTCTGTCTTTGTCGCTTAGCCTGTCAGTTAGCGCCAAAGATTTTTCATTAACTCACAAGACAGGCAATGCGCAGTCTGACTCATCAAAAATTCTGAAAGAAAAATACCAGTTGCACCTTTCAGCACACAGGGGTAACTCGGCTCTGGCACCAGAAAACACCCTGGCGAGTTTTAAAGCCGTAATGGAAATGGGAGTAGATTACATAGAAATTGATGTAAGAACCACCAAAGACGGCCAACTGGCTATTCTGCATGACGGAACACTGAACCGCACCACCAATGGTACCGGACCCATGAAGAATTATACACTCGACGAATTAAAGCAGCTTTCGGCAGGTAAAGGCTGGAAAGAAGCGTTTAAAGATGAGCGTATACCAACACTTACCGAAACCGCTGCTTTAGTGGCGCAGTGGAACAAGGCACATAAGCACAAAACCCATTTGTACGTTGATTGCAAAGACGTAGCACCTGAGCCTTTGGTAAAAGAACTAAAAGCCTATAATTTATTAAAGGATGCGGTATTTTATGGGTCAGACGATTTCCTGCTGGCACTAAAGACGGTGTATCCGAAAGCTAAACTGATGCCCTCTCTTGATAAACCGGAGGAGATTGCAGATAAAGTTGCAAAACTGAAACCCTATGCCTTTGATGTTCGCTGGACAACCCTGAACGAAACCTTGGTAGCAGAAATACACAAGCATGGTGTAAAGGTCTTCTCTGATGTGCTGGGTTTGTTAGATACCCCTGCCAACTACAAAAAAGCCACAGCTATGAAAGTAGACCTGATTCAGACTGACTACGTCCGTAAGGTTTACAAAACCCTGTTAGAAAACAATTAATTAAATTTCGGCCGGCTCTGGTTTCTTCCAATTAAAATTAGTACCAGGCCGGCTGCCACGCATACCAGATGCAAAGGGTGAAGCATTTCAATCATAATTACCTGAATGGTAATCCAGGTGCAAAGAATAACTCCCTGAACCCAAACTGCCCAGGCGAATTTCCGGGGGTTGGCTAACATACCCACAAAAGCAATTAAACTAGGCAGCCCGTTAAAAACAAGCAGGCCTAAACCGGGTATCAGAAAGTCCTGAAAGGGGCTTTGCTCTAAAAGGCTAACCCATATCCGCATACTGCTTCCGTCCGGGCGGGTAATTAATTTCCACCCGCCATAGATGGCGCCAAGGCCGTTAAGCAATAATAGTATCGAGGCTATAGTACTCTGAAAAGCTTTCATAACTTCTTTTTTCAAATTTGCCTGAAGGCATTTGAAAACGTTATGAGTAAGCTCAGACCTGTACCTGATAATAAGTAGAATTTAAGAATCTATCGTAGGCCGTCAAGGGCAAATAAAAATTCTGAAGAGTTAACCAGTGTATGCACCAGCGCTGCATAAAAAACATTTCGGGTTTTCAGATAAGTATATCCATAAAACCAGCCCGCAATACTTGCCAGCCCTACAAAAATAATTGAACCGGCATGAAAATGCACCAGCCCGAAAAAAATGCTGGTTATAGCCAGCGCAGTATAAGTGCCTTGTGATGTTTTACCCGATTTCTCAATCAGATAAGCCGCTACAAACAGTAAGCCGGTAATCAACAAGGGTAGCCAGAACAGGCTTTTGTCCATCAGATACCCCGTTAAAAATGCCAGCGCGGCAAAAAGCACCAGACTCCATTGCCAGAATGGTCTCCAGTTTTTATACTGCCCTATTTTCTTTGCCAGCATATTCTGTATCAATCCTCTGAAAAACAATTCTTCAAACAAAGCTGTGCCTAAAAAAACGCGTATCATGTTTCTGAGCCCCTGGGCAAAACCTTCTTCTGCGAACGCCTCTGCACCTGATAAATTCAGGAAACCCGAAGCATAGGCAATGAGCCATACCAAACCCAGAAAACCCAGCCAGCATACCAGGGCTATGCCCAGTGCTCGCCATTGAAAAACCGGATAAAAGCCAATGTCTTTTATGCCCCTTACAATGCCAAATGCATAAAACGCCAGCAACATAATTACCAGCTTATAAACAGAGCTGAAACCATTGCCATGCACTGGCAGGCTGGTATTGCTTTTAAAAGATATAGAAACCGACGGTATAAGCAACAGAAGCAGAAATACAAAATCAGACCAGACGATATAAGTCTTTTTAAATGCCAGAAAACCAAGAACAGGAAATAACGCAAAAAAAGGAAACAGCGCTGCTGAACCCTCAAGCGGTGAACCGCCATGATAAATGATGTAAATGTATAGCAGGGCAATCAGACAGTTCGGAAACAGCAGGGTTTTTTCGGTGCCAGCCTTCAAATCGGTGGTAAGTTGTGCAGCTACGCCCTCGTTTCCCAAAGTAAACAGCAGCAGGTGCAGCAGCACAAAACACACGCTTGCCATCAGCAATTCGTTCAGGGGTTGGTCTTTGTTGAAATACAAAAACAGCGCGAACAAAATGCCCGTAATAATAAACCCTGAACGAATATGCTGAATATAATTTTTCATTTTTATTTGGCAGTTTCTTCAACTACTTCTTCTCCAAATCTTTTGTGGGCTCCTTTCAGTTCATCATGCGAGCTTTTGGCAATAAATGCCAGCACGGCAATAAATAAGGCCACCCATACCATTTTAACAGCCCATTTACTGCCGTCAATGTTTCTGTTGCTGAACGTCGGCTGTGTTTTGCCTATCAGCAGTATAATGGCTATCAGGTTAAGGGTGTATAAATATTGCTCAACGCGGTAAGTACTAAAAAACGCACCTGTAATTATATAGCTGAACACAATATAAATGCCCAGATAAACCACAAAAAAGGTTTGAATTTCTTTGTAAGTATAGGTAACCGAAGCAGGCCTGTGGTTATAGTACTGATAAAAGCTGAACACCGCCAGAATCAACACCAATACAAGACCGCTCCATTCGGTAACGGCAAATAGCGGGCTGCCATCTATTATACCAATCTCAATCAGGGTTGCATAAATGCGTTTGGTGTCAAAATTCTGTTGCCAGACGGTAAACGGAATAATGAGTGAGAGCATCAGTATCGGAAAAAACTGATTGGCTTTCTTTTGTTGTGGTTCTGATGTCTCCCATTTAGAAGTAAGTGTTCCGTATGCCATGCCTAGCCCGCCGAAGAAACCCAGGGTGTATTCCATCACATTCCAGAAATTAAATTTAATGCCAGAAACCCCGCCTAAAACCTGAAAGAAATTACCGAGTGCAAACCCAAACCCACCGCCTAAACCAGAAAAAACAGCCACTCTGATGGCCGAGGTCTGCTGGTGGCGAATCATAAACCAGGTAAGCGCAACAGCCATACCAAAGCACACCGCCCACATTTCAGAGCGCGGTGGAGTCATAAACCACTCAAACTCATAAATCATGAAGTAGTAAAACATAATTCCGCCTACCACCATTTCAATAGTCAGGTTTACCCATTTAACTGGGTTTTTGGCGGTACTCGATAACGACAGCCCGAACAGCCCGCCACCGATGTATCCATAAAGGCCACCTATAACAAAAAGCATCATGAGGCCGTAATAGGTGTTTATAAAATCAGAAGCTCTGCCATAGCCTACTACTATGCCGTAGCTCATAATACCACCAATACCCCAACCGAGGGCACCTGCCAGGGTGGCACTAAATACTTTGCTGTACCAGTCGCCTCTTTTGGCTACCATTATCAGGCTCAGGCATCCGATACCTCCGGCCCAGGCGGCGCCATGCTCATGCCCGAACTGCCCACGGATAGCCCAGGCTGTTCCGAGCGATAGGGCAACAACCAGCATGCTGAAATATAATTGTCTGTCTTTCATTTGTTTAGGTTAATATTGAAGGTTGTACAGAATTCTTTTACTATACGATACAAGCCATTGAAAAGACTATTACAGACCATATATTTTGCATGGCAATAGTCCGAAACCTAATTTTACAAGTATAAATCAGAAAGTAAATCAAGCACAAACAATATGAATAAAAGATGGAGTTTGCTTTTGGGTATGCTGGGCAGCGTCTGGTTGGCCGGTTGCAGCCCTAAAGTAAAAGTGGAAGAAAGAACACTGACCGACAACTGGTCTATTGCCTCAACCAAAGAGACTGCTGCCGATGCCAAAAGTGTGTCGGAGCAATTAATAAACCCCGATAAGTGGGTGAAAGCCACCGTGCCCACCACGGTTTTAGGTGCATTGGTAGAAGCCGGCGTTTATAAAGACCCTTTTATGGGCAAAAACCTGGAAAACATACCCCGTGCACCTTTCGAAAACCCCTGGTGGTTTAGAAATACATTTACTATTGACGACCTGGACACCGCAGAAGAACAACTGGCCTTGCATGTAGATGGTGTAAACTATCGTGCCAATTTCTGGCTGAATGGGGTGAAGATAGCATCGCAGGATACCCTTTTCGGCGCTTTTCGTCAGTTTGAAATTGACATCACCAAAGCAGCCAAAGATGGCGAGAATACCCTTCTGGTAGAGGTGTTTCCGCCTAAAGTAAGAAATTTCTACATGGGTTTTGTTGACTGGGCGCCTACACCACCCGACCATTATATGGGTATTTACCGCGATATAAGGCTGAGACGCTCAGGCAAGGTATCTATGAACGCCACATTTGTTGCCCCAGACCTTGACCCTAAAGATTTAAGCAAAGCCAGCCTTACGGTAAGCACAGAGTTAACCAACCATACCAACGACGCTAAAACGGTAGAAGTAACCGGTACGATTGAGAACATCAGTTTCAGCAAAAGTGTAAAGCTGGCCCCTAAAGAGCGCAAAGAAGTGAGGTTCAGCGCGGCTGATACCAAAGAACTGCTCATTAAAAACCCTAAACTCTGGTGGCCTAACGGGCTGGGTAACCCTGATTTGTATACACTGAATATGGAAGTGAAAGAGCAGGGCAAATTATCAGACAAGCAATCGACCAGATTTGGTATCAGAAAGATAGAAACCTACCTGAACGATAAAAACGTGCGGGGCTATAAAGTGAACGGCCGTGAAGTATTGATTAAAAGTGCTGGATGGGTAGACGATTTGTTTTTGCGTTACATGCCTGAAAAGGATGCAGCGCAGATACGATACGTGAAAGAAATGAACCTGAACTCGCTCAGATTTGAGGGCGTATGGGGGAATAACCATCATATATATGATTTGTGTGACGAAAACGGTATTTTGTTGATGGTGGGCTGGAGCTGCCAGTGGGAATGGCCTGATTACCTGGGGCTGGAATTGAAAATAAAACCCGGCGATGAAAACTTGCCGATTAACGAAGGAGTAGATTTGTATTCGGTAAAACTTACACCTGATGAAGAAACGTTGTTGTCAAACTACCTGCGCGACCAGGTGAAGTGGCTGCGTAATCACCCAAGTATTTTTACATGGGCAGGCGGTAGCGATGCCATGCCGAAACCTTCGCTTGAAAAACGTTACCATGAAACCCTGAAACAATATGACCCTACACGTCCGTTCTTGATTTCGTCGGGCGAGTTTACCAGTACCATTACCGGTAAATCGGGTATGAAAATGAATGGCCCTTACGAATACGTGCCACCGGTTTACTGGTTTGAAGATAAAAAGCTGGGTGGGGCATTCGGGTTTAATAGCGAAACAGGCCCCGGGCCACAGGTGCCGCCTGTAAGCAGTATTAAAAAGATGATACCAACGGCTGATTTATGGCCACCGGATAACAAGATGTGGAACTACCACTCTGGTCGTAAAGATTTTAATACAATTGGTGTTTACCTAAACGCCATGAACAAACGATATGGCGCACCTGCTAATCTGGACGAACTGGCTCTGAAAGCGCAGGTAATGAATTATGAAGCCATAAGGCCTATGTTTGAAGCCTTTGTAATTAACCGCCCTGTGGCAACGGGTGTGGTGCAGTGGATGCTTAACTCGCCCTGGCCAGAGTTTTACTGGCAGTTGTACGACTACTACCTGATGCCAACCGGCGCTTATTATGGTACCAAAAAGGCCTCTCAGCCGGTTAACATCATTTACGATTACTATAATCATACGGTGCATCTGAGTAATGATACCCGCACAGCTTTAGATGGCGTATCTGCCGAAATCAGATTGTTCAATAAAGATTCAAAACAGGTATTTGCTAAGACAGAAAAGGTAGCAATGGGCGAAAACTCGACCAGAAAATGGTTGAATGTACCAGAACTGACCGGAAAGAACGAAGTGTTTTTCCTTGACCTGAAATTGAAAAACAGTAAGGGTGAGGTAATTGCAGATAATTTCTACTGGCTTGCCTCACAGAAAGACCAGTTAGACTGGTCGAAGTACTTCTGGTTCTATACGCCTCAGAAACAATATGCTGACTTTAATCCATTAAATACCTTGCCGAAAGTTCAGCTGACAGCCGAGAAGACTGTAAAAGAACTGAAAGACGGAGAATTTGAAGTAACGCTTAAATTGACTAATGCCACAGATAAGCTGGCTTTCTTTACAGAAGCAGAACTGACCGATGGCAAAGAGGCGGTTACACCCGTTTTCTGGTCAGACAATTACGTGTCTGTTCCTCCAAAAGAGAGCAAAACTATTACTGTGAAATACAATAAAAAAGACCTGAAAGGCGGTAACCCGGTTATAAAAATACAAGGTTACAACCTGTCTAAATCAATCACCCTTTAAAACTTATGAATCGTCCATCTATTCGCCTTTTTACTTTTTTGTGGCTGCTTTGTGTGGCAGCCACAGCCCAGACCATCACCATTAAGAATGCAGGTATTGCCGCTTCGGGTTCTATCCCGTCGCCGGTACGCGAAACCACCCTGCGAATGCTTACCGAAGAAATTCAGAAGCGCACATCTATTGCTTTAAAGCCGATAGCAGCGTTACCTAAAAACAACGAATATGCCATTGCATTGGTCTTGTCGGGCGATAAAACCTGGCAAGGCAGAGCCATTCCGGTTGGGGCAGACAAAAACGGACCGGAGTTTAAGCCTGAAGGTTTCAGGGTTGTATCTGAACTGACCGACAAAGGAGGTATCTTGTGGGTAATAGGCGCCGACGCCCGTGGTGTATTGTTTGGGTCTGGCTGGGTGTTGCGCAAGGGCATATTTGCCCCTAAAAGCATTCAGTTGCAACAAAAAATTAATGTGGCGTCTTCACCGTCCTACCCAATCAGAGGGCATCAGCTGGGGTACAGACACACTGCCAATTCTTACGATGCCTGGACAGTGGCACAGTTTGAGCAGTATATCAGAGAACTGGCCATTTTTGGTTCTAATGCCGTTGAGGGTATTCCGTTTCATGAAGACGAAAACCCAAGCCCGCACTTCAAGATATCTGCCGCCGAAATGCGCGTCAAAATAAGTGAGATTTGTAAAGCCTATGACCAGGATTACTGGGTATGGACTCCCGTTACCTTTGATTTGCATGATACCCAGAAACGCACAGCTGAACTGAAAATGCACGAGACATTCTATAAAGAATGCCCAAGGCTTGATCATATTTTTGTACCGGGCGGAGACCCCGGCGATAACCACCCGAGAGAAGTTTTGCCTTTTCTGAAAGAACTGCACGAACGCCTGGTAAAATACCATCCCAAAGCTAAAATATGGCTTTCGTTGCAAGGCTTTAGTGTAGAGCAGGTAGATTATTTTTATCAGTATCTGAAAGACAAGAAACCAACCTGGTTGCAGGGGGTGGTATCTGGCCCGGGCAGCCCGTCTATGGCAGAAACCCGCTACCGCCTGCCCAAAAATTACCAACACCGCGAATACCCCGACCTTACCCATAACGTAAGAAGTGAGTTTCCGGTAAGACAATGGGACCAGGCCTATGCCCTTACCCTGGGCAGAGAAGCCTGCAACCCGCGCCCTTATGAATTTGCGGCTATTCAGTCTGCTTATGCACCTTTTACAGATGGCTTTGTGTCATATTCTGACGGTTGCCATGACGACATCAACAAAATGGTGTGGAGCATGAAAGCCTGGGACGCACAGGCAGATGTAAGAGATATTCTGGTTGATTACAGTAACTTTTTCTTCGGTAATAACCTGGCAGATAACATGGCCGATGGCATTGCCGCCCTTGAAAATAACTGGAAAGGCCCACTGGCGCAGAATGGTGGTGTAGAAGCCACATTTTCATTCTGGAAAAGCATGGAGGCTTCGGCCACACCTCAACTTTCTGAAAACTGGCGCTGGCAGATGTTACTGCTACGTGCTTACTATGACACCTACACGCGCCGCAGATTAATTTACGAACAAGGGCTTGAAAAACAGGCCAACACTTTGCTGGCCGATGCACCTAAAACCGGAGCAGACAAAGCCATGAACGCCGCCCTGGAGGTGCTTGCAAAGGCTGACAATGCTCCGCAGAATACTGATTTGCGCAAAAAAATTGAGCAATTGTGCGAGACTTTGTATGCTTCTATCGGCTTGCAGACCAGCGTACCCAAACACAAAGCCAAAGGCTATGAGCGTGGGTGTTTGCTTGATTTTGTAGACTACCCGCTTAACAACCGCTGGTGGGTGGAAGACGAGTTTAAAAAACTGAAACCACAGCTTGCCGACAGCAGTGCCAAGGTATTGGCCAGGCTTTACGTTATCAGTAAATGGGAGAACCCGGGTGCAGGTAGTTTCTATGACGATGTGTCGAGCATCAGCAAGGGCCCCCGCGTTAAAACAATTATTGACGACGCCACCGATGTTGCCTGGTGGGATAACGGCTTCAGCCGCACACGTCTTTCTTCGCAAACTTTCCAGAAAGCACCAGAACTGACTTATGATAACCTATCGCCGGATGCGCGTTACATCATCAGAATTGCAGGTTCAGGCGAAGCTCTTCTGAGGGTAGACGGAAAAAGACTGGACCCAGTACTTTATAACCGTGAAAATGAGACATTTAAAGAATGGATTGTGCCGTTGAATCTGAGCCAGGACGGAATTATTAATGTTTCTTTTGATGTACCGGAAGAGTCTCACCTCAACTGGCGTAAACACTCGAAGATTTCAGACATCTGGTTGCTGAAACAATAAACGCAAGATAGCCTTAAGGGGCAGGCTTATAATGACGAGAATCCCGCAGGGAGCGTATATTAAGAAAACGATTTTTTAATATACAATCCCTGCGGGATATTGTTTTTATTCAGATACTAATGAGCAATTTTAAAAAACAGGAATAGATTGATATCTAATAAGGTAAAACCAGCTACTTCTACTTACCGGCCAGATACCGGTTACGGTACTCAATGGGTGTGCAACCTTTCACTTGCCTGAACTGCCGGGCAATATTTTTGCTGTCTGTAAGGCCCATATCCAGCGCAATTTCAAACACAGTCATGTCTGTTTCGCGTAGTTTCTGGGTTAGCTTCTCAATTCGCAAATTGAAAATATACTTGTAGATGGGTAATCCGGTTATGTACTGAAAGCGTTTCTCTAATGCACGCCTTGACAACGGTACCTGTTTTACAACATCGTCTACCTGCAGGTTTTTATCTATATTCTGGTGAATAAATTTGAGCGATGCCGCTATGTAGTCATCATTGGTAGCGTAAATGTCTGTCGACTGGCGAGTAACTACCTGTGTAGGCTTCACAACAATATCGTAGTAGTTAGCCGTGCCGTTTTTTATCATGTGTTCCAGCAGCCGGGCGGCGTCGTAACCGCCTTTTTCGGCATCCTGGCCAATGCTTGATAGCGGGGGGTCAGAGAACTCACAAATCATTTCATCGTTATCTACTCCTAACACAGCCACTTCTTCCGGAATACGTATTTGCGAGTGCCTGCATGCTTCAGTAATGTGCTGCCCCTGGTTATCGTCGCAGGCCATCAGGGCAATGGGTTTGGGCAAAGATTTAAGCCACTGGCTCAGCGAGCTGGGCTTGTAGTACCAGATTTCGGTAGAACGAGCCATGGCGTGTTCAAAATAATGAACCTTGTAACCAGCTCTGCTGATGCGCTCTTCATAGCCTTCAGCACGCTCGCGCGACCATACAATGTCTTTAAATCCATAAAAAGCAAAGTTCTTGAAACCCTTCCGCAGAAAATACTCGGCACCCATTTCTCCGGCTTCCTTGTGCGCCCCGGTTATATTGGGTATATCGGGGAAGCGTTCCTTGAAGTCCTGTGCAATAACCGGAATACCCGCCTCAATGAATTTTTCAACGGCGGGGTCATTGTAGAGCTGCCCGATAATACCATCGGCGCCCCATTCAAGGGCCCATTCCAATATCCCTTCCATCCCGATGGTTTCACGCTGAAAGAGCGGCATCCGGCAGAAAATCCAGGGGCCGTGGTCTTTAGAGTATTTGGCAATGCCTTTCAAAAGAGCCTTGCTATACTCTTCAGCAAAGTCAATTAAAAGTATGATTTTATACATAGTAATAAATTTCCCTAATCCACAAATCTAATGTATCTGCTCCGGTAATCAGCACAATCTCTACTAAAAACTAAAGAGACGCAAGAAATGCGTCTCTGGCATAGTAAAAATATATCCACCAATCATAATTTCAAAGTTAAATGCCCTTACTATTTAAGTAAATCTTTCCAGCTTTTAATTGTGGCATTAGTAACCAGCGGTTTGGCCCAGAAACCAATGCTTAATATATAGCCCAGGGTTATCAATAGAAACAGCATTCCGAAGCGCAGCCCGAATATTTCGCCCAGGCCACCGATAATCACCGGTACAACGGCTCCACCGGCAATACCTGTACATAAAATGCCCGATAACGTGCCATGATGATACGGCACCGAATTAAGCGCAAGAGAGACCACAATTGACCACATAACCGAGGCAAAGAATCCGGCTGCCGGGAATGCATACAGGGCAACTTCAAGTGGGCCGAATAAGCCTGCAAGTAATGAGATAATGGCACCAAGCGTAAAAAATATAAGAACCTTGCGGCTGTCGATAAATTTCAGAAGAACCAACCCTAAAAAGCAACCGATGGTAAGCAGACCCCAGAAGTAAGAAATAACTGACGCCCCAAGCGTTGTAGGGTCTACATTATGGTATATCTGCAAGAACTTGGATGTCCAGTTGGCAATTCCCTGCTCGGTGCCTACATAACTGAATATGCCCAGAAAAAACAGCCACACATATTTATTACTCAGCAGCTCTTTAAATGCCTTACCGGTGTCTATTCTCTCGTCGTCTTTCAGTTCTACTTCCGGAAATTTAACAAACCAGACAATGATAACCATCAGAAGTGCAATGATGGAGAAGGTCCAGTAAACAGATACCCACTTTAAATCGGGGCTTACAAGGCCATTAAGTGTTGATACAATAAAGTTAGGATTTGGGTTGGTGTGCACATTCTGCACATAATAGCTGTAAAGCATAGGGCTCAGGAATGACGCACCACCAAAAAACAACTGGCCCATTACCGAGTTGAAAGCAAAGTTTTCTTCACCGCCCGAAACTCTTAGAAGCGGGTTAATTACCACCTGTAGCATAGCCATGCCAAGGCCAATAATAAACAAAGAAACAAGCGCTACCGAAAAAGTGGGGTTTATGGCAAACAAAAGAGCACCTGCAAAGGCCAGAAAAAACGCCAGTAGCAGAATGCGTTTTTCGCGATATTTTTCAACGAGGATTCCGGACGGAATAGAAGCAACGGCATAAGAAACAAAAAAAGCAAACGGCAAAAAACCCGACCAGCCGAGGCTGAGGCTGAAACTCTTGGCGATGTCTGGTATGATAGCCCCAAGAATATTACTCAGAAAAGAGATAACAAAGAATATAAATAGAATCAGAACTACAATAAATGTTTTACTTTTCATACGGGTGCCTTGTGTTTGTCAAATTGTGGTTTTTAAAGGTAAGCATTTGCCTTTGAAAACAAAAATCAAATGCCTGTACCTATGAGCAGATAAGCTAACCAATGTCCGCTTTTCTGTTATCTGTCTTTCAGCAAAACGTTGTCGTAGTTGTTCGGAATCAAAGCTGCTGCGCCCAGTAATGAGATGTTTTCATCTTGTGAAACAAATATTTTCAGGCGTTTGAGTGATTCCGGAAAAGAGAAGTCGCCCAATGCATGGTACATGCCCTTTTCAAAGAATGGATAAGCCTTTGACAGCGAGCCACCCAGCACAATAGCCTGGGGGTCGTAGGCATACATAATGGTTTTAATGGCCGTACCCAAGTGTTTGCCGAACTGGTCCCAGAGGTCAATGGCTATTTTATTGCCTGCCATTGCAGCATGGTTGGCTTCAAGGGCAGTTATGCCATGAATGGCCTCAAAGAAATTGTTACTGGTGTAATATTCCAGATTCTGGTCCAGATAAGGCAGCAGGCCTATTTCTCCGGCACCGCAGTTATTACCCACATACAACTGGTTATTGATAATAATACCCGAACCCAGACCCGTACCTGTTGTAACGCCAACTACTGAGCTAAAACCCTGAGCCAACCCGAAGCGGCTTTCGCCCAGCGTAAAGCAGTTTACGTCATTGTTAACAAAAACCGGAACGTTAAATTCTTGCTGAAGAATATCTTTTAAGTCTACCTTTTTCCATGACGGAATATTGGTTACGTCATAAACTATTCCTTTTTCTGTGTCTACTACAGAGGGCACTCCGATGCCGATACTGTTTACGGAATAAGCCATCAGCGGCTTAATCAGGTCAATTAATTGTTGTAGTGTGGAAGAAAGAGAATCTTTGTCTTGCAGCAAAATTGTTTCCTGCTTAATAACCGCGCCATTCATTTCGACACCGGCTTTAATTTTTGTTCCTCCCAAGTCAACCCCTATATTCATAGTCTTTAGATTTTAATTTCCATTGGTTTAATTTTCTGTGGTTTAATGTAAGTTTCTCCAATGGCTTATAGTTTTTTTATGGCGTGTGCTTGTAGAATTTACATACAGTTACAATACTTTATACCTTAAAAAAGATACCATTGTAAAACGGGGGAATTTTATTTTTTTGTTGAGAGGTTTGCCTGTAAAATAACCTGTCTTTTTTGTAAAGTGCATAAATACAGGCGGTTGGGGTTGGTTTGTTGCTCGGAATCTTTTTTTTGAATGTTAAGTATAAATTAAATCTGCCGTAATAACTCATTCAAATTTTATTATTTTTGAGAACTCTATTCAATTCAAACAAAATCGCGCTATGGCCAATCTTTTGCCAGTACCAAGGCAAAAGTGTAAAACAATATGCCCGATGGTTTTACCCTATAAACAATGAAACGAAATCCTCACCTTTACAAAAGGCTTTTGGTGCCTGTCCGCCTGCTTATGGTTCTGCCGGGCATAGTAGCCCTGATGCTTCATGCAACTCCGGATGCTGTGCCTGATATCGACTGGACAGAATACAACGGCGGGCCCGACAAAAATCACTTTTCTTCTCTTACCCAGATTAACACCGAAAACGTAAAACAACTAAAAGTAGCCTGGGAGTATGCCTCAGGCGGGGCAGACACCCTGAAAAACACCACCCAGATGCAGTGTAACCCGATTGTTATTAAAGGGATATTGTATGGGGTTTCGGCGGGGGCGCAGGCTTTTGCGGTTGATGCCGCCACCGGAAGAGAAATCTGGAAGACACGCCTGAATGATGATACCTTTAACATGACCAGCCGTGGGGTAACTTATTGGTCAGACGGCAAAGAAGCCCGTATTTTCTTTGCCTACGGCGCTTTGATGTATGCTTTGAATGCCGCCGACGGCAAGCCTGTGCCAACTTTTGGCACGGGCGGGAAAATCAATCTGAAAGAAGGGATTGTACGACCCGGCGCTGATGATTACGTGGTGGCCAACACACCTCCCTCGGTTTATAAAAACGTGCTCATAGTGGGCACAAGAGTGTCTGAAAGTGCTACGGCTCTGCTGGGCGATGTAAGAGCTTATGATGTGATATCCGGGCGATTAATCTGGACATTCAGAACCATACCCCGTCCGGGTGAATACGGATATAATACCTGGGAAAAAGATAATTACAAAAACGTAGGCGGCGCCAATAGCTGGATGGGCATGGCTGTTGACCAGAAACGCGGGATAGTGTTTATACCGACGGGTTCGGCAGCTTTTGATTTTTACGGTGGAAACCGAAAAGGTGATAACTTGTTTGCGAATTGCCTGATTGCCCTGAACGCCAGTACCGGAAAACGGCTTTGGCATTTTCAGACGGTGCATCATGATATCTGGGACAGAGATATTCCGGCTCCGCCTAATTTGTTTACTATTACCCTGAATGGCAAAAAGACAGATGTGGTGTCGGTAGTAAGTAAGCAGGGTTTTACGTTTGTATTTGACCGCGTAACAGGTAAGCCTGTTTTCCCGATTGAAGAGAAGCCTTTTCCGGCCTCTGATATCCCGGGCGAATTGGCCTCCAAAACACAACCCATACCTTTGTTACCCGAACCTTTTACCAGGCAGCGGTTTACTGTTGATGATGTAAACAGCTTTGCATCAAACAAAGAAGAAATTATTGAGACCTTGAAAAAATCTAAAACCGGAAACCCCTTTATTCCTTTGGGCAGAGAGAGAACACTCTTTTTTCCGGGCAGTGACGGTGGGGCGCAATGGGGTGGGGCATCGGTAGACGAAAACAGTATTCTGTATGTGCCGGCCAAAGAAAATCCGGTTTTCAGCTCATTGATAGACTCCCCTCATTCTGCAAGCGGTAAGGCGGAGGTGTCAGGAAAGCAATTGTACCAGACCTATTGCGCTGCCTGCCACGGCACCGACCGCGAAGGGAATCATGACGGAACCATACCGGGTTTACTGGGGGTAACCACCAGGTACACGAATGAGGGTATTTTGCAGATTCTGGCCAAGGGCAGGGGAATGATGCCGGCCTTTACCCAGATAAAAGAGACCGACAAAAAAGCCATAATAGATTATCTGAGCGGTAAAAATTCAAGTTCTCAAACTTCCGGAAAGACAGGGCTGTCAACCGTGGCCTATACCCATACAGGGTATAACCGCTGGTATGATACCAACGGATATCCTGTAAGTACACCTCCGTGGGGTACACTAACTGCCATAAACATGAACACCGGCAAACGCCAGTGGCAGGTGCCTTTGGGCGAATACCCTGAACTAACTGCTAAAGGCATACCGCCTACCGGTACTGATAACTACGGTGGTTCAGCAGTAACTGCCGGAGGATTGCTGTTCATTGCGGCTTCAAAAGATGAGCAGTTCAGGGCATTTGACCGCCACACAGGCAAAGTACTGTGGCAAACCAAACTACCTGCTGCCGGATACGCATCGCCCAGTGTTTATGCAGTTAATGGCAAACAATACGTAGTAATAGCTTGTGGCGGCGGCAAACTGAAAAGTAAATCTGGCGATAAATATGTGGCTTTTGCATTGCCCTGATATTCTATATGATTTTAGAAAAGAAATTATATGCAATTCAATGCTTGAAACGGTTCGCCGTAGAGTTCATCAGTTAGCAAAAAGAAGGTTTTTTTTACAAGTCTTACCGACTTAGGTAGGTAGTTAAATGCAAGTTTGTTGCTCAATTTAATTAGTAGTTGTATTTATTCAATTGGTTGCTCTTCAATTAAACATAAATCAAATGCGGTTATCTCTGTTTATTGCCCTGTTATGTATTTCAATCAGCACCCTGGCGCAGATTTCTGAAAATGCCATTGGCTTGCAGTTTAATCAATTACCAAAGCGGTGGGATGAGGGGCTGCCGCTAGGCAATGGCTTGATAGGAGAATTAATCTGGCAGAAAGGGAATAGGTTGCGATTTTCGCTCGACCATGCCGAATTATGGGATTTACGCCCCATGAAAGACCTGCATACACCCGGTTTTAATTACGCCTGGGTAAAAGAACAGGTGTTGAAAGATAACCTGAAGGCCATACAAAAAATTGGTGATGAACCCTACGAGAGCGAACCCGCCCCAAGCAAACTGCCCGGTGCAGCCCTTGAATTTGACATGACCGGCTGGGGAGATGTAAAGCGCGTTGCCCTGAACATTGAAAAAGCCGAAGCAGAAATTGAATGGGAAAGCGGCACAAGGCTTACCTCTTTTGTACATGCTGCTAAACCCGTAGGGTATTTCAGATTTGAGAACCTGAAAGGTTTCAATATGGAGCTTCTGGCACCTGAATATGAAGGTGAAATAGATAAAACTGCCGGTGGCTCAGTGGCAGGTGATGACCTGGCGCGGCTGGGCTATAAACAGGGAAAGGTATTGGCACACCGCCAATCTTTTGTATATGAGCAAGAAGGTTGGGGCGGGTTCAGTTATCAGGTATGTGTACAATGGCAGCAGGTTTCAGCCAGTGTGGTAGAAGGCCGGTGGGCCATTTCGGCGCATTATCCGCAAAAGCCCAAGGTAAAAGCAGTAACGCTGTTGTCTGTTGCGCAGCCCTACAAGGCATCGTTTGCCAGCCATCAGGCCTGGTGGAAAAACTTCTGGGGCAGGTCGTCTATCAACCTGCCTGACTCAGTTCTTGAAAAACAATGGTACCTTGAACAATACAAGTTTGGGAGCGTGGCGCGTGCCAATACACCGCCTGTTTCTTTACAAGCGGTATGGACAGCCGACAATGGCCGTTTACCACCCTGGAAGGGTGATTTTCATCATGACCTCAACACCCAGCTAAGTTACTGGCCAGCCTATAGCGGCAACCATCTGGACGAAGCAATGGGGTATCTGAATCACCTTGACCAGAACAGAGCGCAATATAAAAAGTACACCCAATGGTTTTTTGGTACAGATGGCCTCAATGTACCGGGTGTAACAACCCTAAACGGTGAAGAAATGGGCGGCTGGATTCAGTATTCTTTATCGCCTACGGTTTCTTCATGGCTGGCACAGCATTACTACCTGCAATGGCGGTACAGCATGGACAGGGCTTTTCTTGAAAAGCGGGCGTATCCGTGGTTTAAAGAGGTAGCGCGGCATCTGGAACAAATCACCTATAAAGATGCAGCCGGTAAAAGGCAATTACCACTAAGCACCAGCCCGGAGATTAATGAAAATAGCAGAGGGTCCTGGTTCAGCGAAAATACCAATTATGACCTCGCCCTGATGAAATATGTTTTTGCCAAAGCGGCAGAGCTGGCCAAAGAATTGAAACTAACTGCCGAGGCCAGGCATTATGAACAGATTCACGCGGAGTTTTCTGATTATTATCTGAGCGAAAATAATGAGTTGAAGTTTGCCCGAAATTTGCCCTATAACCAGTCGCACAGGCATTTTTCTCATTTGATGGCCATTCATCCGCTGAGCGAAATCCGCTGGGAAAATGGTGTAAAAGAGCAGGCAATTATCAAAAACACCATACAACTACTTGAAAAAACAGGCCCCGGTTTGTGGTGTGGTTATTCTTACGCGTGGCTGGGTAATCTTAAAACCAGAGCCAAAGACGGAGAAGGAGCCGCCAGGGCTTTAAAAGACTTTGCTACCGCTTTTTGTTCTGTCAACTCTTTTCATCTCAACGGCGACCAGACCAAGACAGGTAAGTCTACCTTTACTTACAGGCCGTTTACATTAGAAGGTAACTTTGCATTTGCAGCCGGTGTTCAGGAAATGCTTCTACATAGCTACGCAGGATTTATTGAGGTTTTTCCGGCCATACCCAATGGCTGGCAGCAAGTAAGTTTTGAACAGCTAAGGGCAGAAGGGGCATTTCTGGTGAGTGCAAGTAAGGAAGCCGGGCAGGTAGATGCCATTAAAATAGTAGCCGAAAAAGGTGGTAAAGCCCTTTTAAAGTTACCTTTTAAAACCCATTATTTCCAGACCCGCAAGGGTGTGGTAGTTAAAACACTGCCAGGTAATATGATGGAGCTGACCTTTGCAAAAGGGGGAGAAATAGTGGTAAGAAATGGTTACGAATAAATACCAAAAGGGAGTTTCTGTAACAGAAACATCCCCCGATTTATAATAGATTAGTACAATATTTTTTTACTTATTTTATTTTTCTGTAAAGATACGCAGGCGCATCAAAGGCCATGCCGTTATCGATCATCAGTTCTGTTGGGCAAAGTCTGATAGTTCCTCTTATGTAGTTATAGCTACCATCGGCAAAGGTTTCAAAGTCTGGTTTAAGGTTTACCCAATATAGCTTATCTACTTGCCCTTGTGTAAAGTCGAAGGTCATGGTTTTGGCCAGTTTACCATTTTCAAATATCTCAACCAGTTGTTTGCCGGTGCTTTTTTCTGATATCTTAAGTCGAATATCCGGTAGGTCTTCTGGCAGCGGAGTAAATTGAATGGTGCCTTTCAGTTGCCATTCGCCATAAATTCCTTTTTTCGCATCTGCAATGGTTAACGGCACATCGGCTGAGTTGCGGACGCAGTCAAAATCGAGAATTGATTCTGCCTTAACGCGGTTCAAAGCCGGTACCTCATCGGCTGAGGTCTTACATGAGCTTAAATAAAGCAGCGAAAGAATGCCAAAACCAAAGAGAGTTTTTTTCATGATTTGTATCAGAAATTTTGTAAAAGAGTTAGAGAACCTTTATACCAATGATGCTTCAAATTGCAAAATGGTTGTAAGGTATTTATGAAATTAATAAAATTTAACATTTCCTATAATCGATACCCAATCGTAAAAGAAACATTACGGTTCTTATAGCTGTACACATCGGGGCCTGCCATATACTTATATTGCAGGTCTCTCAATCCTGATTCGTAATTTACTCCAACAGTCCAAACCTTGTATTCTATCCCAAATCCGGTGCTTATGCCATGATCAAATCTGTTGATGACTGAATACTCAAAGGTTTTACGGGTTTGCGTCTCCTCAGATTTGTCAATTCCTATATATTGGCTTTTCAATTTATCGTTTCCGCCAGCTCCGTAAGCAGCATAGTAGCCGCCATTAACAAACAAGCGCATGCCAGGGCTCAGGCTTAATTTATAAGCCAGCTTTATCGGCACTTGTACGTAGAGCTGGTCAATTGTGTTTTTATATTGGGTAGTGGGCGGGTTTGCAGACCCAACCCAAATTTCTTCCCCTTTGTAAACCACACCTTTGGTGGTAAACATCAGCTCAGACTGAACATAAATGCCTCCTTTAAGTTGGTATTCGCCGGTTATACCTGCCTGAAACCCGGCCTTTGGATTATTCTCACTATAAGCATAAGGTGTAAAAGTAGATGTTGAAAGGTTAAGCCCTGCTTTGACACCGTAACTGGGTTTTTTCTGCGCCCGGGCATCAAATGAATAACTGAAACCTGCCAGTAAAAACAGGCTGATTAGTAAAAGAATTTTTTGCTTTTTCATAAATGATTGTGAAAGTGAGTTATGCAGAAAGTGAAGCCTGAAATTGCGTTCAGAAGGTATCAGGTAATTCATCAAAGTTAACGCAATTTTCAGGATTTAACCTATACATTGAATTATACCTGATGATTACGCCATTTAACAGATGATTATTGCCTGTTGACCTAAAATTGTTTCATCCTGAAATCTGTAATCTTAGTTTTGAGTAAACAAAAGAAGCTATTATGACCACTATTCAAGTATCTAATGTGTCGCATCAGTTTGCCAATCGCGAATATGTGCTGAACGACATCAGCCTGAGCGTAAAAGAGGGTAGTATCTATGGTTTTCTGGGGCCAAACGGAGCCGGAAAGACCACCACCCTCAGGCTTATTCTCGGGCTGTTGAAAAAACAGAAGGGAGAAATTGAAATTTTCGGAAAACCCTTTGAAGCCAACCGGCTGGATATACTGGCCAGGCTGGGTTCGCTCATTGAGAGTCCGTCTTTGTACGGGCATCTTTCCGCTACCGAAAACCTGAAGGTATGGCAGAGGGTGTATCAGTCGCCTGAAAACCGTATTCCCGAAGTGCTGCAACTGGTAGGGCTGGGGCATACCGGCAGTAAGAAAGCCGGTCAGTTCTCGTTGGGTATGAAACAACGGCTGGGTATTGCCGTTGCCTTGTTGCACAGCCCGTCTTTATTGATTCTCGACGAACCCACCAACGGCCTGGACCCCAGCGGTATTGTTGAAATGCGTGAGCTTTTGCGCACACTGAACCAGAATCAGGGTATTACCATTATTATTTCAAGCCACTTGCTGGCAGAAATTGAAAAACTGGTAACAGATGTAGGTATTATTCATAAAGGCAAAATGCTGTTTGAAAGCTCACTGGCCGACCTCATGAAACGCCAGCAACAGGCATCCGTCATTTATTTTGATACCGATAACAACACCGGCGCCTTGCAATTGTTACAAGAGCGCAACATGGCCGCCCGTATTGTAAAAGACCGCCTGGAGGTAGACAACCTGGCAAAACCAGGTATTGCGCAAATTAACCGGGCATTGGTTGAAAACAGCATAGAGGTTTATGGTATACAGACCTATGCGAATGACCTTGAAAGTATTTTTATGAACCTAACCAGTAACTGATAATGCAAATATTTATACATAGTTTTCAGAGCGAATGGCTCAAAAAGAAAGGTACGCTGGCGTTTTGGCTGGTATTTGTGGGGGCATTCTTTATTCCGCTCATTTTTACGTGCAGAGGGTTGTTTTATCCTGCAGATTTTCTGGCAGAGGCCAAAACGCCGGTTTTCTGGGATGTGCTGCAAAGACGCAGCTGGCAGTTTATGGCCATATTTTTGCTGCCCATGGGTGTTATTCTTTCTACAAGCCTGATAACCCAGCTGGAGTTCAGAAACAATACCTGGAAACAACTACACACCACTCCGCAGAGCTACACAACCGTTTTCTTCAGCAAGTTTGCAGTAATAATTGTAATGCTCTTGCAGTTTTTTGTGCTCTTCAATATTGGTATTTATCTGTCGGCGCTTATTCCTTCTTTAGTTCGTGGCAATACCGATTTTTTCAAGCATGACTTTCCATTGCTTACCATGCTTGAGAACACCTCCTTTTATTTTCTTGACTGCCTGCCTATTGTGGCCATTCAGTATCTGGTAAGTTTGCAGTTTAAAAATTTTCTGGTGCCTTTTAGTGTGGGTATAGGTCTATTGCTGACAGCCTTAATTGGTCTGCAATGGAAATACGGTTATACCATACCATATACTTACACGCAATATTACCTGTTTTCGGGCGGTAACCAGGGCAGCCCCAGGCCTCCACAGGTAAATTTTCATTACTGGGCATTAGGATATTTTATTGGGTTTACTTTGTTGGGATATTTACTGTATATTTCAAAAAAAGAAAAAGGCTGAGCCAATGAAAAAAATAGTGGTAATGGCTTTACACGCAGGCTATTGGATATTGTATCTTTTCCTGTTGTTTATCATTATTTTGTGCTTGCAGGTGGGCGCAAAAATGAAAACCATACCACTTTTTACCGATTTCTCTTTTACTGTTTTTATGGCATCTTTTACCTTATTGCCTGCCATTTTGGGCTTTTATGTCTTTTATCACCTGTTGTTTGATAAATTTCTGATACGCCGGAATATCCTGCTTCTCTTTGTAACGGGTATTCTGGCGGCCATTGGTATCAGCTTTTTTAGTGCTGCGGTTATGTCTGTTTTGCACAACTATAAAATAGGACCCGGGGTTTTTAGCGAAAACTACGTGGCCATAGTTACGATACTAACCGTGATCACAATAATTGCTATTCTCAACGGCGGAATGGGGCTGCTGACCAGAGGGTTTATCAGGTGGTATGCCGAACTGAAATGGAAAGAAGAACTGACACGCAAGCACTTTGAGATGGAGCTTGCCCTGATAAAGTCTCAGATAAGCCCGCATTTTTTGTTCAATACCCTTAATAATATAGACGTACTCATAACCAAAAATGCCGGCCAGGCCTCATTATACCTCAATAAGTTGTCGGGCATTATGCGCTTTATGCTTTACGAAACCAAGACCGAAAGGATTTTGCTGAGCAGAGAACTGATTAACATTGAGCAGTATATTGACTTGCAGAGGATAAGAACTGCCAACCCGAATTATGTCATTTTCAGGGTTGCGGGTAGGGCAGACCAGGTTGAAATATCACCGATGATTCTGCTGCCTTTTATTGAGAATGCATTTAAACATGCCGACAATAAGAAAAATGAAAATGTAATCAGAATCAGTATTGAGGTAAAGGAACAGGCACTGATTTTTGATTGCGAAAACAGGTACTCAGTTTCCGGGCTGAAGCAGGAGTACGGGGGCTTGGGTAATGAGTTAATCAGTAAAAGGCTGGAATTGCTGTATCCCGGCAGGCATACCCTGGCAATCAATAAAACCACCGATATTTATTCTGTAAAATTGGAATTGAGTATTTATGAAGATTAGCTGTATAATAGTTGAAGACGAGCCACTGGCCGCAGAGCGGTTGCAAAATTATGTGAAAAAACTGCCATTTTTGCATTTGTCGGGTATGTTTGACAATGCCCTTGATGCACTGGTTTTTCTGAAATCGCAATCGGTTGACCTCTTGTTTCTGGATATTAATCTGGGCGATTTTTCGGGGATACGTCTACTGGAAACCGCTAATCTAAAAAGCCGTGTAATTTTGACCACAGCCTACCATGAATACGCCATTAAGGGCTTCGACCTGAAAGTGTCTGACTACCTCTTGAAACCTTTTACTTTTGAGCGCTTTGTGCAGGCCGTTGAACGTGTGCAGGAATATTTTACAAAGCAGGAGCCGCCTCAACCCATAAAGTTTATCTTTGTTAAAACTGAATACAGGCTTGAAAAAATTATGTTCGATGAGCTATTGTTTATAGAAGGCAAAGGAGATTACAGGCAGATTCATACCAAAACCAGAAAGATTATGACCTTACAGACTTTTACTGATTTTGAACAGGACATACCGCCTGCCATTGTCTGTCGCGTGCATAAGTCGTATATGGTTGCTATTGACAAAATAGATTCAATTGAAAAAGACCGAATCAGGATACAAAACACCCTTATTCCGATTTCAGATAGTTATCGTCAGGGTTTTTATGAGCTTATTCATCAGTCTATAAAGTAGGTTAATGTAAGTAAACTATGGGTTTCTAAAATGGCATTTTTCTTTCTGGCTCAAAATGTCAGCAACTTGTCTGTTTCATTCCAATTCTTTGGCATAATTTTGCTGCTGTAATGAAGGTTTTATGGCTGCTACAAAAATTGTTTTTCTGATTATACCCGAAAGCTATAATAGTATTTTAAAGGAATCAATCACATACAAAAAATGACAAAAGCTGAAATTTACCCAATGCCCGAGTTTTTTGACAGATACATTCATCTGGCCGATGATGTGGAATTGAACGAAGCCCTGGAGACCAGCCGGGATGAACTCGATAATCTTCCCATAGACTTATGGAAAAGCATTGGCGACAAGGTGTATGCGCCCGGCAAATGGACAATCAGAGATATTCTGCAACACATGATAGACACTGAAAGGATTTTTGCCTGCCGTGCCTTATGCTTTGCACGTGGAGAAACCGCCCGGATGCCGTCTTTTGACGAAGAAGAATATGCAAGAAATACGATAGCCAATGAGCGCAGCTTTGATGACCTGCTAACCGAGTTTAAGTTGGTGAGAGAAACTTCTATTATGCTTTTCAAATCATTTACCGACGAGATGCTGCTCCGTTCAGGGTTATCATTCAGAGGTACATACTCTGTGCTGGCCATTGGGTTTATTATGGTTGGGCACCAGCGCTGGCATTTGAATATCATAAAAGAACGTTACGAAACCTTGTAGTCGGGCGGGTAAAAAGGGGGCTTCAATGCGCTTGTTCAATTTTCGGGCTGGTTTTATAAATGGTTTCTACCAGATGTTTGATAACAACGGGGGCATTATGTTCATCCAGCATATCTAAATGCCCGCCAATCAGGCTGATGGTATGTATTTCGCTAAAATAGGGTTTCCAGGGCGAGCCACTTGGGTCGTAGTAAGAGCCATCACAGCCATAATACCATAAAGGAGCATCTATCGGGCTTGCCTCCAGTTGGTAATAATGGTACCATAAAAGCGATGGAATAAAGATTTTGATATTCAGGCGCTCTTCCAGCCCATAAACCAGTTTTCTTGCCAGTGCTGAGCGAACATACACCATTCTTAAACCATACTGTATAAAATCGCCCCTTTCCAGAAAATCTTTTGTTCTTTTAAAGAAACTGTCTTTGGGGAACACCGTATTCATTTTTGGCAAGCCTTCTACGACTCCCAGGTAAAGATAGTTTTGCAGCTGTCGGGCGGTGATGATTTTATTCATTAAAAGCCCCCCGGTACAAATACCCAGATACCCCACATTGGGTTGGTTGTAGTCAGGCATCTGCTCAAATATTTTCTTAATGGCGTAGTCCCAGTTGCGGTCTCTGGCAGCTAACAATGAAAAATCAGGATAGCTTATGATATTGATGCTTACGTGTTCAGACAAATTATTGAGAAATACCCTTGTGCTTTCCGTTATTCCGATAACCGCCGGAAAAACATAAATACGATAAACAGATTTGTCTTTTATCTGAATATCCATCGCCTTTAAAATACCATAAATCTCGCCGGGTGTCATAGCTCCATGAATCCAGTCGGTGGGTAGGTTAGTATTTAAATCAGACTCTAACTGCACCAGAAAGTTAACGGCATTTACCGAATCACCACCTGCATTCTTCCACGAAACATCGTTATCGAACGATTTTTTGTCCAGAATTTTACACCAGGTTTGTTTAAGCGTTTGGTACAGAAAATCTTCATTGGTGCCGGATGCATCCGTTTCACTAGCTTGTGTTGCATATTTTTCAGCCAATGCTTTCAGCGCTTTGCTGTCGTTTTTAAAATTATGCAATGTGGGTAGATCATTAACCTGAATACACCTTTGAGGAATCATATATGCGGGTAATTGCTCTGCCAGCCATTCTTTCAGTATCGGTTCGGCGAGAATAGTTTTGCTGATAAAAAAAGCAAACAGCGCATTGTGCTGGCTTTGGGTGTGTACTATCACACCGCAACGGTCAATGGCGGGGTGTTTCATTAATGCCCCTTCAATTTCGCTCAATTCAACTCGGTATCCGTTTATTTTAACCTGGTTATCCTTGCGACCAATAAATTCAAGCAATCCGTCCTGATTAATTCTTCCCAGGTCTCCGGTTCTGTAAGTTCTTATTTCCGGATGGGTGGGATCTGTGCTGAATGATGTTCTGGTTTGATCAGCATTTTTCCAGTACCCCAACGATATGTAAGGGCTGCTAACGGTTATTTCTCCGGGTTCTCCATCAGGTACGGGTGTATTGCCTTCACCAACCAACAGCATTTTTCTGTCCTCAACAGAATACCCAAGTGGTATAAGTTCCTGACCGATAACCGTCTGATGATTAATAAACCACTGCCTGTAAATGGTAGCAATTTCGGTAGCGCCAATGCCTACGTAAAGCAGGCAGTCAGCACCAAAAAATGACTTGTACAATGCTACATCGGCATTATAAATACGGTCTCCTGCCAGATAAATCAGCCGAACCGAGGAAAGGTCATCCTGTGCCGGATTCAGTTTCAGAAAAGTTCTGAAAATATTGGGGATGGAGTGGTAAACCGTGATGCCTTCCTGACGGATGAATTGGCTCAAATCATACAAGCCACCTTTTTTCAGGTTTTTGATAATCAGGGTGGTGCCGTTCAGTAAAGCGCCGTAAATGTCTCTGATGGCTCCGTTTACACTTGGCGAATACAGCAGCGTCAGGCGGTCGTTTTCGTTCAGATGCACAGAGTTGGTATATTGCATTACATCGTGCAGCAGATTTCGCTGGTTCTGATACACCCCTTTGGGTACACCTGTAGAACCGGAAGTGTAAATAATATATGCCAGGTCTTCTGCCTTGGCCGTGCATACAAACGTTTCTTCGGTTTTTGCCGTAAGCGCATCCATACAGATTGGATGGAATGCCCGATAAGAATCTGCCAGTTCAGCTAAAGTAATGACAGATTTTACCCCTGATTGTTCTATAATCAGACGGTTGCGGGCTTCAGGCAGGTCTATATCAAGTGGTACATACCCACAACCCGCCGCCAATGCGGCCAGCATGGCCACCGGAAAAAACACATCATTAGGCAAGGCGATGCCAATGGGCTCTTTTTGGGTGCTTTGGCCTTTGATAACCCCTGCAAGCGTACAAGCTAACTGGTAGGTTGCCCGATAGCTTAACTGAGCAGCATCTGATTGAAGCGCAATTTTATCAGGATTCCTTCTTACAACTTCTTCAAAGATTTTGAAAACTGGTAAGTCTAGCCAGGTTTGTTCAAATTTCCTGAACTGTACATCTTCCGGGCCCTGGAAATCTAAGCTCATAAACTTTTTATTGTTTTGGCAACGGCCATCCATTGTCTGATGCTTTCATCGGCGAAATCAAGCGGCAAAACGCAGCCGCAGGTAACTATATCGCCAGTACTTTTTTCATTAATGAGTTGCAGCATTTCGCTTTCTGTTTGGCATAGTGCCATTTCTGATGCAGGCAGCCCACATAATAAGCGGTTTGCTAATGGTTGCTTCCATGTTTCATCAATGTGGGTCTGGGTACTGTATTCGTAATGAATGTAACAATTGGCAGGTATATTGCTCAGTGAAAAGTAAACATCTTCGCCATGAATATGAAAAAAACTGAACTGAAGGTCTTTACAGGCATTGAGGCATTGGGTATCATAAGGCTCACCGAATAGTTTATAGGTTTCTTTAGGCAAAGCGCCATTGCGCATGTGCTGGGTAACAAAATAAATTCCTTTAGAACCCGCCGCAATCAGTTCATTAATTACATAGAGGGTGTTTTGGGTAATTCTTTCCAGACCTGCCTGTACCTCATCCGGGTTTGTTGCTACATGCTGCAGAAAGACAGGCAGCCCGGCCATTTGCACGGCCTGAGAAACCGGACAGAAAACCGTAGAAACAACTGGTGTGCCATTGGTGGTTTTATTGTAAACCTGGCGGCAGGCGCCTGCTATTTCTTGCAGCAACTGGGGTTTTGTTTGGGAGAAATCAGGAAGCCGGAGCCAGTCCTGCGGGCTGTTAATTATGGTTTTGGTAATAATGCGTCTACCCAGGTAGTCGCCATTCCAGATGTCTTCTACACCGTGGCATACAGCCTGCCAGCTACCGGCCGGGGTAATTTTTATAAAATCGCAATTAAATTTTTGTTGAAACTCAAGCGTGCTTTGCGCCAGCGTTTCGGCCTTCTGGTCGGCAACCGGATGATGCTTCCAAAACGAAACAAGACTTTGCATGATATTTGGCTCGGAATAGGTTAAAGAGGCCTCAATAGTTTATAAAAGTGGCTAATTGCAAAAGTAGAAATAATAAGGATTATTAAAAACTGAAAAGTAAAGCGGTAATACTGCATAAAAGCAGGCCTTTGGCCGATTAAAATAAATAATATCTTAGGCTTTTACTTTTATTTGTTGTAATGCATTATTTTTGCCTGATTGCGTATCCAATAAAAAATAAACCTCCTTCGTTTGCTGTTATGAAAAAAGTATGGGTTCTACTGTTTATACCAGTTGTTTTTTGTGGTTGTAGAGTTACACTTACCCGCCCGCTGAAAGGCAATTACCCCAGTGAATATACAGTAAACATTAATAAAACACCCGACGAGGTATGGAATAAGGTAATTGCTTATTGCAGAGACCACAGGATCAGCCTGAAACTAACGGATAAAAAGAGCGGTGTTATTCTTTCAGACCCCTATGAAGTAACTACGTACTCATTCGAGAATCCGGATGGTACCCCAGAGTTGCCAAGCGCCATTGCTATTGTGGGTTGCGAAACCATCAGGTCGTTCAGAAATGACTGCCAGAGGCCAACTGCTATATGGGGTAAGCTGGTTTTTAAGCTAAAAAAAGAAGAAAACGTCACCACTTTAATGGTGATGTTGACAGACCTGGCAGCGTGGTATAACCGTGGCGGCAGTTGTTTAAGAGACGTCAAATCAACTGGGTTTTTAGAAAAACAGCTACTCGAACACATTAGGTAGAACTTTACCATACCGCTTATAGTGGCTTAAGATTGGGCAGGTGCGCTCTTAATGTTTCTAGTGTCTCATTGAATTTGCGGTCGCTCCAGTCAGTTTTCTGTATCAGTTTAAGCGCTTCTTCTCTTGTGCCTGATACAAATTTGGTTTTGCTGAAATGAAACCCCTGGATATAGTATTTCTTTGCGCCGGTTTCAAGTAACCTTTGCGCAAATGTTGTTGCGTTTTCAACTGGAAGCAGGGGCGATAACGAAATACAGGTATTGATGCCTGCCTCCTGCACCTCTTTGATAGCTTTTAAACGAGCATTGATTGACGAACACACCGGCTCAAAGGTCTTGCGGACCTCTTCGCTGTCGGTTGTGATACTCATATTTACCTGAATTGACTCAAATTGCTTAAAAAGGTCTATATCGCGCGTTACCAGGGGGCTGCGGGTTTGCACCACCAACCGCACTTTATGATACTTTACAAGCTCTTGCACCAGGCTTCGGGTAAGCTCCAGTTCTCTTTCAAGCGGTTGGTAGGGGTCTGTGGCGCTGCTCATGTAAATTGATTTGTTTATCATGGGCGCTTTTCTGTGTTTCATAAGAAGCTGCAACGCATTTTCTTTTACTCTTACCCAATATCCCCAGTTATTTTGTTCTTCCTCCGACCGCGTAAAGAATGCGGCATAGCAGTAGCTGCAGGCAAATGAGCAACCCGAGTAGGGGTTTAGGGTGTAGTCGAAGCTCTTTAAAGCGCCTTTGCCTTCGGTAAGTATTGACGATGCCTGCTGATAAGCAATGTGCGCATGGCCCAGTTTGCTGCGCTTTTCTTTTGTATCTGCGGGTTCAAACAATTCAAACTGAATGGGTTTCATGTTTTTTTTCTTAAAAGAACCTGTTTATGCACTTATTTTACTTGCTACACAAAATGTATAGACAATATTACACAAAATGAATAGAATATGAATAACCACCAGCAAATTTTTTTATTTTACCAATTGAATAAACGATAAGCGGCATACATTGGCAACTGCCGCCCAGTAAAGGCAAAAAAAAACAACCCGAACCATAGGCCCGGGCTGTTGCATCAATTAATTCAGTATTAGTTAAATAACGGAAATGGGTCTTTGAATCTGCTACCCTTTTCCATCTGCTGTATTTCTTCTTCAGTGCAAAGGCAAAATTCCAGCTCGGCCTCTATCAGGCCTCTGTTCAAATCCTGCCCTATAAAAACCAGTTCGTTTTGTCTGTCGCCGAAACGCTTATCCCAGCGGCTTTCAATTACAGACTGGTTATGTACAAAAGAGGCATAGCGTATCCGCTGTTTAAAGGGCATACTTGCCCACCAAACTCCCGCACTTTCGGCACGGAGCGAGCCACCGGCCTGGCTCCAGTTAAGAGCTTCGTCGGGGCGTGATGCAATCCAGAATAAACCCTTCGAACGGATAATACCCGCGTGCCAGTTGTCTGAAAGGTAGTTCCAGAATCGTTCAGGGTGAAATGGGCGCTTATCTCTGAAAACAAAACTGCTGATACCGTACTCTTCAGTTTCGGGCACGTGGTCCTTGCCGTTTTTCCGGTTTTCAAGTTCCTGAATCCATCCGGCAGATGCCTCCGCTTTGTCATAATCAAACAAACCGGTATTGATGATTTCGCCGGGATTTACTTTGCTAAACGCCGATTGAATGATTTTTGCCCCCGGATTGAGCGAATGTATAACTGCTTTTAGCTCGCCCAGCTGATAAGGCGTAATGAGGTCTGTCTTGTTCAGAATTATTACATCCGCAAATTCTATCTGGTCTGTCAGCAGGTTAACAATGGTTCGGTGGTCAGGTTCATTTTCATTCATATTCCTGGTGGTTACTGTATCGGCCGACCCGAAATCTTTACCAAAATTGAAGGCATCAACTACTGTTACCATGCAATCAATATAAGCCCAGTCAGACAAATTAATGCCGTTCTGTTCGTCAACAAAACTGAAGGTCTGCGCTACCGGAACCGGCTCTGAAATACCCGTCGATTCTATGAGCAGGTAATCAAAACGTTTTTCTTTGGCCAGTTTTTCAACTTCTATCATTAAATCTTCACGCAGGGTACAACAGATACATCCGTTCGACATCTCCACCAGTCTTTCTTCAGTGCGCGACAACGTGTTTTCTTTTTCAACCAGTTGTGCATCAATGTTTACTTCGCTCATGTCGTTCACAATAACGGCTACTTTTAGCCCTTCTTTATTGTGCAATATATGGTTAAGCAGGGTAGTTTTACCGGCGCCTAAAAAGCCAGATAAAACAGTAACGGGTAATTTCTTCATCGTAAATCTGTTTTTGCAATATTGTTGCAAATGTAAATAATCTATCTTTTAAATGCAACAGTGTTGCATTTAAAAGATAGATTATTTTAACTTAATTCATTTTAAGACCAGCCGTTAAAACGGGCAGGCGTTATAAAAAATCAAGGATAGTGTACTTTGCCTGTTCAAATGCCCTGGGGTTTAACAGAGTGCATTTAACGGTATGTTAAATATTTAAAATGAGGTTTTTGCTCTAAAAAAAGCAGCAGGTTTGTGGAGAATTAAAAGATTAACACGGGCATTGAGCTACTAAAGGTAAAATTTCTAGTACCGAATTTGATTTTACTATTCGTTTGTAAGTATTTCTAAAATTTTATATAATTGCAATTAATCATGTTCTTAATCCGGGTATTTAGTGGATTAATAAACTCAGCTGATATTCTAAAAAAATAGCATAATATTTATTATATGGTGCAATTTTTGCTTTGATCCTTAAAACATCATGTGACTTCTTATAATTAACTTATTGTTAAAGTCTAAAATCCGCTCAGATGTATTGAAAGTATTTTGAGTTTCTGATTTCAATTTATTTGACAATGATTGATAAAAGTTTACTGGAAAAAAGAAGGGTTGAAGCCGTACATCAATTGCTAGAAATTGAGTTTGACAAACAAAAAGATTATCAGGAAATAGTTGATTTGGTTGCTGAATTATGTGAGGTTCCCGTTTCTATGATATCCTTATTGGATGAGAAGTCTAACTGGCTAAAGGTTAGGTCTGGTTATAACGCTGAAGTAATGCCCCGTGAAACTGCATTCTGTAATTTGGTTGTTGATTCAAGCCAGATGCAGATTGTACAAGACACCACCAATGATAGCCGTTTAAACAATAATCCTTTGGTTTATTCTGAACCATTTGTGAGATTCTACGCAGGCGCACCGCTTATATTAAGTAATAATCTGGTGGTGGGTTCTCTCTGTTTGTACGACCTGAAGCCCAACTCTTTAAATGCAACCCAGCAAAAGACTTTGGCTTTATTGGCCAAACAGATAACGAACCTGATGGAGCTTGAATTGAGCAACAGGATTCTAAATTATAAAATTGCTGAAATTGAGCAAAGGAATAAATCACTGCTTAAAATTGCCCAGATTCAGTCGCACGAGGTAAGGCATCCTCTCACTACTATTATGGGTTTGGTGAATCTGATTAAAGAGGGTTACCAGACAGTTGACAAGGAATGGATAGAAATGATTCAGGAAGCAACGAGCATTCTGGATAAAAAAATTTCGGCAATTGTGAATGAAACCATTCCTGAAAAAGACCTGAGAATGGTAAGGTTTAATAAAATGGTAGAAGAGATTGAAGACTATGCCATAATTTTGCTCGACAGAGACGGAAAGATAGAAAACTGGAACACCGGGGCTGCAAAAATAAAGGGCTATAAAGCCATTGATATAATTGGTAGGCATTTCTCAACGTTTTACACCCCCGAAGACCGGCAGGCGGAACGTCCGCAATATTTATTAAACCAGGCCATAGATAAAGGGTTTGTGAAAGATGAAGGCTGGCGCGTACGTAAAGATGGGTCACGGTTTTGGGGAAGCGTGGTTATTACAGCCATACATGATGATAAACATGAAGTAATTGGGTTTACAAAGGTAACAAGAGACCTGACTGATATGAAAACAGCTGTTGCTGACAATTGAAATTAAATAACACAACAGAAGACAGATATAGTAAACTGCTTAATTTTTTTTGACTTTTTAAAGTAGACGGAAGATAAAACAGAGTGATTATTTCAGTTTGAAATAGTAAGTTGAAAACTTTATTAAGTTCTAGCCATGATGAACAATATAGAAAAAAATGAACAAAAACGATGTGTTTTGCTGGTTGATGATGACAAGATTATCAACTTTATGCATCAGAAGTTAATAAAAAACTGCGAACTGGCATACCCGGTTGAAGTGGTAATGTCTGGGCAAGAGGCACTTGACTACCTGACAGGCAAAGGCGCATTTGAAGGCCTAGAAAACAGATTGTTGCCAGGGTTGGTCTTGCTTGATATCAATATGCCTGTTATGGATGGGTGGGCCTTTCTTGAAAATTACTGTACAATTGATGAAAAGTTGAGAAAGGGTGTTTTTATTGTTATGCTTACGTCGTCAATAGACCCTGCAGACAAGCGGCGGGCAGAACAAAACAAAGACGTCAGACTGTATGTAAATAAACCGCTCACCAAGGGCAATCTGCTAAAAATAATTGAAAGTTACAACCAGCATCTTTCAAACCAGATATCCGTATAATGTTATAAACGCTTCTTCTACAGGTTTACTATTAACAGGTTCTGACGTTTTTCAGTACCTTAAATCAGGTTTGTAGTATCTTTCGTTGATTTTCTTTGCTCTTGTGTTTTTTCATATAAAGAATAAACTAGCTTTGTTCTTTATTCATTAGGGTGTTTATTCCTCTGCCGCTTAAATTTAAGACAATTATGGTAACCATTGACAATTACTTAGACAGCCATTACATACACCGTAGCAACTGGTTAAGAGCAGCGGTTTTGGGTGCTAATGATGGCATTATATCTATTTCGAGCCTTGCTATTGGTGTTTCAGCCGCAAGTATAACCAGAGAGCCCATCGTATTGGCCACTGTTGCAGGGTTAGTTGCCGGTGCATTGTCTATGGCAGCAGGCGAGTATGTATCGGTTAGTTCTCAGACAGACACAGAAAAAGCTGATATAGAAAGAGAAAAGCAGGAACTGGCCGAAATGCCAGAAGAGGAATTGAAAATTCTGGCTCAGATTTATGAAAGACGAGGCCTGAAAAAAGAAACAGCCATGCAGGTTGCTATTGAACTAACCGAAAAAGATGCTTTGGGTACACACATGAGAGATGAGTTAGGCATTAACGAAATCAGTCAGGCTAATCCTATACAGGCTGCATTGGCTTCTGGCGCTTCTTTTTGTGTTGGTGGCGTATTACCATTGCTGGTTATCCTATTTGCGCCTGTAAAGGGCATGGAATACTGGCTTTACGGATTTACTATTGTTTTTCTGGTTTTACTTGGGGCAACCGCAGCAAAAACGGGCGGGTCTGGTATTGCCAAGGCTATTTTGCGCATTACGGTGTGGGGTACCATTGCCATGGCGCTCTCTGCTTTTGTTGGATATCTTTTTGGCGTTAATGTGTAACACTTAAACATTTGTATTATGAACGGAGCACACTGGCATTTAGTAGTCAATCATTTACCAATAGTTTTCCCTATTGTTGGTATAATAGTATTGATAACGGGCATTATTTCTAAATCTGAGGCTGTTAAACGTACAGGTCTGATGATTTTTGTTCTGGGCGCATTTGCTGCCATGGCGGCAATGGCAACCGGTGAAGGCGCAGAAGAAGTGGCAGAGAAAATTAGCGGGGTGACAGAAAATGACATTAAGAGCCATGAGGAAATAGCAGAATCCTTTGCCTTGCTCGCCTATGTTTTGGGTGGCTTGTCGGTTTTGGGTCTATGGGCTAGCTTTAAGGGTAAGAGCTTTGCTTCAATGGTGTCAAATGGCGCTTTGGTGCTGGCTTTAATAGTAATATACTTTGGCAGACAAACCGGAACAACAGGCGGAGAAATACGTCATACTGAAATAAGAAAAGGTTACCAACAACCAGCTGAAGATAAATAACAGAAAAGTAAACAAGCCGGGCAGGTAAAATGATAAAAACTGAAAAGGATGGCCTACTTCAATTGTTGAAAATCGCTTCGCCATTTATTGTGCTTACAACGGTGTATGCAATTTTGGTGCTTGTTATTGAAGAATATTTTGGAGACCATATTTACAAAATTTCGGGGCAAATCGGTTCTGTATTTGGATTGGCCGTGGCGTTTTTCTTGGGATTCAGAATGAATTCGGCCTATGACAGGTGGTGGGAAGCGAGAAAGATTTTTGGTGAGTTGACCAACAACACCCGAAGTTTTGTTACAAAAATATACATTTATTTTGGGAATCCTGAGAATCTGCGCGAAACCGCCAGAACTGACGGTACTCTTCAGGCAGCGAAATTGATTGACATGGCGGTCTTGTATATCCGGCAGTTAAAGAATGAAATGCATCATAATTTCAAGCCAATCTTTAGCGCGGAATCAAAACAAATACTTGATGAGTTTAAGGTTGATACAGGAAATAAAATTTCAAATGAAATACTGGTTGCACTGGCAGTAAGTATTGAAGCCCGTTTTTCTGAAAAAGCAAACGTAGAAAAAGGCGATTTAATGCAACACATTAACCGGTTTTATGAGATTCAGGGGAAAGCTGAGAGAATCAGGAATACGCCATTTTTAATGATTTATAGTGCTTTTACAAGGATTATTGTCAGCTTTTATGTGGTACTGATTCCGGTATTTATAGGAGACATTGACCTGGGTGGAGAAAATAGTGGATTTGAGTTGCTGGCCATTCCGATTATGGTTATTATCAGTTCAGCTTTTCTGACTATCAATAAACTGGCCAACTTGTTTGGAGAACCCTTCTCTGAAAATAAAACCTCTGTAACAATTAACGAAATCTGCCAAACAATTGAACAAAATTGTAACGAGGTAAGAAACAAAATAAAGCCGTGATTGCCCCGGTTTAATTAGAATATCTTTACAAATTTTGGGTAGAAAAAAAGCACCTAACATTGCTGCTAAGTGCTTTACTTGATGCTCCCGAAGCTGGGCTCGAACCAGCGACCCTCTGATTAACAGTCAGATGCTCTAACCGACTGAGCTATTCGGGAATCTTTGCCGCGATTCCTTTTTCTGAAATCGTGGTGCAAAATTAGGCGTTTCAGGTATATGTGTCAAATAAAATCTGAAAAATATTTTAAATTATTGCTGAACAATAGGTTTTTTATGGACTGAAACTTCTTATGGTCAATGTTTTAGGGTGTTGATAAGTTTTGCCGTCTTTTTGTGTTTTCTACGGCAAATAAGTGCTTTGGCAGCGTTGCTGCTATTCTACAGCCAGCCGAACCAGCTCTGCAGTGTTTCTAACGTGGGTTTTACGCAAAATATTTGCCCGGTGGTTAGAGACCGTTCTTACGCTCAGGTTGAGTTTTTCTGATATTTCCTGGCTGCTCAACCCTTCTACTATATAGCTAAGAATTACTTTTTCCTGTTTCGACAACGAATCTACTATCGCTGAGGCCTCTTTCCTTATGGCTGATGCACTGTTTTTTCGCTCGTTCATCAGTCCATCGATAATCATGGCCGACACAGTAGGGGGGAAGTACTTTTGCCCAGCTGCCACTGTACTAATGGCTTTTAAGATTTCTTCCTTGCTGGTGTCTTTCAGCAAATAACCCATTGCGCCGTTTTCAACTGCTGATACCATGTACTCCTGATTATTATGCATAGAAAAAATGAGTGGCTTTACTGTGGGGTATTTCTGCGATATAATCCGGGTCACTTCCAGGCCTGTCATTTTGGGCATAGACAAATCAAGCAGTACTACATCCGGTTTCAGTTCTTTTATTCCCTCCAGGGCTTCGGTGCCGTCAGAGGCTTCTCCTGCAATTTCAATGTTTTCTTCTTCTTCCAGCAAATTGATAATGCCCCTGCGTACAATCGCGTGGTCATCAACAACCAACAGTTTAATTTTGTTTAGCATATTGTTTGGGTATTTTTACTATTATTTGGGTTCCTTTGGTTGGTATTGAATGGATTTTTAGCTGTCCGCCCGACAAATGTACGCGTGTTTGCATATTAGACAGCCCGTTGTTAATGGCAGATTCATTTTTTATACTTTTTGGGTCAAATCCAATTCCGTTATCTGTAATTAACAGATCAATTTCGGTCTTGGTTTTGTTGAGCGATATGAACACTTCGGTGGCTTTGGCATGCTTCATTATATTATTGAGAGCCTCCTGTACTATTCTGTACAGATTTACTTCTAAATTGCTGTTGAGCCTAAGGTTGTCCAGATTGCTTTCAAAGGTCAGTTTTATTCCGGTACTTCTTGTGGTATTTTCAGCCAGTAACCTGATAGCAGCACCCAATCCGAAATCAGTCAGTATGGGCGGCATAAGATTGAACGACACCTCGCGGGTTGCGCCAATGGTTTCGTCTATCAATTTATTATGCTCTTCAAGTATGCGCTTCTGTTTTTCGTTTGTGGGCAATACATCTTTCAGCCTTTCGCTATTCAGTTTCAGGCCGGTTAACATTTGGCCGATGCCATCATGCAGCTCTCTTGATAGCCTCCGGCGTTCTTCTTCCTGTCCTTCCAGCAGCGCGCCAGAGCGCACGTTGTCTTCTTTTCTTATCAGTTCATATTTTTCGGCCGTTATCTTTACAATATTCTCTTGTGCTTCCAGTAGTTTCTGATTGGCCATACTCAGCTCAAGATTTTTTTGTTGAAGGGCTTCTTCTGAATCAAGAAGTTTCTTTATAACCTGTTTTATATAATGGGTAAGGGGTCTGAAAATAAGCAGGCCTTCTAAAACCAGTATGCTGATTGTTACAACAAAAAGCAGTAATTCAATATTTTGTACCCGTTTTACTCTTGCTTCTGCCTCCTGGTCATATTGAAACACAATTTTATCCATCTGGTTCAGGTACAGTCGTTCGTTCAGAAGTACCTCATCCAGTATTTTATGTTTGTTGGCTGTTTTTTCGTTGCCAATCAGTTCCATTCTGTTTTTTATCAACCTGAAAACCGGGTCAAGTTCCTGCAGCATGGCAACCGTACTTGCTGAGTTTTTTACGGCTACTTCCTGCGAAAACTGCACGCTGCCTTTCATAAAGCCTTCGTGGCATTTAGTCCAGAGTGTCAGGGTTTCAGCAAAGTCTTTTTCGTAGTAATGGGCTTCGTCCGAAAAACGGTCGGTACTGGTAAGCAGAATAGCCATTTTAGATAAACGCTGGCTGAGCATTCGCTGGCGTCCTGCAATGTTTACTACGTGGGCGTCGTCAAGGGTTTCTTTTAATGAATGCTGAATCAGCATTTGCCCTGTAATTGAAAGAACGGCTACGGCTGTCAGAGCAAGTATATAAAATTTTGTCAGACGCTTTGTTACCTGTCGCTCCAGTGTAGACATTTTAATATTTTATTACTTTTTGAGATTCACCATAAAACTAATGCAAAAAAAAGTTTTTTCAGATGTTAATTCACAAATTGAGTTTAGTTTTTATCTATTATTTCCAAAAAAGTTAAACTTCTTAATAGAAATGGATTGGAATGGCACCTGATTAATAAAAAATCAAGTCGAAACACACCAGTTGTAGTTAGCGTTATATAAAAATCTATTAATGCCGACTTTGAACTGATAAAAATGATAAGACTGATTTTTATGATAGTGCTCATAGCCGCCCAAGGCTCAACCAGGGCGCAGATACAGCCGGCAGAGGTAAAAGACAGTATAAACAGCAAGCCTGTAGTAGCAAAGGCATTTGCTGAAAACATCAGCGTGCGTTTGTTTAAAACGCTCAGTCATTTACCTGTTCGTATTGTTTACGATAGCCTCAATGCCGTTTTATATACCTGCAACACAGACGGCAACGTGTTCAGGATTCCGATTATTAATGGTACCGCAGGCGACGAAACGGTCTTTATTAATTCAGACGAACACAAGATTAATTACCTTCAGGGAATGGTGTTTTTTGAAAATACATTAATTCTGGTAGGCAATAATAACGATTCAGAAAGCTCGGTGGGTTATGGCCTGGTAGAAAAATGTACTATCAGGCCGGATGGCTCAAAAGATTGGATTACCATGCTGGTAACAGAGGCTTACCCGTCTTCCGGTACTTTGTATGACCACGCCTTTGCCGGGGTGTGTTTGTCACCAGCTAAAGACTCATTGTATATTGCCAGCGGCTCAAGAACCGACCACGGAGAAATAAAAGACGCAGGCATATATACCGGACTGAGGGAGGTGCCGCTTACTGCCAAAATTTTCAGAATCCCGGTCAATGCTGTTAATGTATATCTACCCAATAATGACGAGGCCTTATATGCCAGTGGGTATGTTTTTGCCAGCGGCGTAAGAAATGAATTCGACATGGCCTTTGCTGGTAACGGGCATTTGTTTGGGGTAGAGAACTCTGGCGATAGAGATGACCCCGAAGAACTGAACTGGCTTCGGCACCATCATCATTATGGGTTTCCTTGGAGGATGGGTGGAAATGATACCCCAATGCAGTTTGCTGGTTTCAGGCCTGAAAAAGATAAGCTGATACCCGCAGATGCGCTAAAAAGAAATATTTTTTATAATGACGCGGCGTATCCGCAAAGACCCGGTAATGTTTTTTTTACAGAGCCTGTAAAAAATCTGGGCCCGGATGCTAACTGGTTACGGGACCCGACCAGCGGAAAAATGTACCAGTGTGCCTCAATCACTACTTTTACGGGTCATCGGTCTCCGGTGGGTTTGGTTTTTGATGTTGATAGCTCTTTTAAAGCGCCTTTTAAGGGTGCCGGTTTTGTATTGGCGTATTCACCCGAGGAGGCAATTGGTGGATATAGCCCAGAACAGGACAGAGGCGGCGATTTGTGTTGGTTACAATTAATTTTTAACACCGCAGACAATAATTACCTGGTAAAGACCACCCGGCTGGTAAGCGGTTTTTTTAAGCTGACAGACGCAGAAAAAGTAGGAAATGAATTGTTTATTACCGACCTTACAGGGAAAGTGTGGAGAGTTGCATTTCGCTGATTATCAGTTAATTGAAGGCCTGTCTTGTTGCTATTAAACTTTAATAAGCATACTGCCTGCGGGCAATAGGGTAATTGAAAAATAACAGGTAACAAATGCTGCTTGTTTTACGTTATTAAATGGCAGCAGTACATGCCGGCGTGGCTGGGAATGTGCCGGGGTCTTAAATCGGAATTAATTTTGGTGGGTGATTGTACCACATCTGTAAAAACAAATTACATTTGTATTGTATTCAGTTTAATTATTAAAATTTCCTGTCCGGAAACCAAGGTCATGTTTAAATACATTCTGATTTTTATTCTTCTGATAGTTTTTGTACCTGTATTCAGAAACTTTCTTTTTGAACTACTGGTGGGCAAACAAATTGCCAAGGAGCAAAAACGCTACAATGATATTATGGAGAAACAACGCGGAAAAGAGGGGGACGTAAAAGTAAAGCAAACGCCGCCAGCCGCTAAAAAGGGTGGCTACGAAGGTGGCCAGTATGTAGATTATGAAGAAATTAAATAGTTAAATATGCTTAGAAATTTTGTTACCCCTTTAGACCTGAACCGCCAGGTTAGTTTTGCTATCCTATTATTAAGAGTTGTATTTGCCGGTTTTCTGCTTACGCACGGTTATGGTAAATTACAGAGTTTCATCAATGGCGACCACGACTTCCCTGATCCACTGCACGTTTCTCCGGTTGTGTCGCAGGCACTTACTATATTCGCCGAGTTTTTCTGTTCTATACTCATTCTTCTGGGCTTGCTTACGCGCCCGGCCGCAGTTATTCTGGTAGTTTGTATGGCAGTTATTGCGTTTGTGGTTCACGGCCCAGACCCCATCGGCGATAAAGAACATGGTATTTTGTTTCTGGTTGGGTTTCTGGTAATTTTATTGACTGGCCCCGGCAGATATTCAGTAGACTTCCGCTTGTTCAGATAATAGCTGTGATTAAAATCGCCTACGATTCTATTTATACACACCCGCTACCGGAAGGCCATCGTTTTCCGATGATGAAATATGAGCTTATACACGAGCAGTTGCTGTATGAAGGAACCTGCACGGCTGAAAATTTCTTTTCTCCTGCTTCTGTAGACCCTGAATGGGTGCTGGGCGTGCATAACAAACAGTATTTTGATGACCTGCTTAACCTCAGGATTGATGCGCGCATGGAACGCCGCATTGGTTTTCCGGTTACTGAAAGGCTCGTTCAGCGTGAACTGATAATTACCCAGGGAACCATTGATTGCTGTCAGTATGCGTTTGAATATGGAGTTTCAATGAACATTGCCGGAGGTACGCACCATGCGTATGCCGACAGGGGAGAGGGATTCTGCCTGCTGAACGATGTGGCTGTAGCAGCACATTATCTACTTGCCAGTCAACTGACGAAGCAGATTCTGGTGGTAGACCTCGATGTGCATCAGGGCAATGGAACGGCTGTTATATTTGAGAATGAGCCACGGGTTTTTACTTTCTCTATGCACGGCAAAGAGAATTATCCGCTGAAAAAAGAACGTTCTGACCTTGATATTGAATTGCCCACCTATTGCGAAGACAGCCATTACCTGAATCTTCTTTTCGATACCCTGCCCCGATTGATAGAAGAGGTAAAACCACAGTTTATCTTTTACATTTCTGGTGTTGATATTCTGGCTTCTGACAAACTGGGCAAATTGAAGGTTTCTATGGAAGGTTGCGCCCGCCGCGATGCCTTTGTGTTTGAGCAGGCCAGGCAACATAATATTCCGGTTGTGGTTTCGATGGGAGGAGGGTATTCGCCACGCATTGCCGATATTATTGAGGCACACTGTAATACTTTCAGGCTGGCTGAAAAAATGTTTTTTTAGCTTACATTTACTATAATTTCATTTACCCTCTGGTAATTAAAACCCCGGACTACCAGTCCGGGATACGCATATAATGAATAACCTTGCCCAGTACATAGACCATACCTTACTGAAACCCACCGCTACCGAAATGGATTTCAGGAAGCTGTGTGAAGAAATTTATCAGAACCAATTTTATGCGGCCTGCGTGCCTCCGCATTATGTATCTTTTGTGAAAGACATACTGGTTTACAGCGAGGCTAAGGTTTGTACGGTAATAGGTTTCCCGTTAGGCTATAACACAACAGCTACCAAGTTGGCTGAAGCAGAAAAAGCGCTGGCTGACGGAGCCGACGAACTGGATATGGTCATGAACATCAATGCCTTTAAGTCGATGGCCTATATCACGGTAAAAGAAGAGATTAAGGCATTGGCAGAGCTGGCGCATAGCCGCGACGCTGTGTTGAAAGTAATTATAGAAACAGCGTATCTGGACAATTTTGATTTGAGCATTGCCTGTGAAATATGTGAAGAAGCCGGTGCTGATTTCGTAAAGACCTCCACAGGGTTTGCCCCCAAAGGCGCAGATTTGGAGCAGGTAAAAATCATGAGACAGATATTGCCCGAAAACGTGAAAATAAAGGCATCAGGCGGTTTACAAACTTATGAACAAGCCATAGCCTTCGTAGAAGCAGGCGCTGCAAGATTAGGAACATCATCAGGTGTTGCTATTCTGAAGGGATTAGAGGGAGTGGGAGGGTATTGAAGAATGAATGCTACTGGAACCGGAAAATAAATTTTTAGCCTTCGTACATCATCAATTTCAGAAATGTAGTATTTTAGTGAAAGCAAATAGTGCTGACTCTTATCTGATTGTTATATGTTCAACCAGGAAGTTATAGCCCAGATTAAAAAATTTAAACGTGGTGCTACTTATAATGAAGTAAAAGCGGAATTAAAAGAAGCATATACTGACACTGATACGGTGCTGATTGTTACGCAGGCTTTTAAAGAATATAATCGGGGCAAGGCTAACAGATTTATTCTCTATGCCATTGCAGTCGTCATTTTCACTGGATTATATGTCCTATTTTATGAGCAATTAAAGCCTATTAGATGGATAATGGTAGGCGTTATTAGCGTCGTGGCTTTAGCACAAGGTATATATCTGAAATATAAATACAGAAAGAAGAAGTAGATAGAATTAAATCTCAAATCTTACTTCTCCGGCAAATGCACTTCAGCCATCATGCAGCGGGCCGAGCCTCCACCGCAGGTTTCTATAGTGTTTAAGTCAAAATCTAGTATATCGGCGTATTCACTTAATTGGTTTTTCTGTGCTTGCGTGAGAGACTCACAGGCTTTGGTAGACATTACCAGAAAACGATGCTCTTTCTGATTTAGCACAAACAACATATTGCCAGCAAAGGCATTCATCTGCTCAAGCGTAATCTCAATTACATTTTTGCCTGTGCTTTCAAGGCTTTCTTTTACCATCAGTCGCTCGTCAAGGTCTTTAATGGCTTGCAGGCAAATCACGGCAAAGTTATCACCGATGCACATCATTACATTAGTATGGTAAATCTCTTTATCGTTTGCATCTACGGCACCAAACTTCACAATCTTGTAGCCATTCATTTGTTTTTCCCAGGCTGCTAAGACCTCTTCGTTGGTACGCGGTGAAATACAGGCATAAGCAATGCGGTGCATGCGGTCTAGCACCAGGCTGCCGGTTCCTTCCAGAAACTTACCCTCATGCTCAAAGTGGGTTAAATCTATAATTGTCTCAACATGGTATTTGGCACTCAAATCATCAATAATATCAGGTCTTCGCTCTAATCGGCGGTTTTCTGCCTGCATGGGGTACAGGCACACCTTACCGCTATGGTGAAACGATACCCAGTTATTCGGGAAAATACTATCAGGGGTAAAAGGCTGAGGGGTATCTTCGTACACCATCACATTCACGCCAATGGCACGCAAACGGCTTACCATTGCATCAAATTCTTTCAGTGCGTTTTCTTGTGTTAAAGCCAAATCTAACGCCTGTGTGTCGGTATCCTGAAAAGCATTACTTTCGGCAGTTTGCAGATTAAAAGCAAAGTTGACAGGGCGAATCATCAATATGTTTGAAGTTGCTTGCGCTTGCATAGTAAGTTTATTGAGTGAATTGGTAAATGAGTGATTAATTAATTACGAATGGTGAATTGCGAATTAGTGAATAGTGAAGCATAGCGACCAATTACGTGCATCAGAATTTCTTTTGCCCTTCGGCACAAATATTGAATCAATTCAAATGGTGCAAGCTCAGGATAACGTTCATAATCATTCACCATTCGCTAATTCATTATTCGCGATTACCATCACCGCAGCGGCAATCACTCATTCACTAAATCACTCAATAGGTTTTCACGCCAGTTCCAGTTCTTCCAGTTTTACTCGGTGGCCTTCCAGAAAAAGTCTGATTCGGTTAGAGGCTGTTTCCAGTTCTTCTGCTGAGGGCAGAAACACAATCCGGAAGTGGTCGCCTTTGCTATAATTGAATCCGGTACCAGACACCACCAGCACTTTTTGTTCTGACAGCAGGTCGAAAACAAACTGTTCGTCGTCTTTCAGTGTAAATTTCTTCAGGTCAATTTTCGGGAACAGATACAAAGCCCCTTTGGGTTTTACACAAGTAATGCCCGGAATATCAGTAATGCGGTAATGAATCAAATCGCGTTGTTTACACAGGCGGCCTTCAGGCGCAACGAGGTCGTTGATACTCTGGTAACCACCCAGTGCAGTTTGTATGGCATATTGTGTAGGCACATTGGCGCACAAACGCATACTGGCCAGCAGATTAAAGCCCTCTACAAAAGATTTTGCCTTTTGTACAGCACCGCTCAGAATCACCCAGCCACCACGGAAACCCGCCGCACGATAGTTTTTAGACAAGCCTCCGTAGGTCATAATAAATACGTCGTCGGTCAGGGTAGCAATTGGTATATGCTTGTTGCCGTCGTAGAGTATTTTATCATAAATCTCGTCTGAGAAGATAATCAGGTTATGCTCAGCAGCCAGTTTTACAATGCCTTCCAGCACTTCGCGGCTATATACGGCACCAGTAGGGTTATTCGGGTTTATAATAACAATACCTTTGGTTTTGCGGGTTATTTTACGCCTCATATCTTCCAGATCCGGGTTCCAGTCAGACTCTTCGTCACAAACATAATGCACCGGCTTGCCGCCTGATAGCGCCACTGAAGTGGTCCACAACGGATAGTCGGGCGATGGGATAAGGATTTCATCTCCCTCGTTAAGCAATGCCTGCATGGTCATCACAATCAGCTCGCTAACGCCGTTGCCAATAAAGATGTCGTCAATGGTTACACCATGTATACCAATCTGCTGTGTGTAGTGCATAATGGCCTTACGTGCCGGAAAAATACCCAGATGATGCGAATACCCCTGTGCATTGCGGATATTCATGATCATATCGTGCACAATTTCGTCGGGTACATCAAAGCCGAAAGGCGCCGGGTTACCGATGTTCAGATTAATGATTTTTTGCCCCAGGGCTTCCAGTTGCTGTGCTTTATCAAACACAGGGCCACGGATGGCATAACTCAGGTTATTAAGACGGTTACTTTTATTGATTTGTTGCGACATACTTGCGGGCGATAAATACTACACAAAAATATAGAAAATTTGTGCGTATGGAAGTTAATTGTAATAAAAAAGGTCGGTGAGTATGCGCTCACCGACCTTTTTTTGTTTTTTTAATGCTTATTCGTGCAGTTTTTCCAATAATTTTTTGTTGAAATTCTGCTCTGTACGTTTCAGTTCAGCATATTGCTTGGGGGTAATGGTTTTTAATAATTTACCCATGTATTCTTCTTCCAGCTCTATTTCTTTCTTTTTGTAGGCAATTGCCTGCCTTTGAGAAGCGGTAATTTTATCGTCGGAGGCGGTCAGCGAATTGGCCTCATCAAGCGTTTTTTTTATGCTTCGGCGCAGCTCAAACTTCTTGCTCTGGTATTCGTTATAGACCGACCAGAACTGCGGAGCCTGCTCTGTAGTAAGATTGAGTTTTTCTGTAATTAAACCTATTTTGGCACTTTGGATTTTCTCAAACCTGTCGCCGACCACGCCATGGCGGTTTTGCGAAAAAGAAAGCATAGGTAATGCCAGAATAATTATAAGGATATGTTTCATAAAGTTTGTTTGTTCATTAGGAATGGCAGAGCGCAGATAACTATCAGATATCTTCGATGTCCTGGCTTTCAAGATGCTCGCGGATATCAGCTTTGTTAACTCCCAGATTATCAATAATTCCGGTTTCTATTTCTTTGGGCAAAGCCTTTTCGGTAGACGACGCCACTTCGTATTCCAGATAGCTCAGGTCTTGCGAAGCCAGATAATTGTTAATGTCTTCTTTGCTTAGTTTGTTAAAAGCCGCTTCAGATTCTGACTCTGAGAACTGAGGCACCGCAAACCCCAAGCCAACCATTAGTACCAGGCTGGCGGCGGCTGTCCAGACCGTACGGCTTTTTTGCCACCAGTTTACCTGTATGGTTTTGGTTTCTTTGGCTGTCTGGCGCATTATGCGTGCCGGAAGCGCATCAAAGTAATTGGCTGGTACTTCAAAAATATTCTTCTTCTCAATGCTTTGCAGTCGCGCATCGGCGGTTATGGTTCCGGCTGCATTTTCAAAGTAGCCTTCAGGTACTTTAAATATGTTTACTTTCGGCAGGCTTTCCAGTTTAATAGCCCGTGTTTCAAGATTGGCAATGCGACCCATGATTCTTGACGAAAGCGTATCAAAATAGTTGGCGGGTACAGCCATCTGCTGCCGTTTGCCAAAACTTACAGCCGGCTCTTCTTCTTCTTCCAGGCTCACCCTATGCTGAATAACCCCAGGCAAGGCGTTAAAGTATCCTTCGGGTACTTTAAAAACATTGGTTTTGGGTATGTCTGCTATTTTGATAGAATTTTTCATCACATTTTCATAAGTCGGTGAGTTAAACTGTTCTTTATAACCTTTTTAAGATTTTAGAATTGTGTTTTTGACAAGTCAATTTTTAAAAGGTTTAAATAATCAGGACTCTTTATTTAAAAATTCTTCAATTTTTTTCACTGCCAGGTGATATGACGCCTTCAAAGCCCCTACAGATGTGCCTGTTATTTCAGCAATATCTTCATATTTCAGGTCGTCGTAATATTTCATATTAAACACGAGCCTTTGCTTGTCGGGCAATTGAAGCAGGGCTTTTTGCAGTTTTAATTGAATTTCATCGCCCGAAATATAATCTTGCGACACCGCGCTTTCAAGCGTGTTCAGCAGGTCAGTGCTGTCTTCGTTTTCAAGCGGCACATGATTCTGTCTACGTTTTTTCTGTAAGAAGTTTAATGATTCGTTGGTGGCTATCCTGTATATCCAGGTGTAGAGTTGGGCGTCGCCTCTGAAATTCAGCAAGCCCTGCCAGATTTTTATGAAGGTTTCCTGAAGCACATCGTCGGCGTCGTCGTGGTCAATCACCATTTTACGGATATGCCAGTAAATTTTTTGCTGATATTTTTTTATCAGCATTTCAAACGCATGATTACGCTGCTCCGGATCTTGTATTAAACCGACTAACTCTTGATCGGAAATCTGCATTTTTACGGATTATTGGTTTATTTGTTGTTTTCAGTAAACCCACCACTACCCGTGTTATGCGGGTTGTGGTGGGTTTAACTTCCTATTTTAACAAACAACCTGGTGGTTTTATTGTTTTCGTTGAATTACTTTTAATGCTTTCTCTATAATATTTTTAGCAGAAAGACCATATTTCTCCATCAACTGAGCTGGCGTGCCTGATTCACCGAATGAGTTATTAACGGCCACGTACTCTTGCGGAGCCAGGAAGTTTCTAACCAGTGTTTGAGCAACAGCATCGCCTAAACCGCCGTTAGCCTGGTGTTCTTCGCAAGTAACCACACATCTGGTTTTGCGCACACTCTTTATGATGGCTTTTTCGTCTAAAGGTTTAATGGTATGTATGTTCAGGATTTCGGCGCTGATACCCTGTGCTTCCAGTTGCTCTGCTGCCTGAATGGCTTCCCAAACCAGGTGGCCGGTAGCAATTATGGTTACATCTTTACCCTCACTTACCATCCATGCTTTACCAATTTCAAAAACCTGGTCGGGCGCTGTGAAAACAGGCACAACCGGACGGCCGAATCGCAAATAAACCGGACCCTTCCAGTTAGCGGCTGCTATGGTAGCAGCTTTAGTCTGGTTAAAATCGCAAGGGTTTAGTACGGTCATGTTAGGCAATGAACGCATCATGGCCAGGTCTTCCAGAATCTGGTGCGTGGCGCCGTCTTCACCCAAGGTAAGACCCGCGTGCGACACCGCAATTTTTACGTTTTTATCTGAATAAGCAACCGACTGGCGAATCTGGTCATATACCCTGCTTGAGCCAAAGTTGGCAAAAGTTGTGGCAAACGGTATTTTGCCGCCAATAGTAAGCCCAGCGGCTACGCCTATCATGTTGGCTTCGGCAATACCGCACTGAATGAAACGTTCAGGGTTTTCTTTAATGAAAGTATCTATTTTAAGAGAGCCAACCAGGTCGGCACAGAGCGTTACTACATTGGGGTTGGTTCGGCCTAACTCGGTCATACCGGCACCAAAGCCCGAACGTGTGTCTTTTTTCTCGGTAAAAGTGTATTTTGTCATAACGATGTTATTCTTTAACTATGTGTTCTACTTAATGATTGTAACTTATTAATAAAATACTTTGCACTCGGGCAATTGGGGTGGTTAGCGGCGTTTTCTATTGAGAAATTTGCTCTCAGCATTTTTCTGGCTAAAAGCGGCTTGCTTTTACCTAGGGCTGTACCTTTATTGATAGAGACCATTTCCTTAAATGGTTCCTGAATATTTTCAGGATGCGTTATGCAAATTTCAATATTTAAAACTTTGCTGAGCGCATCACTATCTGCCAAATACCATGATTCAAATTCTTTTACAGCAACCGCAACAATGTCGGTTTCTTTCGCATTAACTTTGTTCTTATGTTGTACTAGACATGGCTCTTTATCCAAATCTATTAAAGCCACTATGAAGTCAACGCCTTTCTTGAGCATCAATGCTCTGTGAGATTCGAATCTTCCATCAAAAAATTGATTGATAGAGCCAGTTTCCTGAACACTCGCTAGTTCAATATTGAATGAACTTAGCCAATTTTTGAAAATATCAGAATTAAAGATAATTGTCTCAGATTCACCTTCGCATATAATTCCAAGCTTTACCATGGTAAACCTCCTCCTAATGCGTTCGATAACCAGGCTTCGTCCATTGGTAATCCATATAGGTTAAAGTCTTTACCAAATTGCTTGATTTGGGTTTGTCCTTCAATTTTATTTACCAGAATAATCTCTTTAGGCTCTAGAACTGAAGCTAAAGATTGAGAATGTGTATTTAACCAAATATAATGTCCCTTTTCTTCACAAGCATCTCTGAAGAAATTAACCAATTGTTTCACAACTTTCGGATGAAGACCATTTTCTGGTTCTTCAATACAAAGAAATTGAGGTTCGTCAGATTGAAAAACAGCCGTAAGCAAGCAAAGAATATTGAAGGTACCATTAGAGATTAATTCTTTGCCAAAGGGCTTTTTATAATGCTTCTGATAAATTAGAAGATCTTCATTACTGCTGAATTCACTTTTTTTAATTTCAATATCCTCAAATTCGGGGATAAATAAATCTAGCCATTCAACAATTTCCTCTTTAATTAAAGGGAAATTTAACAAACGTTTTAAAACTTTTTCAAGATTATCGCCCGACGGGTTTAACTTTGTTCCATCAGTATAATTATGTCTATTTTTGTTCTGTAATATTCTTGAAAAGTTTTTAATTATTTTAAATCTCTCTTCATTTTCGTAGTTTACAGATGGAGACATAGGACTATTAGGTGGTTGAAATTCTAAAGAAAGTTTCGCTTTTTCTTCTGAATTAAAAAGATCCATTCTTATCCTAATTGTATCGTATTCTTCTGTGTTTTTATTTTTTATATCTTGATAATCACCAAACAGAGACAATACTTTCCAAAGGTCGGGGTTGCCATGAAATATAGAATTCTTACCACCAAAATTTAATATTGATTGAGGGTATTTAAAGCATTCTGCTCCAAACTCCAAAGCCTCAAAAATATTAGATTTACCGCTTCCATTGGGTCCAACGAAAACGGTAAAAGGATTCGGCTCGTTGATAGTTATATCAACAATCGATTTGAAGTTCTTAATATTCAGAGATTTTATTTTCAAAGCAAAATGATTTATCAATAATCCCCAATGGTTCCGGTGTTTACCAGCTGGTCAAGCGCTACTTTCAGTTGCTCGTCGTTTGGTGCTACACCATGCCATTTGTGGCTACCCATCATGTAGTCTACTCCGGCACCCATTTCTGTTTTGAGCAAAATCATAATTGGTTGCCCTTTGCCTGTCAGGCGTTTGGCTTTACGAAGCCCCGCAACTACCTGATCCATATCATTACCGTCTTTTATATCTATAACGTTCCAGCCAAAAGCCTTGTATTTGGCTTTCAAGTCGCGGTTGCTCATTACTTTTTCAGTAGGGCCGTCAATCTGCTGGCCGTTCAGGTCTATCACGGCAATCAGGCTGTCCAGCTTGTGGTGTGGAGCGGCCTGTGCTGCTTCCCAAACCTGGCCTTCCTGTTGCTCGCCGTCACCCATCAGGCAATAAACCAGATTTTTGTCGCCGTTCAGGCGTTTGGCCAGTGCAGCGCCAATGGCTACAGATAAGCCCTGGCCTAACGAACCAGAGGCCACACGTATACCCGGAAGGTGCTCGTGCGTGGTAGGGTGCCCTTGCAGCCTTGAATCAATTTTACGGAAAGTTGCCAGTTCTTTTACGTCGAAATACCCTCTGCGGGCCAGGGTGGAATAAAACACCGGCGAAATGTGCCCGTTAGAAAGAAAGAAGAGGTCTTCTCCGGTACCGTCCATATTAAATGAAAGATAGCCGCCTTTACCTTTTCTGTTATTGATTTTCATTTGCTGGAAATATAGCGCAACAAATAAATCAGCGCAGCCTAGCGAACCGCCCGGATGGCCGGACTGGCAGGCATGCACCATTCTAACAATATCCCGGCGTACTTGTACCGCAATTGCTCGTAATTCTTGGTTCTGCATTTAAAAGATTTATTAAGTGTCAAAAAAACAATTAATACAAATATAGCTGAGAAATTTAAAAAAAAATGCTTTTGTATTAATTTTTACAAAAGTACATAATACATCTTGGTTTTTAAATAGATGCAAGGCGCAATACTTAGGTATTTATGGCTGATACTAAAAAACGCCGGGTATGAATGATGACACCTGTTTCATATATCTGGCATATTCGGGCTTGGTTTCGGCCAGCCGTTTCTCAAGCAGTGACACACCAGAAACCCTCACGAGCAGGAATGTCATCAATAAAGGGCTGAAAACATACAGAAACTGCCCGGTGGTGCAGGCAAACAGATAATAACCCCACCATTGCAGGGCGTCTCCAAAATAATTAGGGTGCCGGGTAAGTCCCCAAAGGCCGGTTTGTAGTACTTTGCCTTTGTTTTCGGGATTTTTTTTGAAAGTGGCCAGTTGCCAGTCGCCGATAGACTCAAACAAGAAACCAACCGACCACACGGCAAGCCCCAGATAATCGGCCAGCTTTAAAGATGTAAAATTAGATGACATGGCCGGTGCAAACAGCGTAGACATAACCCAGAGCAAAAAGCCCTGCAGCAAAAAAACCTGAAAGAACGATACCAGTGGCCATTTACTGCCTTTTTCTTTCCTCCATTCTTTGTACCGGTAGTCTTCATCTTTTCCAATGTTTCTGGAAGCCAGATAAAGCGTAAGCCTTACACCCCACACAGTAACCATAATACAGAACACCATTGAACGGTGGTCGTGAAGACCCATGTATGCCCTGTAGAACCACGCCATGGCCATAAAACTGAATCCCCAGAAAATATCTACAATAGCAGTGTTTTTTAAAACCAGACTTAGTACCCAAAGAACCGTAAAAAACGGAATAACAGCAACCAGACTTTGCCAGAAAGGGTAATTTTGGAGCATGAGCATAACGGCCATAATTATGGCAGCCAATAGCAAAACAATACGTTTCATAATTTCTTTGATTTATTTAAGTATCTGCTGTGCGTGGTTTTTTGATTCTACCTTTTCTATAATCTCTTCAATAATACCGTTGGCATCAATGATAAAAGTAGTACGAAACACCCCCATGTACTTTCTGCCATACAGTTGTTTTTCGCCCCATACCCCAAATGCTTTAGCTATTTCATTGTCTGTATCGGTGAGCAGGTCAAATGGCAGGTCATATTTTTTTATAAAATTCTGATGCGTTTTCTGTTTGTCTGCGCTAATACCCAACACCACATAGCCCTGCGCCAGCAAAGCCTGGTAATTATCTCTTAAATTACATGCCTCAGCAGTGCAGGTGGGTGTATTGTCTTTCGGGTAAAAATATAAAACCACTTTTCTACCAATATAATGGCTCAGGCTTACTTCAACGCCGTTTTGATTTTTTGCGCTTAGCTCCGGAGCCGGACTTCCTTTTTGCAGGTGCATGTCTCTTTCTCGATTTTTTTAATTGTTGTTTTTTCTGTTTTACGTACTCTTCAATGTTGGTTTCATACGAAGCTACATTGCCCACGTTATCTGTTACTTCCAGTCTTAAATCTCCACTGAATGTCTGTGTTTCATTTAGCCTTATCGACCATATCCGGCCATTTTTATATTCATAATCCATCAACACCCACACGCCATTTACATAGCAATTGAAAGATTTTATACCTGAAAGGTTATCTGATATAACAAAGCTGAGATAGGTGGAGTCTATCTGAGACGGCCTGATGGAAGGTGACTGGTTGTCTGCTAATAACTGGAAATCGCCCAGGCGCCTGGTTTTAAACTGGATGGCGTTGCCTATCCATACACCCCCCAGATACGAGCGCCCGTTGTTAATATCGTAAACACCTGTTTTAGGAGACATCGACATGCCCGAGGGTGTCCAGAGCACCGTCAGCATATCTTTCAGCGGAATTTTCTCAGTGTTAATTGTCAGGCGTGTACCCATTACCGAGGTGGTCAGGTAAAGTGTGTCATACAGCGCATTCGTGAAATCGAGTTTCAGGTTTGGCTCGGCATAAAACTGTCCGAACTGAGGCAGAATTTCTTTCTTGATGCCCAGGAATGCCGAACTGTTATCTACCTGCACGAAGTCGGCAATGCCGCGGTTCAGGTCATGTAAATAAACGGCATCTTTATTGGCCTTGTAAGATAACGGCAGCTTGGTAGGTACGCCTTTGTTTTGCAGCACCGCAAATGGTGCCGTGGTATTTTTTGTCCTCACCATCAGCGTGTTTTCGGTAATAGAGGTAGAAATATTACCAGAAAAATTGCCTTCTTCCGACTCCGAGGCTCCTTCGGGGGTTTCCTGCAGCACAGGCGCTTCGCCCTGAATAGCAAACGTAAGAACGGTAGTATTGCCGTAGCTGTCTTTTACTTTAACATAAACACTGTGCAACTGATTGTCGTTAATAACAATTCTGCCCTTGTTTTTATCGGTTTGATACACCGTTATTCGGTTGCCATCAGCTACATAGCATTTCTGAATACGCACGCCGTTGGTTTGAGATAAATCATAATCAATATGCACGTTAATGTCTTTAGATACATCAAAAGGCATTTTTTCAAGATTCAGCTTATAGGTGCTTTTGCCGTCTACCTCCACTTCCAGTTCGGTGATTCCCATCCGGAAAGGTGATGTCTGGCTGCGGTCGTAGGTGTTTAGTTCCAGCCCGATGGTTCCTTGAGCTTTCACGGTAGTAGACAGCACATAATCGCCTGAGCTGGTTCTTTTGGGTGTCATAGAAACCCGGCCGAATTCGCCATTCACGCGTGAGTAGGCGTTCAGTGTTTTCAGAATAACTTTTTCAATTACCGGCGGCTGAGAATCTTCTACCTCTGCAAAACCGAATAAAAGTGGATTGATGGCGTTTTCAAGTGCGTCGCGTATCTCAAAATGCAGGTGTGGCCCACCAGATGCCCCGGTGTTACCTGAAATACCAATTACCTCGCCTTTTTTTACTTTTAGCTCATTAGGCCCGGGTGTTAGCTCAATTTCCCATACTTTCTGGGCGTATTCTCGACCCCGCAGATACGCTTCTATGGCAGGGTTATAATTTTTTAAGTGGCCATAAACGGTAGTAAACCCATTGGGATGCGTTATGTACAATACATTGCCGTAGCCACCCTTCATGACCCTGACACGCGACACGTAGCCATCGGCGGCGGCGTAAACATTGTAGCCTTCTACAGCGCCGGTGCGGATGTCGAGCCCGGCATGAAAGTGGTTGGTACGCAGGTCGGCAAATCCTCCCGAAAGCGAGGCCTGTTTACCTGGCTCAATCGGAAACATAAAGTAGCCCTTCGGGTAATTATCGCGGTTGTTACTGTTGTCTTTCTGTGCATAGCTCAGGCAGGTGTCTGACACCAGCGCCACAATCAGCAACAAAGTACTCAGAATTCTCTTTAATATGATAGAATGTAGATGCATCTTCATGTAAGGATTTGAGTGGATAAAGGCACCATTGGGCCTTAGATAGAAAGAATAAACCAATGAACTGCCGGTGTGTTCCCCTGACCGGAATACTGGCAGCAAGCAATTGTCTTACGGCTATAAATGTAAATTCACATAAATAGATTAATACTGTATATTTCAGAGGTGCAATGCGTTTGTATTCAATGGCATTAACGCATCAGATAAAAATGCACTGCGCCTCAGGCGGCATTACTTTACATCAAATTCGAGCATTTTTTCTCCTTCAATAAAGGCGCTTAACTTGTCGCCTACTTTAACGGGTCCTACACCTGCCGGCGTGCCGGTAAAAATAATATCGCCCGTTTTTAGCGTAAAATATCTTGATACAAAGGCTATGATGTAATCAAAAGAGAACAGCATCATAGACGTATTGCCCTGCTGGCGCGTTTGTGTTTCTCCGTTAGCGTCTGTTAGGTCTAAACTGAAATTGAGGTTCTGTAAATCTGCATATTTAGATTTTGATACAAACTCTGAAACCGGAGCAGAGCCGTTGAATCCCTTGGCCAGGTCCCAGGGTAAACCTTTTGCCTTTAGCTTTGCCTGTATGTCTCTGGCAGTGAAATCAATTCCTATGCCTATCTCGTCATAGTATTTATGGGCAAATTTTTCCTCAATATTTTTTCCCATTTTGTTGATTTTTAACACGATTTCAACTTCATGATGAATATCCTGAGAAAAATCAGGGTAATAAAAAGACTCTCCGTTTTTTAAAATAGCAGTTTCCGGCTTGGTAAATATAACAGGTTCGTCGGGGCGTTCGTTATTTAGTTCCTTGATATGTTCAGCGTAATTACGACCGATAGCGATGATTTTCATACGTTAAAGACTGGCCTCAAAGATTAAGTATTGATTGAGCGTAATGATTTTTTCTGTACTTTTGAGGCGGATAAAAGTTTAGAAATTTCGCAAAAATAGGGAATTTTCATAGTTCAGCAGCAGATAATGGTCTGATTTTTTAGTCTTTATCTGAAATTCTTCTTTTGTGAGAACCGGGAGTATTTTGAGAATTTCTGAATTGAAATCCAACAGATAAACATTAATTATAACAGTATTATACAATGAAAACCTTTTTCAAATCTACTTTAGTAGCAAGTGCATTATTTGTGCTGATTTGGTCTTGCCAGAAAGTTCCTCTTACGGGCCGTAATCAGTTCGTCGGGCTGGTATCAAACGAGCAAATGATACAGATGAGTTTCGCCGAGTACAAAGGGTTTATGGACACCTCAAAGGTGGTGTCGGCCAATACGCGTGACGCCGAAATGATTGCCAGAGTAGGGGGTAGAATTAAAACTGCCGTAGAAAATTATCTGATACAGAACAACTACAGCCAGGTAATAAACGGGTACCAGTGGGAGTTTAAACTGGTACAAAGTAAAGAAGTAAACGCCTGGTGTATGCCCGGTGGAAAAGTATGTTTTTACACTGGCATTTTGCCTATTTGTAAAGACGAAGCCGGCGTGGCCGTTGTAATGGGGCATGAGATTGCCCATGCTATTGCCAGCCACGGCCGTGAGCGTATGAGCCAGGCAATGGCTGCACAGGGTATAACCAGCCTTGGGGCCATTGGCGCAGGTGTTTATACCGGTAATCAGCAAACCATGGAAATGGTGGGTCAGGTTTTAGGTGTGGGTGCTTCGGTGGGTTATGTATTGCCTAACAGCCGCAAGCAGGAGTCGGAAGCTGATAAGCTGGGGCTGATTTTTATGGCTATGGCGGGCTATGACCCACAAAATGCGGTGGCTTTCTGGCAGCGCATGGCCGATGCCGGTAAGAATTCTCAGAAACCACCGAAATTGTTATCAACCCACCCTGCTGACGAAGACCGTATTGCAGACCTGCAAAAGCAAATGCCGCAGGCGCAAAAATACTATACTACTTACGCAACCAAAAAATAGAATCTGCCAAATTCTGGATTCAAAAGAGGCTGTCCAAAAAGGGGCAGCTTCTTTTTTTAGTTTAGATCGAAAGGATTCGGGTTTTACTAAGCGGCGTAGCGATATTTTATCTGGTAAGATTCAAAAAGTACATAAATAGTCCTATTTT
>NZ_JANUSD010000015.1:0-159114 GCF_024793945.1 Emticicia fluvialis
TCTTCATCTTCTCTTTGTGTTGCACCTCTAAGATAACACTTTTTAGAGGAACAAAGAAAAATCCCCGCGTCTTTTTTGACCGGGGATTCCTATTTTTTAGACCTTTTTAGACAGCCTCTTTTTGTTGATAAGATAATGTATAGGTACCCAATATTTTCTGCACAATTTTTGAGTACATTTGGAACTAAATAGCATTTAAATTCATTATCTACTAAACTAGTAGATTATTGCTATTAAATATTATTCATCTTTTAAATATAAAAGCTTATGTCACTCAGATTAGGAGATATCGCACCAGACTTTACAGCAGAAACTACCCAGGGAACCATTAATTTTCATGAATGGCTTGGTAATTCTTGGGGTCTTTTATTTTCTCACCCTGCCGATTTTACTCCGGTTTGTACAACCGAACTAGGCAAAACCGCACTTTTAAAAGGCGATTTTGAGAAAAGAAATGTTAAGGTAATTGCTGTTTCGGTTGATGACCTTGATTCTCATAACAAATGGGTGCCGGATATTCAGGAAGTAAATAACGTAGTGGTTAATTTCCCTATTATTGCAGACCAGGGCCGCAACGTAGCTACATTGTATGATATGATTCACCCGAATGCTTCTGAAAAAGCTACCGTTCGGTCTGTTTTTGTAATTGGACCTGACAAAAAAATAAAATTAACGCTTACTTATCCGGCTTCAACGGGTCGTAATTTTCAGGAGATTCTCCGTGTGATAGATTCTTTGCAGTTAACTGCTAATTATCAGGTGGCTACTCCGGCTGATTGGAAAGATGGCGACGACACCATTATTGTTCCGGCGGTTTCTACAGAAGATGCCATTGCCAAGTTTCCGAAGGGTGTAAATGTGGTAAAACCTTACCTGCGCTACACGCCTCAACCAAATAAATAATATTATATTGTTATATTTTAACAGAAAACCGGTGGTGTAAACCTCCGGTTTTTATTTTTTGATTACATTTGCGCAATGTTTATAATATCGCTTCACCAGAATTAATATTTGCGTTGCTGCTTTGAATGAAGACCCAGAAAAAAAACTCCGCCCGGACACCCAAACAAAAGCAGTCGGTAGCAAGGCAGGTTCTGGGTTTAAAGAGTCTTTACATACTAACGGGTATATTGATTGTGGCGGCGTACTATTTTTATGTAAGAGACGCTGAGCAATGGACATACGTTAAGGATTTTGGTATTAAAGTTCCGATGCGGTATAGCATACATGGTATTGATGTGTCGCACCATAATAGTAAAATAAACTGGCAAAAGCTGAATAAAGGCAATAGTGAAGTTGAAATCAGTTTTTGTTTCATAAAAGCAACCGAAGGCGCAAAGCTGAAAGATAAAGACTTTAATAAAAACTGGAAAGAAGCCAAAAAGGCAGGTTTCATAAGAGGTGCCTATCATTTTTATGTTCCTTGGGCTGACCCCGTGGCGCAGGCTCAGAACTTTATCAGCACAGTTAATTTAGAAAAAGGCGATTTTGTACCCGTTATTGATTTTGAGGTGCACGGCACGAGTCGTAAAGTCAGGAAAAACCTGGTGGCAAACGTTACCAGCTTTAGCGAGTACCTCAAAAGCCACTATGGTGTTACGCCCATTATTTATACCAACCGACATATTTACCGGCAGTATGTAAAAGGTAATTTTGATAACCACCCACTCTGGATTTCAGATTATGACAGCCGCAGGCTTGAAGGTTATAACGAAGCAAGTCTGATTCTCTGGCAGCACAGCACCAATGGGCGTGTGGCAGGTATAAGCGGCGATGTAGATTTTAATGTTTTTGTGGCTTCTGAAAGCCAATTAGACGATATTTGTATTAAATAAAGATTATTCCTATCCCCTGAGGAACAATTAACTAATCAAATTAAGCCTCATTTCAGGGGGCTGAGGTATTCATACTATGCTACCTACTACAAATTTTACGCAAACGCCTGCATTTAAGAAACTTAAAAGTCATCATAAAACCATTAGTAAAAAGCAATTAAAAGAACTTTTTGCTGAAGATCAGAACCGATTCAAGAAATATTCAATCAGATTCAACGATTTACTGGTCGATTTCTCCAAGAACAACATCAACGGTCGTACACTTTCGTATCTTACCGACCTTGCCCGCGAATGTAACCTGCAGGAAGCCATTGAGCAGATGTTCACAGGCGCAAAAATTAACCAGACAGAAAACCGCGCGGTGCTTCATGTGGCTTTGCGCAACAGAAGCAACACACCGATACTGGTTGATGGGGCGGACGTAATGCCTGATGTAAATGAGGTATTGGCCAAGATGAAAGATTTTTCAGAAAAAGTAAACGCTGGCGCCTGGAAAGGGTATACCGGTAAATCAATTACCGACATTGTAAATATTGGTATTGGTGGCTCAGACCTGGGCCCGGTAATGGCAACTGAGGCGCTTAAACCTTATGCCAAAAATCTGAAAGTGCATTTTGTGTCTAACGTTGATGGCACTCATATTGCTGAAACTTTAAAGGGGGTGTCGCCTGAAACAACACTCTTCATGATAGCTTCCAAGACTTTTACAACCCAGGAGACAATGGCTAATGCGCATTCAGCACGTGCCTGGTTTCTGAAAACAGCCTCTGATGAAGCCTTTGTAAAGAAACACTTTGTGGCAATTTCAACTAACCGCACCGAAGTAGAAAAATTTGGTATTGACCCTGCCAATATGTTTGGGTTCTGGGATTGGGTAGGAGGGCGCTACTCTCTTTGGTCGGCCATCGGGCTTTCAATTGCCTGCTACATTGGGTTTGAAAACTTTGAAGCGCTGTTATCTGGTGCGCATGACATGGACAACCACTTCAGAACCACACCATTTCAGAAAAATATACCTGTGGTATTGGCACTGCTTGGGGTTTGGTACAATAACTTTTATGGGGCTGAGTCTCATGCCATTTTGCCTTATGACCAATATATGCACCGCTTTGCTGCGTATTTCCAACAAGGAGATATGGAATCGAACGGTAAATATGTCGATAGAAATGGTAATCAGGTTAATTACCAGACAGGACCTATCATCTGGGGTGAGCCAGGTACAAACGGACAGCATGCCTTTTATCAGTTAATACACCAGGGTACTAAATTAATACCTGCCGATTTCATCGCACCGGCCATTTCGCATAATCAACTGGGCGAACACCATAAAATGTTACTTTCTAATTTCTTTGCGCAAACCGAAGCCTTAATGAACGGCAAGACTCTGGATGAGGTTTTGGGTGAACTGAAAGGGAAGTCTCAGGAAGAAATAGATAAAATAGCCCCATATAAGGTTTTTCAGGGTAACAGACCAACCAACTCAATATTGGTTAAGAAAATAACTCCCAAAACACTGGGTAGCCTGATTGCCATGTACGAACACAAGATTTTTGTGCAGGGGGTTATCTGGAACATCTTTAGTTTCGACCAATGGGGTGTTGAACTTGGTAAACAGTTGGCCAACAAAATTTATCCTGAATTGCAGGACGAAGCAGCCATATTAACCCATGATAGCTCAACCAATGGTTTGATAAACCAATATAAAAAATGGCGTAAATAAAATGATGAACATAACCCGCTAAAAGCAAGCGGGTTATGTTTTATTGTGGTTTTTCATTTTTTATTGAAAAAACAATTTTATTAGAATTTATAAAAAAAATAAGTTTACATTTGGAAATGCAAAAACTGTGTTTTACTTTAGACTCAGAATTACAAATATGCTTTCCTAATTAAATAAAAACGTTGGATGCCTCAATAGTAGCCAGTCGTTGCGAGAACGCAAGTTCAACCGCAAATCCGCGTAAAGTTATCATGCTGTTATGGGAGATGCCCAGGTGTCTCCCTTTAACAGATAAACTTCACAAAACGCGCTATTCAACAGCCCTCTGCCGAAATAGTCATCTCCTCAAATAAAATGTTGAGTTCCCCTTTTTAAATGCTACAAGTTTTTTGCTGGTAGCTTAAAATATAAGTAGAAGTGTAAGCAAACAGTTTGATAAGTCTGTCAACTGTAATTGAGTGGCTGATTCAGATATCCTTCACGCATCTGAAACCCACGTGCATGAGGCTTGTTTCCGGGCTGGTGAATGACCTGCCTGACACCCGGTAGCCATGACACCACGAGGGTTCACAAAGAAAAGAGCCGCCTCTTTGTACTTTTTCTTTTTTCTCAGCAACTGTGTCCACTTTGTTAGCAATGATTGTACGGTAATCGGTCCTCCAATCTTCGCACCATTCCCATACATTACCGCTAAGATCGAACAATCCGAGAGGTGACTTGGCAAAAGAACCAACCGGCGCAGCATAATGAAAACCATCAAGCGTTTTATCAAATTCAGGGAATGAGCCATTCCAGGTATTGGCAAGATAACTACCGTTGGCTACTATTTCATTTCCAAACGGATAATCCATTCTTGAATTGCTGCCATTACGGGCTGCGTGTTCCCATTCAATTTCATAAGGCAGCCTTTTTCCGGCCCATTTAGCATAGGCGCTGGCATCATTCCACGATACCTGCGTTACAGGATAATTATCTGCTGCTTTTGGTTTGTTTTTTCCAAAGGGGTATTCCCAGTTTGCACCTTTGGCTAAAATCCACTGTTTGGTTTCTTCGTTCAGTATGCCGGCATCACCAAATTTTTCAGCCTCTGTCTTATAATGCGTAGCGTCTATAAATTTCCTGAACTGCCCAACGGTAACTTCGTGCGCATCCATTAAGAAAGGCCTTACTTGTGCCCAGAAGGTCGGCTTTTCCCATTCAACACCTTCTTCAGAGCCAATCAGGGTAAATCCACCCGGCACATACACCATATCTGCTGGAATATCAGGCGGGGGTGTATTAACCACCGTCTTTTTAGAAGGCTCAACACTATAAATAGTAATATTTGAATTAAATGAATACCCCTCTGGTTCATTCCTGCAGGATAAATAGAGTACTGAGATTATTAATAGAGCAGTGTATTTCATAGTGTCATAAAGCAGCGTGGTGTGTAAAAGGGTAATTTTAACTTTCAATCAGGCAGAAACAGTTGAACCGGCAGGCTTGGTAACCACCACCTTTTTGTAATCTAAGGCAAAGCGCGCCACAAAGAGCATGACTGTCCACCGCTGGTAGTCGTAGGGCATTCCGAAAGTAAAGTTCTGAATAACCGTTGCCAGAAAAGTATAAGCAACAAACAAAGTAAAACCACAGGTTGGGTTAATAACCTGCCTGCCCACCCAGGCCAGTAAAACCAGATGAATAATGGCAAAAAAAGAAAAACCTATTATACCCAGGTCATTAAGTGTTTGAAAAAAAGGAGAATCAATATATTTATGCTGATACCCTTGTCCTAATATTACACTTAGCCAGTCGCCGTCTTCAATTCTTTCATTCATGTCTTTAAACATGGCAGTGATATTGGTTACGCGAGTAGAGGCAGAATCATCGCCAGCCACAATAGTAGGCGTAGAAGGTTCTGTACCGGTTAGGGTCATAAAAATTTTCTCAACACGCTCAGTTATCAGACCTGAAATATGACCAAAAAACTCGCTGAAACGTGTATGCTCAACCACATAATATACCAATAAAGCCGTTAATGCCAGTAAGGCAAAGCCTTTCAAGCCTGTTAACCATTTAAGCGATTTATAAATGTTATTTGAATTGAAGCTGGAAATGTAATATAAAAAGAAGAAAATACCCGTAACCAGAATCATGGCCATTGCCTGGCAAAGCGCCAATACAACCAATAATAAAAATACACAGCCCAGATAGATTAACCGATACAGAATACGCTTCTCTTCTCGCAGCAGTATAACCCCGGCCACTAAACCGCAATAAGCGCTTTTGGCATAAATATGCGGGTTACCCATTGAAGACATGGCGTCGTCGCCGCTAAAGCTGATAGACGCACGCATACCTATTACATACATGGGGTTCTTGAAAATATAATAAAGCAAGCCAAGCCCGCCTATAACGCATATAATAAGTGTAATTTGAAGAAAGTTGTCTTTCAGGCTATTAATAGACGTACCCGCAAATATAAACATCGATAAAATGATGATGCCCTGATAAACAGCCTCAACCGTAGTATTGGTAAACCAACCCCTGTTAGGGGTATAAACAGCCAGATAAAAAACTGCCAGTATGGTATAACCAATGCACATCAGATACCCAATCGTATTGGTTTGATACACTTTTTTAAGATTGAACGGTATGGCTATTAAAAGGCTGCCCATAGTAAAGGCGCCTGTAAAGGCTGTACTGCCCGGGGCTAGTTTAATGCCGTCTCTTAAAAAATATATTAACGGCCCGCCAAAAAAGAACAGGCTCAAACCTACGCTCTGGCGATACTTAAATAATTTATTGAGTATTAAATCTATAAACTTTATCATCCGTTAATATTTTTACAAATATACTCTCCGTGTTTATAAATGTTATTTATTATCCCTAAATTTTCTGTTTTAGGCGCATTTTTTCTTAATTTTGGCGCCGTCAATAATAAAGATAAACCGGCGTAGAATGAGGATACTTATTATTCATCAATACCTTTGGTCGCATTACAAAGGTAAAATTTATACAGAGCTCCAGAAAGTTGTCGATAGTAATAAAGGAGATGAATTATTAGTACTTCAAACCTCATTAAATGAAATAACCCGCGCTAATCTTGGGCCAGTCGACAGAAGTATCCATCAATACAATTACCAGGTACTGGTAGATGACTATTATGAGAACATTCCGAATCTTACCAGAGCAAAAAAAATGCTATATTGGGTTCGGAAGTTCAAGCCAGATGTGGTAAATATTTCCGGCTATTATGAAGGCGGCATGAATACCGTACTTTTTTACTGCCGGATGGTTGGTATAAAAGTAATTATTTCGGTTGATTCTACCGAAAACGACAATCCAAAAGTATGGTGGAAAGAAGCATTCAAGCGTTTTGTTGTTAATAAAGCACAAGGCTTTTTTTGTTATGGCTCTAAGGCAGCCGAATATATGCTTAAGTTTGGTATAAAGCCACATCAGATTCTGCTGAAAAATAATGCTGTCGATAACGCAAAGGTTTTGTCTGTTTTTACAGAAGCGCTGGCAGAACGTAATGTTTGGAAGCAAAAGTATGGGCTTCGGACTTATAATTTTATTTATACAGGCAGGTTGATGACCATCAAGAATGTAGCCGGGCTTGTTAAGGCCTATTCGCAGTTAAAGTCAAAAGAATGGGGTCTGATTATTCTGGGTGACGGCGCGGAAAAAGAAAGCCTACAAGCTTATGTTGCTTCTAATCAGATAGATGGCGTAACGTTTATAGAAGGCCAGGCATGGTATAATGTGCCAAAATATATGGCAATGGCCGACGTCTTTGTTTTGCCGAGCTACTCTGAACCCTGGGGATTGGTTGTGAATGAAGCGATGGTTTGCGGGCTGCCAGTTATAGTTTCTGAAAAGTGCGGTTCGGCATTCGATCTCGTTAAAAATGGCCTGAATGGCTATACTTTTAACCCCTATGATACTGCCCAACTGGCAGAATTAATGGCCGGTTTTATTGCTGAACCAGAAAAATTAAAGCAGTTTGGAAGTGTTTCTCAAGAAATAATCAGAGACTATTCGCCCGGGCAGGTAGCTCATCAAATGTATGATGGCTTTAAAAAGGTAATGAATGACTATCAATAGAACTAATAATTTCGATTTGCTCCGGCTCATTGCAGCTTTTCAGGTGCTAATATGGCACGGGGCTGTGCAGTTCAAGGTTTTCGATAACATGTGGGGTTTTCTGTCTTTGCTGTTTCATATACCGGGTGTTCCTATTTTTTTTACCATTAGCGGATTTTTAATCAGCCATTCTCTCGAGCGCAATCAGTTTAATCTCAAGAAATATTTCAAAAACCGGGCATTAAGAATTTATCCGGCCCTTTGGGTTTGTACAGCCATTACAGCCTTGCTGCTCATTTACTTTGTAAAGCCAATAATACTAAAAGACCTGCTTTTATGGCTGGCTGCACAGGTGTCTTTTTTGCAATTTTATGCAAGCCCTTCCTTAAAAACGTGGGGGGCGGGTCACCCGAACGGCAGCCTTTGGAGTGTAGCCGTTGAGCTACAGTTTTATCTGGTTTTGCCGGTGTTGCTGTATGTCATTAATCTGCCCAGAAAACTATGGCAGACAAATTTACTACTGGCAGCTATTTTTGTTGTTTCTGTTATACTAAAGCTGGTTATTAATACCAATAGCTGGGTTTTAGCACATGAGCAGGTGCATAAGCTTTTTGGCAACACTGTGCTTTATTATCTGCACTTTTTTTTAACCGGCATTGCCATTTATAAGAACTTTACCTGGATTGAAAAACTGGTGAAAAACAAAGTTCTGATTTGGCTTATCATTTATGCCGCTTATGTATTAATAGCCTGCAATTGGCTTAAATTATACGTAAACCCTTACGATGTTTCTGTATGGGGCATTATAGCCAATACGCTGCTATCTATGCTTAGTTTGTCTTTTGCTTTTTCATACATACATCTGAGCAAACGATTATTGCATGAGAATGATTTGTCTTATGGAATCTATATTTATCACCTGCCGGTTATTAACGTAATGCTGAGCTTAGGGTTTACCGGTAGTATATGGAATTTAATTGCGATGTCGGCAATTGTATGCCTGATATCATACTTTAGTTGGATATGGGTTGAGAAACCAGCCCTGAAAGCTAAGTTTTAGCTACTTTTTATGTGCCGTGCTAAGCCCTTCAATGTTTGAGCAGCAAAAAGTAGGTACAAGTAAAATGTTTTTGAGGGCAGACAATTGAAAAGCGCTGATACTGTGTTAGCAGGATTATTTTTGATTAACAAAAACTTTTAACAAAGCCAGAGGTTTAATCTGATATTTTTTTGGCAATTTTGTGTAAAACAAGCCGTTTATTATATCATTTTAGATAGCCGGATTAGATAACTCAGTATGAATTGGATAAAACCACTCACCATTGTTGAATACGTTTTTATTGGCATATTCTTGTTGGTATATGTGGTCTACTTTATTAGGAGTTATATTATTGCAACCCGGCTGGGTACATCGGCAAGGTCGGTGGCTATCAAGTTTTTTATCAGAACAGCCTACCTAAGCCTTTGTATATTGGGTTTGCTTGGCCCTAGTTTTGGTGTAAGCGAAATAGAAACACAGGCAGCCGGTAAAGATGTGTATTTTGCTTTTGATGTTTCGCGCTCGATGGACGCGGTGGATATTGAACCTACCCGCCTTGAAAAAGTGAAATTTGAACTTGTGAAAAACCTGGCGGCCCTTAAATCAGACAGGGTAGGGATAGTAGTTTTTTCATCAGATGCATACGTTCAGGTACCTCTTACTTTTGATAAAGATTTACTTAAGCTATATATTCAAAAACTCAATAGCGACTTGTTTACTGACTCCGGCACTGACCTTAATTCTGCCTTTAAACTGATTCAGACCAAGTACCATTCTGTAAGTGCACCTGCCAGAAAAGCAAAGGTTGTTATACTGATAAGTGATGGTGAAGATTTTGGTGAGCTTGACCCCTCTGTGATACAGGATTTAAAAAGAAACAGGGTCAGTTTCCTTGCACTGGGTGTTGGTACGCCGCAAGGCGGAAAAATAAAAACCGGCTTCGACTATAAAAAAGATAAAGAAGGAAACGTTGTGGTGTCAAAATTAAATGCCGACTACCTTAAAAGGCTGGCCAGAGCATTTGGGGGAAAGTATTTTCAGTTATCGAACCGGGTAAACGATGTGCCTGCTTTATTAAAGGAGGTGTCGCAGTTAAACAATAACTGGGTAGATACCCGGAAAATGACCGTGGCTAATAATAAGTACTTTTATTTCGTTTTTCTGGCACTGGTTTTAATGATAATTGATATTCTGGTTACAATAAGAACTATAAAGCTTTAAGGCCGAATACAAATAAACTCAATGAACACCTGGTTTTTTTACATATTGTTGTTGTTTCTGAATATTCGTTCGTTAACGAATGTATCTGAACGGAACAGGTTAAAAATTGAGGCAGGTACAGCCTTTAATAAAAAGAACTATGCGTTAGCGCGTGAAAAATATCAGAATCTGGCTAATATTTCATTTAATCTGGAGCCTGAAGCGCGTCTGAATATGGCGCACGCCTATTTTTATACGCAAGATACAGCCCGCGCCTTACTTGAATACAAACGGCTTTTAAGGGTAAGTGATGAGATGATTTTCACGGGGGCCATTATTCAGATTGGCGTTATAAACGCTATGCAGAAAGATAGCGCAACTGCCCTTCAGTTGTTCAAAGAGGCGCTCAAAAAGAATCCTGATAACCAGATTGCCCGCTATAATTATGAACTGATGAAGAAGCGAATGCCTGATAACAATCAGCCTCCGCCTCCACCACAGGCTTTGGAGAATCAGCCAGAGTCAGCAGAAACAAAGCAATCTGATGTAAAAAAAGATGAGTTGCAGTCTACCATGCCCGAAAAAATGAGTCGCGAAAAAGCATTGCAGATATTAGAGGCCATGAAAACCAACGAGTTACAATATGCCCCCTCAAGGCAGACCAATAAAAAGAAAGACAGCAAAAACGAAAAAGACTGGTAGCGCCAGGCAGCAATATAAATTTAATGATTTTAGTATGACAAACATTTCTGTAGTAAAAGAAACAAATTTCAAGTTTGAAGGCCAGACAGGATTTTATAGAGGCAAAGTGCGTGACGTATATGATTTTGATGATAAAGTGGCTATGATAGCCTCCGATCGTATCTCTGCCTTTGATGTAATTCTTCCCAGACCAATTCCGTCAAAGGGTCAGGTGCTGAATCAGATTGCCTCAAAATTTCTTTTTGCAACCAAAGATATTGTTCCTAACTGGCTGGTAGCAACACCAGACCCTAATGTATCGATAGGTATTAAGTGCCAGACCTTCCCGGTAGAAATGGTAGTGCGGGGTTATCTGGTAGGGCATGGGTGGCGTACTTTTAAAAGTGGGTTAAGAACGCTTTGCGGTGTAACCTTGCCGGAAGGCATGGTGGAGAATCAGAAATTTCCTACACCCATCATAACTCCAACTACCAAAGCCCATGAGGGGCATGATGAAGACATTTCTCGCGAAGAAATTATTAGCCGTGGGCTGGTATCTGAAGAAAAATATACGCAACTTGAAAAATATGCACTGGCATTGTTTGAAAGAGGTACCCAAATGGCTGCTGAAAAGGGTTTGATACTGGCAGACACCAAATATGAGTTTGGTGAAAGAGATGGGGTGATTTATTTGATAGACGAAATTCATACGCCTGATTCATCCAGATACTTTTATGCCGATACATACGAAGAGAATCTGGCTAAAGGCTTCCCACAAAGACAGCTTTCGAAAGAGTTTGTGAGAGAGTGGTTGATAGCTAATGGGTTTCAGGGAAAAGAAGGACAAACGGTGCCTGAAATGACAGATGAGAAAGTGGCAGAAATATCGCAACGCTATGTTGAACTTTACGAAAAAGTAACAGGGGAGACCTTTGAACCTGCAGCAATCGGCGACATTCTGAAAAGAATTGAAGATAATATCAATAATTATCTGAAAGGCTGATTTTTCTTATAAAATCCTCCTTAAACAAAATGAGCCACACCTTACGTGCGGCTCATTTTTATTTATAAAGCAAAAATCAAATACCAATATAAGCCGGCGAAATCATAGAAACCGATTTTGCCTCCAGTAATGACTCACCCATCAGATATTCGTCAACTTTTCTGGCACACTCACGTCCTTCCGAGATAGCCCAAACTACCAGCGATTGTCCGCGACGCATATCGCCAGCTGCAAACACTTTAGCATTATTCGTCTGATATTCCAGCGCTTTCACGTTTTTGCGTTCGTCTACTTCTATTTCCAGTTGTTCAAGCAAATCCTGTTGCGGATTAAGAAACCCGGCAGCAATCAATGCCAATTCGCAAGGAATTTCACGTTCATTCATTTCTATCCTCTGGCCATTAAATATAGCAGATTCAGAAATAATCACCCCTTTCAGATTGCCATTTTCGTCGCCCACATATTCTTTTACGTTAATGCTGAACAAACGCTCACAACCTTCTTCGTGCGATGTTGACGTCCGTTTGGTCAAAGGCCAGTTTGGCCAAGGCGTAGTTTCTGCTCTGAATTTATAGTACGGCTGTTTCTTGTCGTCCAAACTTGGTTCAGGCATAACCTCTACTTGCGTAATGCTCTTTGCTCCGTGGCGGTTAGAAGTACCCACACAGTCAGAACCCGTATCGCCACCGCCAATAACCAATACATTTTTGCCTGTTGCAAAAATTTCGCCGCTTGCGTAGGCCTCACCTCGGTGGTCGGCTACACGCTCAATACCTGCTACTCTTTTATTTTGCTGGCTCAGAAACTCCATAGCCGGGTAAATGCCTTTCAGTTCTTTGCCTTTAATATCAATCATTCTTGGCACGGTAGAACCACCAGCCAGTACTATGGCGTCAAAATCGCGTAATAAATCATTGGCTTTTACATTTGCACCTACATTGGCGTTGGTTTTAAATACAACCCCTTCTGCTTCCATTACCGCCACTCTGCGTTTTACTACCGATTTATCAAGTTTAAAATCCGGAATACCGTATCTTAACAAGCCACCCACTTCATCGGCTCTTTCAAAAACTGTTACCCAGTGGCCAGCTTTATTTAGTTGGGCAGCTGCCGCAAGACCCGCAGGGCCTGAGCCGATAACCGCCACTTTTTTGCCTGTTCTTTTACTTGGAATGTTAGGCTGTACCCATCCGTTTTCATAGGCTTTTTCAATAATTGATTTCTCAATGTACTCAATGGCCACCGGTGGTTTGTTAATGCCCAATACACAAGATGCCTCACACGGGGCAGGGCAGATACGACCGGTAAACTCAGGGAAATTGTTGGTAGAACTCAGAATCTGGTAGGCATACTCCCAGTTTTGTTCATAAACGGCATCATTAAACTCAGGGATGATGTTTCCCAGAGGGCAACCATTATGGCAAAACGGAACACCGCAGTCCATACAGCGGGCTGCCTGTTGTAGTGTTTGTTGGGTATCATAATTGGTTTCTACCTCATTATAATCTTTTTTTCTTTCCAGAACATCTCTTTTGAGGGATGGCTGGCGTTCGAACTCCAAAAAACCGGTTGGTTTTCCCATTTCTTTATTATGATTTTGTGTATGTCTATAGGTTAATTATTGCCTCTGAAAGATAAAACCACTGATTTGCAAGAGTTTCATCTTTCAGAGACGGCGGTGTTATGCCAGAACGTTTTCGGTTTCTGCTTTTTTCTTTCTTTCAAGCAAAACGCGTTTGTAATCGGTAGGTATTACTTTTACAAAGCTATTAAGTGCCTCACTGAAATTATCCAGAATTGATTTTGCCATGCTACTGTTCGTAACAGCCAGGTGTTTTTCAATAAAGGCTTTCAGCATTTCGGCGTCTTCTGCATCCGGTTTTTCAAGACCTACCATTTCTTTATTACATTTCGACTCAAAGTCGCCATCGGTATCATAAATGTAAGCCATGCCACCACTCATACCTGCAGCAAAGTTACGACCGGTTTTGCCTAATATGATAGCCAATCCGCCTGTCATATATTCGCAGCCGTGGTCACCCACACCCTCAACCACTACTTTGGCGCCTGAGTTTCTTACGCAGAAACGTTCTCCTGCCATACCTCTGATGTAGGCCTCGCCAGATGTAGCGCCATAAAACGCAACGTTACCAATTATCATGTTTTCTTCTGCGGCAAAGGTGGCTTTTCTATCAGGGTACACAATCAGTTCGGCACCACATAAACCTTTACCGAAATAGTCGTTTGAATCACCTTCCAGCTCCAGTTTCAAACCTTTGGTAGAGAACGCCCCGAAAGACTGCCCTGATGTACCACGGTATTTATAATGAATAGTGCCATAAGGTAAACCGTCGCCTTTAAATACTTTTGAAACCTCGTTTGAAAGCATCGCTCCGATACTACGGTTCAGGTTGTTAACGGTATATTCGGCAGTTACTTCCTGTTTGCTTTCTAATGCAGGCCTGGCATCTTTTATCATCTGCCAGTCAAGCACGTGGTCAATGCCGTGGTCTTGTTCTTCTTGTTTGTATTGAGCTACATCAAGCGCAGTTGGTTCTTTAAAAAGAATACCGCTTAAATCAATTTTCTTGTATTTCCAATGCGACAGGTCATCACGTTTTTCAAGTAACTGAACCTGACCAACCATTTCGTTTACAGTACGGAAGCCCAATTCGGCCATTATTTCACGCATTTCACGGGCAAGATAAGTAAACATATTTACCACGTGTTCAGGTTTTCCGCTAAACATGGCGCGTAATTCCTTATTCTGAGTGGCAACACCCACAGGGCAGGTATTAAGGTGGCATTTACGCATCATAATACAACCAACCGAAACAAGCGCCGCAGTGGCTACACCAAATTCTTCTGCACCCAACAGAGCCGCAATCACTAAGTCTCTACCTGTGCGGATCTGTCCGTCAGCCTGCACTACCACTCTGCCACGCAATTTATTTTTAACCAGTGTCTGATGGGTTTCAGCCAAACCAAGTTCCCAGGGCAAACCTGCATGGCGGATAGAAGAAAGCGGAGAGGCTCCGGTTCCACCGTCATGGCCAGCAATAAGTATTACGTCTGAGTGGGCTTTGGCAACACCTGTTGCTACGGTTCCCACACCTGCTTCCGAAACCAGTTTTACTGAAATACGGGCATCGCGGTTTGAATTTTTGAGGTCATATATCAGCTGTGCCAAATCCTCAATTGAATAAATATCATGGTGAGGCGGAGGAGATATCAAACCTACACCCGGCGTACTGTGGCGAACACGGCCAATCCAGTCGTCTACTTTATGGCCGGGTAACTGGCCGCCTTCTCCGGGCTTGGCACCCTGTGCCATTTTTATTTGTAATTCTTTGGCGTTGGTCAGATAATAACTGGTTACACCAAATCTGCCAGACGCCACCTGCTTGATGCTTGAGCTCAGATTATCACCATTGGCATCAGGCTGATAACGGATTTCATCCTCACCACCTTCGCCAGAGTTAGAGCGGCCGCCGATACGGTTCATGGCAATAGCAAGCGTTGTATGGGCTTCCCATGATATTGAACCGAAAGACATAGCTCCGGTAGCAAAGCGTTTAAAGATGTTTTCAACCGGCTCTACTTCTTCAATAGGAATAGGATTTCCTTTTCTGAAACGCAACAGGCCTCTGATTGTTAAAGCATCTTTGCTTTGGTCGTTAATCAGTTTCGAGTATTGTTTGAAAATCTGATAGCCTTTTTCTAAATCTTTTTCACCGACTCTGCCGGATTGCTGCAATAGGTGGATACTTTGAGGATTGAACATGTGGCGTTCGCCGCGTTGCTTCCACTGGTAAACCCCACCAACTTCTAATCTTTGTACCGATACCTGTGGTACGTCCGGATACGCCACTTTATGGCGTACAATGGCTTCTTTGGCTATATCTGCAATACCCATACCGCCAATGCGGGAGATGGTACCTGTAAAGTACTTGTCAATTACCGGTTTGTTTAGCCCAATACACTCAAAAATCTGCGCGCCCTGGTATGATTGAAGTGTTGAGATGCCCATTTTTGAGAATATTTTCAGCAACTCTTTATTAACCGCCTTGATATAATTTTTGTAAAGAACGTAATCCTGATTTTCGCCCTCAATTAAACCTTTTTTGTTCATCCAGGAGATGGTCTCAAAAGCCATGTAAGGACAAATAGCCGAGCAGCCATAGCCTATCAATGTAGCCACGTGGTGGGTTTCCCAGATATCGCCTGCTTCAACTACAATGCCTGCTTTCCCTCTGATTCCTTTCTTAATTAAGTGGTGATGAACCGCCGCCGTAGCCAATAAAGACGGAATAGGGGCGTGGTCTGAATCAATAGCCCTGTCTGACAGAATCAGAATCTCGAAACCGTCTTCAATGGCATCTTCTGCATAACGGCAGATTCTGTCAAGGGCAAATTCTAATGCTTTACCGTAGTCAGGTACTTTGGCATTAAAATAAGTGTTGATGGTTTTGGCCTGAAAACCCTTGTAATCTACAAAGCGTAGTTTGTCAAATTCTTCAACAGTTAATACAGGTTGTTCCAGTTCCACCATTCGGCAATGAAGCGGTGATTCTGCCAGAATGTTTTCGTTTGAACCCACAAACGAAATCAAAGACATGATGGCTCTTTCTCTGATAGAGTCAATAGGCGGGTTGGTAACCTGTGCAAATAATTGCTTGAAGTAATACGATAAATGCTGGCTTTGGTCTGAAAGTATGGCCAGAGGTGTATCAACACCCATTGAGCCGATAGCTTCCTGCCCGGTTTGTGACATAGGAGCCAGTATCATTCTTAAATCTTCTGATGTAAAACCAAAAGTGATTTGTCTTTTCAGAAGCACATCTTCGCTGTAGTTCTGATAAGGACGAATCGACTTTGGCAGCACAGAAGTTTTGATTTTGTATTCATCAAGCCATTCCTGATAGGGTTGTCGCGAACAAATATCTGCTTTAACTTCTTCATCCGGTATGATTCTTCCCTGCTCCATGTCAACAATAAACATTTTGCCCGGTTGAAGACGGCCTTTCGAAATTACTTTCTCCTGGTCAATATCTAATACCCCTGCTTCTGAGGCCATTATAACGGTGTCGTCATCTAAAACCCAGTAGCGCGATGGGCGCAATCCGTTTCTGTCAAGTGTTGCACCTACCATTTTGCCGTCTGTAAACGAAATGGAAGCCGGGCCATCCCAGGGTTCCATAATGGCTGCGTGGTATTCATAGAAAGCCTTTCTAACGGGGTCCATCTGCTCGTTGCCGTCCCATGCTTCGGGTATCAGCATCATCATTACATGCGGAAGCGAGCGGCCCGATAGGTACAGCAATTCAATTACGTTATCCAGCTGTGCTGAATCTGAGTTGCCTGCATCACAAATAGGAAGAATCATATCCATTTCTTCCTTAGTGAAATACTCAGACAAGAACGATTTCTCTCCGGCTCTAATCCAGTTTACGTTACCTTTTACGGTGTTAATCTCACCGTTGTGGGCAATAAAACGGAAAGGCTGTGCCAGTTTCCAGGACGGGAATGTGTTGGTTGAGAAACGCGAATGAATAACTGCAAAGGCAGAAGTAACTGATTTATTAGATAAATCAGGGAAGTAGTATTTCAACTGCTCGGTGGTTAACTGCCCCTTGTAAGAGATAGTACGGCACGAGAGTGATGAAAAATAAAAATGCTCTTTAGCGCCGGCTACCGACTCACGGATGATACGAGAGGCGTATTGACGCAAAATATATAGTTTTCTTTCAAAATCTATTTCTTCTGTAATGTCTGACGGTCGTTTGATAAACACCTGCTCCACATGTGGCTCAACTGAACCCGAGCCGTCGCCAAGGCAATCGCCCTTGGTAGGTACAACTCTGTAACCCAATAATTCAAGCCCGATTCTCTCAATCTTTCGGTTAAGTATTTCTCTGCATTCCTCTCTCTCTGTTTCATTCATAGGAAAGAAAATCATTCCTACACCATACTCACCACTTGAAGGCAACTGGAAATTAAGTTTGTTACACTCATCCAGTAAAAATTCATGCGGTATTTGTAATAAAATACCGGCACCGTCACCCGTGTTAGGGTCACAACCGCACGCACCACGGTGGTCCATGCGCTCAAGCATTTTTATGGCATCGGCAACAATTCCGTGAGACCTGCGGCCTTTCAGATGTGCTCTGAAGCCAATACCACAGGCATCATGCTCGAATTCCGAACGATATAGACCTTGTTCCATTGTTTGCTCTGATTCAGTCATCGTGCGATAAAATTTATAGGGTTTTAAATTGTACTCTGGTTATATATTTTGTAATTTAATCGTGAAGCATTAAGCCCAATAATCTTCTGAATTGTTATATATATATAGTATATACAGCAATTGAATTGCAATATAATACTAAAATTATTTGGCATAACAACTTTGAAACCAAATTTTATTTATCCAATATAAAATACTTGTTTTTACAATAGTTGTTATGAGAATAATGCAAAAACAATTATTTTTAAAGCTCTGATTTCTGAATAAAATTGGCAATTTTTAGCGAATATTCGCTACTAAACTCGGCTTTTTGCGAAGATTTCAAACTATTGTTAGCTAATTTACAAAAAGTTAATTTTTCTGCCAAATTTCCTTCATTTTTCTTAATTCCACTTTCCGGCTGGTTGTTTTCAGTACTTTTTGTATATACGTAAAAATTGGTCTGTGTTTTTCCTTATCTGCCATGGGTTAGGGCAGGCCAGGTGTATTTTTTTTAACAATTTGTGGCGTGTCAGGCTGGCACAAACAGTTAAAATTACGGTAATTGAATTATTCTATGTAAAACGTCTATTTATCGGCCTATTCATTGACTTATTCTAATATTTGTAAACGAGCTATTTTTTGCAAAATAGTTGCAAAAACGTTTGTTATATGGAACTAAAATTGGGCTTAAAAGTCACTAAAATCAATAATTGCTTGATAGTCAGGATATTAATGTTTATCTTTGTGCCGTCAACAAATTTGATATCCCGAATGAAGCAAATTAAATTAATGCTGCTGACTGGTTTTATGGTCAGTATGACAATTATTACTACAGAAGCTGCATCCTTTGAAAAGTACTTCCAGAAACTTATCAGATTTGAAGGAAAAGGTTATGGAATTAACAAAAGAGTATGGGGAAAAAAGACGTTTACAAAGGCAGAAGCCTTTAAAATTCACAGAAAACATTACTGGAATAAGTACCACGGAAATTTGTTTAAGAGCCAGGAGGTTGCCGAAATACTTATAGACCAGATTATTACCGCCGGAGAAGGTGTAAAAAGAGTGAATATTAGAGCCTTTGAGGCAATTATCGGTGCTCCGCAAGACGGTAGATTGTCAATTGAAGATGTAGAACTGGCTAATTCGTTTTTTCAGTGCGAGTACATTGTGAACCCCTACATGAATTACCGCCTACATTATTATGGCTCAAGAAAAAATGCCAGCAGATACCCCGGCTGGACAAAAAGAGCAAAGGCTTTTGGAATTTTGGATGAGGAGAAGAACATGCTGGCAGATTTCCTGATTCTTCCGGATATTCTGATGGCTAAAGATCCAGAGGTAAGTCTGGATGATAAGACCGATAAACTGGCTTCTAAGTTGAATTGATAAAAAAAATCCTTTAATGTTAATATTAAAGGATTTTTTTTTGCGTTTAAAACAAAGGTCTCCGGCAGGTCAAACAAAGCCAGCAAGCGTTTATATTCTATATATTTAATTAGTGTCTTTGCTCAGTTAAAGAAAACGAAAGATTTTAAGCAGTATAATCGGCCACCAATTGTTCAATCTGTTTTTTTCCGATAGGTTTAACAAGAAAATCTGAAACAACGGTGTAATTAGCGGCTTTTTCGTGGTCTTGTGTATCGATAGACGAACTTACAATATATAGTGTTATTTTCTTATTAAAATCTAATCTTTCAAATTCATCTAAAAACTGCCAGCCGTCCATTACCGGCATGTTCAGGTCCAGAAGAATAATATCTGGTAATAATTCTCTCTCTGTTAAAGCTTTAGTTAGTTGATTAAAAGCCTCTTTACCATTCTGAAAAATCTCAATGTTTTCAAATACGTTGATGGATGCCAACATTCGCTTCAGAACATACGTAAGTATTTTGTCGTCATCTATTATCCAGACATTGTTTATTTTCATATCAGATTTTGCTTGCATCAAAACGGTTAATAATAATTTTGTCTATATAATTTACAGACATTAGCCCGACGCTGAAGCCAGGTTGTGTGGGTGCAGGATACAAACTTTAAAGGTGCTTCCTATATCAACGGTACTTTCAACTTCTATTTTGCCACCAAGTGCTTCAACCTGGTTTTTGGTAATAAACAGTCCTAAACCTCTGGCATCTTTATTCTGGTGGAAAGTCTTATACATGCCAAAGAGTTTTTGCCCATGTTTATTTAAATCAATTCCCATGCCATTATCTGCAATTTCAAGAATAATATATTTTAAATTTTCTCTGACACTGATATGAATGACCGGCACGCGGTCTGGATGCTGATATTTAATGGCATTGGTTATGAGGTTAATGAGCACACTTTCAATGTATTCGGCACTGTAAGAAATTTCAAGATTAGGAGGTACAAGATTATAAACAATAGCCAGCGACTCTGATATCAGGCCTTTCAGATTTGTTAGCACTTTTTCTACTTCGTTGTACAGGTTTATTTTTTTTATCTGCAGGTTAAGGTTGGTCTGTATCTGTAATACTTCGTTCAGGTAATGAACGGTTTCTTGCAGGTTATTGGCAATGGTAATCAGAAAATCAATTAATTCTCGTTTTTTGTTTTCATCCGGCTCGTCAGGCAACAAGTTGAGCAGCATCTGAAAATTACCGATATGTGACCTGAGATTATGTGAGGTAATATGCGTAAAGTTAAGCAGTCTTTTGTTTTGCTCGCTCACCAGGTCAAGGGTGTTTCTGAGCTCCTGTTCTTTGCTTTTGGTCTGGGTTATATCAGCGTGCGTACCCAGCATGAGCAAAGGCTGGTCTTTGCCCGACCACTCTACAATTTTCCCTCTGTCATTTATCCATACCCAACTACCATTTTTATGCCGCATGCGGTATTCGCATTCATAAAATTCAATTTCTCTGCTAAAACACTTCTCGATATTTTTATCCGGAATGTGTTTGTCGTCAGGGTGTACCAGGCTACTCCAGGTACTTTTGCTGATAGGCTGCAATTCGTCTAAGGTATATCCAACAATTTCGGCCCATCTGTTATTATAAATTACCGTATTGTCTTTGATATTCCATTCCCAGGTACCAATATTTGCTCCCTCTATGGTTTGGTAAAGCCGCTGCTGTTCGCGCTGGAGTTCTTCTGACGCTTTTTTTTGCTCGGTTATGTCTGTTATCTGCGATATAAAATAAAGAGGGGTAAACTGGCTGCTCCAGATAATAGAAACCGATAATTCAGCCCACACAATATGCCCCCGTTTATGGATATACCGTTTTTCCATTCTGTAGCTTTCTATTTCTTTGTTAAGCACTTGCTTAAAATAAGAAAGGTCTTTGCTGAGGTCGTCAGGGTGAGTTATATTCTGAAAGGTTAGTTTTATTAACTCTTCTTCCGTGTAGCCTAATATTCTTGGTAGTTCTTTATTTACTTTAATGAAATACCCCATCGGCGACACCAATGCCATACCAATGGCAGCGGATTCAAAAACCTTTGAAAACTTTTCTTCTGTTAACTGAAGCGTAGAGTCCAGGTCTCTTTCATAAGAAATATCTTTCAATGTGCCATATACTAACACACACTGGTCATTATTGAAGTCGGCGTAGCCGCTGGCTTCTACCCATTTTGTATTCCCCTTTGCGGTTAATATTTCAAATTGTTCAACATAAGGGTCTCCGGTTTGTATCAGGTTTCTGGTTAATTCACTTACTCGTTCTTTAATTGCGGTAGTTTTGAAAAAACCGATTGCCAGTTCAATCGTTGGTTCAAAATCATCATTTAACTCGTAGATATTTTTCACTACGTGATCCCAATCCAAAATGCCTGTCATTACATTATATTCCCACGTTCCGACCTTAGGTAGTATGTTTGCCCTATTGTACTTCATTAGTAATAATAACTGAAAATAATTTTCAATCAGATAATTAAGTTTGGAAGAATTTAATTGTTAAATAATTTGGGGCAATGCGCAAATAAATCTTTCAGAAGCATGGTTGTTCTAAAAATGTTCAATTCTGTTCGCGAACGCAATATAAATGTATTAACATTTATCTCAAAAAAATGGTATTACATTTATGAAATGTAGTTTAAATGATGCCGTTCTTAAAAACTTTACAATTTAGCAAATATGGCATCTTTATGCCTTATTAGTATTCATCTTTTTTTATTCTTACTCTGATTAACCAGCAGCAATGCCTGCTTGAATTTCAGGCATTTGCCTTGAAATGCGGTTGTTCTGATTTATTCAAAAGCGTCAATACAATTATACTTATTACTTACCTACAAGAGCCTGTAAATAATGCCGTTTTGGGCAAAATTAACCTAGGTTTTACCATGTTTCAAATATCAGACTGATTTTCTTCATTGTTACGGCAGGCATTTAACATTAATGACCTAAACGCTGCCGAAGCGAAAACAAGCTAATTTGAAGTTAAACTATGCCACAATTAAAGCAGAATTCTGACAAAAAAAAAGACAGCAAAAATTGCTGTCAGTTTTTACCGAACCCTAAACTATTTCAAAGTCGCAAGTTTGGTTGATGAATATTTTGTAACTGTATTATTCTACAAAGCCTACACCTACTGTACTGTTAGTGATTTCGTCAATCAGAATAAATGCGCCATTGGTAGGGTTGTCTACGTATCTGTCTGCATATACAGGGCTTGCAGTTTTGATAGATACCCAACCGATTTCGTTTAGCTTAATACCGCCTTCATGCGATGGTTCGGTATTTAAAGTCATATTTTTTATATCAATCATTGAGTTGATACCCGTAATTTTTGCTTTCACACGGTTGATACCATGCTGTAGCAAATAGGCTTTACCAACTTTCAGGGCTTGCCCGTCAAGCCAGCAAATTCTGGCATCAATTTCTTTTTTAGCCTCCGGTTGCCCGCCTACTTTTACCAGCATGTTGCCCCGGCTGATATCGATGTCGTCTTCAAGTGTAATTACAACCGACTCACGGGCGTGGGCAATTTCCAACTTGTTGCCAAATTTCTCAATCGTTTTTATTTTGCTGATTTGGCCACTTGGTAGGGCTTCCACCAAATCGCCAACCAGAAAACTTCCGCTGGCTACTTTACCTGCATAGCCCCGGTAATCATGAAAAGCTTCGGTTTTAGGTCTTACTACCAGCTGAACCGGGAAACGCGCAGGCAAATGCGAAATAGGGTTTATCTGATTGTCGAGATTTTCGAGTGTTTCAAGCAAGGCGCTACCCTCATACCATGGCGTTTCGGTTGATTTTTTTACCAGATTCTCGCCAAATAACGATGAAATAGGTATAAATGTAACAACCTGGCCTTCAAAACTTACCTGCTCGGCTAGTTTTGAGAAATCACTTTTTATTTCTTCGAAACGTTCCTGGCTATAATTAACCAGGTCCATTTTATTAACAGCAACTATTATGTTTTTGATACGCAACATCGACGAGATATAAAAATGGCGCTTGGTTTGTTCAACCACGCCATTGCGGGCATCAATAAGAATAATAGAAACGGAGGTGTTTGAAGCCCCCGTAACCATGTTTCGTGTGTACTCAAAGTGCCCGGGTGTGTCTGCGATGATGTATTTGCGCTTAGGTGTACTAAAATAGATGTGAGCCACATCTATGGTAATGCCTTGTTCACGTTCGGCAATTAAGCCATCCGTTAAAAGAGATAAATCAAGGAAATCAAGACCTTTTCGTTTAGAAGCCGCTTCAAGCGCTTCAATTTTATCGCCGGTTATAGAGTTGGTTTCATAAAGCAAACGGCCGATAAGGGTACTTTTGCCGTCATCTACCGATCCTGCCGTTGCTATTCTTAGTATATCCATTGTAATGCTATTCTGAAAATTAAATCTTAAAGAATTAGAAGTGAACCCAGCAAACCGGAATTAATCACTCATTTACTCAATCACTAAATCGCTAATTAGAAGTAGCCTGCCTGTTTGCGCTTTTCCATTGCAGCTTCAGAGCGTTTGTCGTCAATACGTGCGCCCCGCTCAGAAATTTTGGCCGACAAAATCTCAGAAATCACATCGTCCAGATTATCAGCTTCAGAGGCAACTGCGGCTGTACAGGTCATGTCGCCCACGGTACGGAAACGCACCTTGGTTGTATAAGGTACTTCGTCTTCAGATTTATTAATGAAATCAGAATCAGCCCAGATGAGACCATCGCGGTCAAAAACTTTCCGTTCATGGGTAAAATAGATACTCGGAATCCGAAGTTTTTCTTCTTTTATGTAATTCCATACATCCAGCTCTGTCCAGTTAGAAATCGGAAACACACGAACGTTTTCACCCAGTTCAATTTTTCCGTTCAGCATATCAAACAATTCAGGTCTTTGCTTTTTGGCATCCCACTGACCGAAATCATCGCGTACCGAGAAAATTCTTTCTTTGGCTCTGGCTTTTTCTTCGTCGCGGCGGGCACCTCCAATACAGGCATCAAATTTAAATTCTTCAATGGCATCAAGCAGGGTAACGGTTTGCGCTGCATTACGGCTGGCATATTTACCGGTTTCTTCTTTTACCTTGCCTTGTTTGATTGAATCCTCAACATAACGAACGTGTAATTCAAGACCCAGTTTATTCACGAGCCAGTCGCGGTATTCAATCGTTTCAGGGAAATTGTGGCCGGTATCTACATGAAGCAATTTAAAAGGTATTTTGCCAGGATAGAAAGCTTTTTCGGCCAGCCTTACTACTGTAATAGAGTCTTTACCGCCAGAGAAAAGGATGGCTGGTTTCTCGAACTGAGAGGCCACTTCTCTGAGAATATAAATTGCTTCGTCTTCCAGTTCACGTGGGAAAACCCCGTTGATACCTGAATTTGAATTAATGATTTCTGAATTGTTTAAAAAATTACTCATAATTCGTTGTTTATGCTCACCAAATGCAAATTTAAGAAACTTGGTGTAATCCACACTCTTTTTTAGATTCTTCCCACCACCAGCGGCCTGCTCTTGGGTGTTCGCCGGACTCTATGGCGCGTGTGCAAGGCAAACAGCCAATGCTTACAAAACCTTTTTTATGTAATGGGTTGTCGGGAACCCGATTGACTGCGATATACTCCAGCACTTCTTCGTAAGACCAATGAATGAGCGGATTAAACTTCCAGACATTGTTTCCGCCATCCCATTCCCAAATCTTCATGTCGTTCCGGTTTTCTGATTGTTCGGCTCTCAAACCCGTTATCCATACCTCTGCTCCGGCCAAGGCTCTTTTTAAAGGCTCAATTTTTCTGATGGCACAACATTCTTTGCGGTTTTCAACCGACTCATAAAAGCTGTTAAAGCCCTTATGTGTTACCAGTTGCTGTACTTTTTCAGTATTTGGGAAATAGGTTTCAATAGATTGTTGATAGCGTGCACGTGTTCTGTCCATCAACTCGTAAGTTTCCTGAAACAGCCTGCCGGTATCTAAAGTAAATACTTTTATATTTAATGCACCACCTGCTACACTGTTCTTGAAAATGGCATGGGTGATTACCTGATCTTCCTGCCCGAATGATGTTGAAAACACAACTTTACCCGGAAACTGACCGGCTATAAAGTTGAGGCTCTCTTCTAAGGAAAATTGTTCTAATTTTTCTATGTCAACCATAATAAAATGCAATTAAAACCAGACTTTAATAATGTTATAAACGCTTAGACCCACCACTAGTGTGCCTACAATGAGCATGATGGTTTTGGGCGGAAACAACTTTACAAGAAATGCACCTAGCGGAGCAGCCAGCACACCCCCCAGAATAAGACCTGCAATGGGTTGCCATGCCTGAATATCTATAAAAAGCATAAATATGCCTGTGCTGAAAAATGCTACAAAAAACTCGGCTGTATTAACAGTTCCAATGGTTTCTTTGGGGGCATTACCTTTATTGATTAGGTTTGAAGTTACCAGTGGGCCCCATCCGCCACCGCCTATTGAATCAAAAAAACCGCCAATTAAACCCAATAAACCCAGGTTTTTGTTGGTGGGGGTTGCTGGTCTTTTTTTGAAGGCTTTTACTATAATTACCACACCCAAACCAACCAGATAAAGCGAAATGTATGGGCGAATGACTTTACCGTCTATAATCTCAGAAATAAGATAAGCTCCTATCATTGCGCCAATCACGCCTGTGATAACGATTCTGAAAAAGAGCTTTTTATCAATGTTGCCAAAATATAAGTGCGACAGCCCGGAGACCCCGGTTGTAAATACCTCTGCCGTATGCACACTGGCCGTAGCATAAGCAGGGGGCACGCCTACACCCAGCAGCATGGAAGTACAGGTGGCTCCGTAGGCCATTCCAAGTGCGCCGTCAACCAGCTGCGCCAGAAAACCCACACCTACATAATATAAAAACAGATTGTCTATACCCCACTGGAATGAGTGAATACTGGCAAAAATACGATAAGCCAATACACCAATCAGTAAAACTTTTAAGGCAAGTATTGCCACAGCAATATATTTTAGTCGAACGTGCGCACTAAGGGTATTGGCTATTCTTTCCATATACTTTACTTACTTGACTTGTTTAGTTTTGTTTTACCGGAGTACTGATGCCCTATGTAACATAAATGCTGAATGCTGTTTTGCTTAACCACGTTTCCGATTAAGATTACAGCCGGGCTGCCCAACTGATTTTTCTCTGCAATTTCAGGCAGATTTTTCACATCTCCAATTCCGATTTTTTGTTCGGCGGTGGCTGCGTTTTGTATAATTGCTACCGGAGTGTTACCAAATCCTTCTTCTTCAAAAATTCGGGCAATAGAAGCCAGTTTTTTCATGCCCATTAGAATAACTACTGTCGACTTTGAGTGCGCTGCTAAACGTACATCTGCAGACAAACTCTGGTCTGCTTTGGTACCTGTAATAACCCAGAACCCGTCTGCAACACCTCTGGCAGTAAGCGGAATTTCATAAAAACCGCCTGACATGATGCTTGACACACCAGGTATGTAGGCGGTTTCTATTCCTCTTTCTTTGGCATAAGCAATTTCTTCATTTCCACGACCAAATATAAACGGGTCGCCGCCTTTCAGACGTACCACATGCCCTTTTTCAAAGGCTTTTTCGGCGATCATAAAATTGATGCTGTCCTGGCCTACGCTTTTTTCAAAACCGCGTTTGCCAACATATATTCGTTCGCATTCAGGGTGGCAGTATTCCAACAGCTCTTCATCTATCAGGGCATCATAAAGCACTACATCGGCTTGTCGCAGCGCATTGATGGCTTTAATAGTAATCAGCTCAGGGTCGCCCATGCCTGCACCCACTACTGTGAGCTTCGGAACAGGGTTCAAAAAACCGGGTGTTATATTTTGGGTAGAACTCATGCTTCAACAGTGGCATTTTTGTTGGTTTCTCTCCATGTAATGGCTTCTTTCAAAAAGTTTTCTGCTTCAGATATATAATCAATAGCAAAAACCTGGCTTGGCTCGTTCTGATTAATCTGCAAAACCTGCGCTTTAAAGTTACCTCCGAAGTCGTCGGCAAAGTTTTTATCAAATTCGTTCATTACACCGTGTTGGGTGCTGCTGTTAATGTTTTTATCAAGCAACAATGCTTTAGCTGTATTAATCTGCGACTGATAAGCGTAATAAATGGCATCTGCCCATCGGCCTTCATCAAATGCAGTTCTTGCCCAGTCAATTTTCTCTTCCGACTCGTAAAACAAAGTTGCCACCAGGTCAATAATTACGCTGGCACATTCGCCCACACCAATTTCGGTCTGGAACAACTCATCACGGCCCCAGTCAACAAAGTCGGTATCAACCAGGGTAGTAAGGTCTGCCAGCGGTTTTAGCAGGGTATAAAAATATTTTTCACCCTGGCGGTCGTAGTAATCATTGAAATACTCGCCTTCCAAACCGTTGGTTTCGTAGTCATTCAATACAATTCTTAATACCTGCGGGCCTCTTTTGCTTGGTATTTTTATTACCTTATCGGCAATACGGCCTTCGCCGTTTCCTTTGATGCCACCACCCAGTAACACCTGAACCGCAGGCAGTACTTTTCCTGCTGATTTCAGAGAGCTGCCATGGAAACCAATGTGCGCCATGCTATGTTGGCCACAGGCATTCATACAGCCTGATATTTTTATCTGCATGTTGGTTTCCTCAATCAGTTCGGGGAAATCCTCACGCAATACTTTTTCAAATTCAAGGGTAATTTTTGTACTGTCAGATATGGCCAGGTTACAGGTGTCAGTACCAGGGCAGGCAGTAATGTTAGCAATACTGTTTGCACCAGGCGCCGCCAGCTTATGGTCGCTTAAAACGCTGAAAATATAGGGTAAATCTTTAGCCAGTACAAAGCGCAGCAACAAACCCTGATTAACCGTTACGCGTACATCGTCTGCAATATAAGGTCTTAATTTTTCAATCAGGCTTCTTGAAACCACGCTTGAAATATCTCCCAATGGCACACGCACAAAAACACCATAATAGCCTTCTTGTTTTTGGGCAAATACATTGGTTTTATACCAGTTTTGATAGGCTTCCGAATCGTTTGCAGGTAAATCCAGCACTTCCAGGGTAGCATAGTTATATTGAAACTCAAGTTTTTGGGTATCAATAGGATACGTTTTTACCTTCAATGCTGTTTTTTCGCCTTCAACCAGTTTCATAAATTCTTCAAAGCCAATTTTGGCTATCAGGAATTTCATACGGGCTTTATGTCTTGAATTTCTTTCGCCGTGTCTGTCAAATACCCTGATAACCGCCTCTGTAAACGGAATCAAATGGTCTGCTTCCAAAAAATCATACGCCACATGGGCCAATTGTGGTTGTGCGCCTAATCCGCCACCCAGCATTACTTTAAAACCTCTTTTGCCATCCTTAATTTTAGGGATAAATCCGAGGTCGTGCATGAAGGTAAGTGCAGTATCGTCGTCAGTATTTGAGAAAGCCATTTTGAATTTACGACCCATTTCCTGGCAAACAGGATTGCGCAGGAAGTACTCAAACGCCGCATGCGTATAAGGTGTTACATCGAAAGGTTCTTTCGGGTCAATACCGGCAGTAGGAGAGGCCGTAATATTTCTTACGGTATTACCACAGGCTTCACGAAGGGTAATGTTGTCCTGCTCCAGTTTTGCCCATAATTCCGGGGTCTTGTCAAGGCTCACAAAGTGAATCTGAACATCCTGGCGAGTGGTAAGGTGCAAGTTACCGGTTGAGTACTCGTCTGAAATATCTGCAATGCGCTTCCATTGGTTAAGTGTCATTTTGCCATAAGGCAATTTGATTCTTACCATCTGCACGCCCTGCTGGCGTTGTCCGTAAACACCGCGAGCCAGACGCAGACTACGAAATTTTTCTTCATGGATTTTACCTTCGCGGAAAAGTCTGATTTTACGCTCTAAATCAATGATATCTTTTTCAACTAATGGATTCTCTAGTTCTGTACGAAAACTTTGCATGACTTCCTTTTTTTAACTTTGCAAATATACATAAATCCTATAATTATTATAGACTATATGGGTGTAATTCTTATAATTTTTTTATAATTGACTGATAGTTAAGTGCTTGGTGTTTTGTTGATGAGATTATACAGGAAGGAAAAGCTAAAATACAAACTTTTATCTTGAAGTTTTAGTTTCCTTTAAAGAGATTAAAATGCTTATCCGCAGTTTGTGTTTGCTATTTAGGGCTAAAATTCACGGTTTCTGTAAATAGATAAATGTACCTGATATAGCCAGCGTAAAAGTGTCTGAGCGACAGCTTTCAGCACTGGTTTGAGGATGTTTTATTTGAATTTGCTGAGGCAGTTTCTTAAAATTCATGAATAACTGCTCTTTAATGGCTTTGGTTTAAGTATTTAAAAAACTATTCTTATTTTTGATAAAAATTTATTGCATAAGTGTATGTATGAAAAAATAAATGACGGTGAGTACCCCACCATTACCGAGTCTAAAGCTATTATCAGATTTCAGGACTGCGATCCGCTTCAACATCTCAATAACTCAAAGTATTTCGATTATTACTTCAATGCCCGCGAAGACCAGGTGGCCAAGTTATATGGCTTTAAGTTTTCTGAAGTTTTTAAAAATTACCGCACAAGCTGGGTGGTTTATCAGCACCAGATAGCCTATATTCGTCCGGCTGTAGTGAGTGAATGGGTGAAGATTTTTTCAAGAGCCATTTATTTTGATACTGATACCTTGGTAACAGAGTATTTTATGACGGATGAAAACAAAACCGAGTTGAAAAACTTTATGTGGACCACCAGTAAGTATGTAAGTGTAGAAACAGGCAGGAGAGTACCCCACCAGAAAGACATTATGCACTACCTGGCTGCCACCTGCGAGAAAGACGTTAACTTTAACCAAATCAGTTTCAACGACCGCATAAAGTTGGTAAAACAAGAGTTGCTTTTAAAACAGTCTTTTTTATAAAAGTTTGAAAGTGGCGCCCTCTGTGGCCAGAAAAGTGTTTTCAAAAACCTCTTTGGCTTCGCTCAGGTGGTTATCAAGTGTTTTGTAGCGAGAGGAATAATGGCCGATAATGAGTTGGCCTGCCTGTGCCTTTTGGGCAATAGTTGCGGCCTGCCTGGCGGTAGAATGATTAGTGGTAATGGCCCGTTTCAGTTCTGAATCAGTAAAGGTGGCTTCATGAAAAATGCTGCCTACATTTCGTAATTGCGGTATGATAGCTTCATGAAAGGCCGTATCTGAGCAATAAGCAAATGATTTAGACTGCCCGCCAGAAACTGTGTATTCTTCATTCCTGTACACCTGGCCCGTCAGTGGGTCTTGTACGTCATGCCCGTCTTTCAGCATCTTCAAAAACGGAACCGGAAAATTTTCGGGTAGTTTATCAGCCAGTAATTTCCTTTTATTTTCTTTGGTACGAAACAAAAACCCGCAGCAGTCAATTCGGTGTACTAAAGGAATGGTCTCTACAGTAATAAGCGGGGTTTCAACAATCCGGCTGGCGATGGTCGTATCTGTTGCAACAAAATTAACCTTAAAATGAAGGTAGGTTTGCGAATGCTTGAACTGAATGGTGAGTATCTCTGCTAACTCTTTTGGCCCGTAGATGGTTAAATCTTCTTTGCGCTGATTCAGATTCCAGCTGGATATCAGCCCGATTAAACCAAAATAATGGTCGCCGTGCAGGTGACTGATAAAGATATGACGGATACGATGCGAGCGCACTTTGTGTTCCAGCAAGCGGAACTGCGTACCCTCTCCACAATCAATCAGAAAGTGCTCGTTATCCAGCGTCAATAAATAAGCCGATGGGTTGTGTTCAAGTGTGGGAGTAGCAGAGCCCGTGCCAAGTATTAAAAGTTCAAAATTCATAATAACCCCTTGCCCCGAAAGGGGTATGTAATAAGTCTGATGGTTGAATAGTAGTTATGCGCCAATGAAATCAGTATTTTTCTTCCTGAAATCCGTTTTCTTCACCGAGGTCGAACTCGTCATCGCTTTCTTCACGGAAATCGTTTTCAAGGTCATTCATAAACACGGCATCAATGGCTTCATCAACTGTTGGCAAAATAACAAGTTCAGGTATCTTTGCCTCATCAATGGCATCAATTAAATCATCATCTTTTGTGCATATCACAAAAAGCCCTTGTTCTGTTCGGCAAACTTTGTTGGCTTTTCTGATTAATGACAAACCATCTTCATCAATTTCAGTAATTTTCGTAAAATCGGTTACCATATTGGTGTAGCCTTCACGATAAAGCTGAACCACCAGTTTTTCAAAAGGCGCAGTTATTTCAGCTCCAAAAGTAGTTTCGTCAAGAGAAATAAGAGCGTACTGCTCTGTTTTTTCAATTTTGTAATTCATATAGAACTATGTCTGGTAATTTTGCAAAATTAAGTTAAAAAAAAGCTTCTAATCAAACTATTGAAGCAAATCGATTATTTTATCTGTCAAACTATTGATTTTCCTTAAATTTCTGGCAATTATCTTGCCGGTTTTGTTTTCTTTTGGTAAAGATAAGCCATATACAGGCTCTATGGGCGCTAAAGTGTACGTTTTTAACTTTCTGTTCAAAGCCGGCCAATAGGGCATTCCTTTAAAATTTACCGATATCAGCGGTTGCCCGTTGACCGTATTTGTTGAAGCGTCAATTTTACGTTCGGGTAAATTCCAAGGCCCAATATTAATACCATTATGCTTAGATAGTAATACGTTATCATAAAAATTCGGAACATGCTCAAGCCAGAGTTGGTCTGAGTTGAGCCCGATGCATAAATTGGTACTACCTTTCTGAGTTGTATTTTTACCCCACCAGTCAAGAAAACGAATGGTTTCATCAGATTTTTTAAATCCGATAAATCCTGAATGATAGATGCCAGTGTTGAGAATCTGTTTTTCGTCCGGATGAACTCCCGCATGCAGCAATTGAGGTACCAGTATAATTGAGTAATGGTTGAGATCCTGGCTGATGAAATCGACAGGATTGAAAAGCACACTGGTGCAATCAAGATACAAGACCTTATCTGACTGCTGCAAGGCATATTTTGCAAAAAAAGGTTTGGTATTATTTAGCAGCTCTAAGGTGTTGTAGGTAGCAGCCATGGTTTCAAAATCCGGAATTACTAATTCATCAACACTCACAATCCTATACGGTGATTGAAAAGCGGACGGAATCCTTTCGGCTTTGTCAATAAGCCCTATAAAATAAATGGCACTGGGGTGGTTTTCCCTGATGGTGTCGCCCAGCAGAATAGCATTGGGCAACTGGTTTATATGACAAAGTGTAAAAAAAAGCATAACATAACTGCCACAAACCGTGGTTGGTTTCAGGCTAAAATTAACAATTTATTTTCATTAATGGCCTTTATCACTGTTTCAACTTCAATGTCTGCACTTGGGCCGCTGGTATTTCTAACAATTATAGCATTTTCACCCGTTTTATATCTGCCTGAATACGGTATATGATTCACAAAGTTCTCCAGTTTGCCAATCATAATCAGGCCTGCTGTACCTACGGCATTGGCCAGATGCGCCGGGCCGCTGTCTATGCCTATAAAAAAAACGGCTCTTCTGATAACCTCTGCTGTTTCAAGTATAGAAAGCCTGCCGCATAAATTAACAAAACGGGGGTTAGATATTTTTAAATCGCTGCTCAGACCAATTTCAATAACATGAAAATCAGTGCTTTCAAGTAAATGGGTTATCAGAGCTTCCCATTTGGTATTGTTCCAGTTACGGCTGTTTTGGGCTGATTGCGCATGAATAACCAGAAACTTATGGGGTAATTGAAGCTGGTCAACCCTGACTTTGTGCTTGTCGGTTAAAAACAAGTGCGGTTGCATATCTTCAACAACAAGACCAGCCATTTTTTGTTGAACCGATAATAAATTACCCTGAAAATAGTAATTATGTATGGTTATATCTCTCGCGTCGGCTTCCGGATTCTCGACATACACCTGGCAAACCGGGCAATAGCTGTTGTTTCTGAACTGTAAATTATAAATAGTATCAAAAATGCCTGAGTTAATTAACAAGCGACGTTGATTAGCGCAGAATTCTTCCAGTATTTCATCCAGATTCGGATTATTTTCCAGCAACTCTCTGAAAACCGGTTTTACAATCCAGATAAGGTAGTCGTCGGGATGCTTCTGCCTTACCTGCCTGCTGATGGGTTCTCCGGCTACTATATCACCAAACTGTTGGGTTAGTATAATGGCTACAACTTTTCTTTTGCCAGAAAACCCTGCTCTTAAAAGTATCAGTCTGAACCAAACCCTGAAAAAATGCCAATAAACCAGAAACAGATGGGTATATTTTCTATAACGATGTTGCCAGAGCGCAATAAATTTCTGCATAAAGATTATGACTCAACCAGCTGAGCTAATTTTTCAAGCGGGAGTTTTAAATATTTTCTTACCCGCAAATATCGTTTTATTTTAGGAGGTTTAATATAATCGCACTTAAAATGTTTCCAGTAAAGCTCGTTGTTCTTAAGCAATTCATTTCTATAAAGCTCAAATAATGCTACTATATCAGGCCTGTCTTCAAAGTTTATTCTGTTCTGGTATTTAGACACCTCATTGGGTTTTGCTATCAGGTAACCGCTGTAATGAAAAAACTGTAAAGCCGTTGAATTGTTAATAAACCATTTGCCGTCTTTCTCGGTGCATATTCTCTCATGCAGATTCCAGTAGGCTACATTGTAGCCCAGATGCTTGTTGATTAACACGTTGTCAAAATAAACCGGAAAAAAATCTGCCCAGTGCTGGTCTACAAACAAGCCATTGCATAGGTCAATAAGGCATTCTTTTTCCAGTTTTTGGCACCACCAGTCAACCATTTTTCTGGCTGAATCTGACCTTCTGATGGCCACAAAACCAAAGTTAAAAACGCCTGTATTTACAATATCTTCTTCATTTTGCCATTTGGTGTCGTTGTAAGGGGTTGTGGTATGCGGGGTAACAACAATATCGTATTTTTGTAGGCTTTCTTCCAGATGCGTGAGCTTATCAAAAACAATAATATCTGGGTCAAAGTAGATTATATTGGTCGCCTCCGGGTTGTTTCTAAGAAAATAATCAAGATAATAGGGCTTAACTGCTGTATTTAGTTCTGTTATATCATAACGTTCGCACATACCGGGCAGGTCTGCTATCTGTATCTTATCCAGCTCAAGCAGCGGGTAATCAGGCAGTTTAGATGTATCAATATCTTTGGTATCCAGTTTATCTACCAGCCCGATTACAAACCGGAAATCCGGATTATGTTTTTTAAGCGAGTCGCCTAATGTATGTGCCTGTGCCAGATAGTTAACAGAGCAAAGTGTGAAAGCGAGTGTCATGTATGCGCCAGTCTTTTATGCCAGATTCTCAAATAACTTTTCAATTTTAACAATAGAGTTTTCAAAACTGTATTGCTGCAAAACTTTTTCTTTGGCTCTTTTACCAAAAACATGGTTAGGGGTATCCTTCAGAGCCAGAATTGCAAGGGCCATATTTTCAATATCCAGATAGTCAAAAAGTTTTCCGGCGTCTTGTTCAATAAATTCAGAGCAGCCACCGGTTTTTTCAAATCCGAAAATAGTTCGTTCGGCAAGCGCGGCTTCAAGCATTACCAGAGGGAATGGGTCTTCGCGTGAAACTACCGTGAAAACATCAAAACAATTTATTAGTTCAATGGCTTCGGGGGTGGGTTCAATAAAGGTAATATGTTCGCCGATACCCATCCTTTCCACATCAAAGGCTATTTGTTCATAATACTCACCAGATTTCCTGATACCCACCCACACAAAATGTATTTCAGCTGTATTAGCGGTAAGTAACCTCTTTGCCAGAGAAACAAACACATCAACACCTTTTCGCCATTCAGCATTGCCACATCCGCCAATCAGAAATGAGCCTTCCGGAATATTGTATTGCTTTCTGATGGCTTGTTTATTTACCTGAGCCGACCTTTGAAGCACCGCATCATTATCAACAAACGAATGAATTATTTTTACTTGATGGCTGTCAACACCGTGATTTTTTATCAGATTATCTGCCACAGCCATTGAGCAGGCAATTATACAGGCACTTTTCTGAAACAAAGTAATTCTATCGCTTTGCTCTGAATAAAGTTGGATTGAAAACTCAAGCTCATGAATATGCGTAATGAGCGGGGCATTCAGAATTGACAGAAGTTCTGTTATAACCGGGGCAGAGGCTATGGTATTGGCATAAATAAAGTCGAAATGTTCATTAGCCAATTTGTTTTTAAGGTCCACTTTATTTTTCTGGTAATAAGTGGCTTGCTTCATACCAATTTTACCCAGCCATCGCTTGCTTAAAGTTTCAGGAGCATGGTGGGTATCTTTAGGATAATGATATAATTGAGCAATTTGCTCAAAGTCTTTTTCCAGAACACCCCCATCAAGCAATAGCAAATGAACTGAAACCTTCTTTTTTTGAAAATACCGCATAATATTTAACAAAAAAAGCTGAGCTCCGGCTCTGTTTGCGTCATGACTGACAAAGAGAATCTTCATGAATAGGGATGTATTAACCTAAAGGTATTCAGAAAATAATGATAAACAGTTTTTTAAAAACAAGATGCTTTATTCAACGGGTAATAACTAAAACCCGAAATGTAACACATTACTTTTCAGTGCTTAATACTTTTTTTTCAATCAGCAGCATCAGAATATGAATCACCTTGATATGAATCTCCTGAATGCGGTCTGCATACCCAAAGTGCGGTACAATTATTTCGGCATCGGCTTTTCCTCTCAATTGGCCACCGTCTTTACCCGAGAAGATGACAACCTTCATGCCTTTTTCGCGGGCGGCATTTACAGCATTTATTATGTTTTTAGAGTTGCCACTGGTGCTAATGCCCAACAACATATCACCGGCATTACCCAGGCCTTCTATAAAGCGCGAGAAAACGAAGTCGAAACCGTAATCGTTGCCCGTGCAGGAAATGTGGCTTGGGTCTGATATAGCTATTGCTGCCAGCGAGCGGCGGTTTTCTCTGTACCTGCCAGAAAGTTCTTCGGCAAAATGCATGGCGTCGCAATGAGAACCGCCGTTGCCACAAGAAATAATTTTTTTGCCATCTAGTAAAGCATCTGCCATCAGATTAGCAATTGCCTCTATATTTTTAAGGTTTTGTTCTGAAGAAATAAAATCATCCAGCACTTTTTGTGCTTCTTTTAATTCAACAAGTATATCATTTATTGCGCTCATATCTTTTATTCCTGGTTTTCATTAAAAAAACTAACCCACTTCTCAATCTGGTTTCTGATATCAAAGTTTATCGCCCTGTTTTTTAGTGTTTCTTTATTTATTTCAATTTGCTTATTCTGAATCTGTACCATTGCGCCGGCTAAATCTGCGGGGTTAAAGCTATCAACTACCAGACCCATGCCCGGCTGCATAAATTCAGATATTCCGCCTGAATTAAAACCTGCAATGGGCTTTTGAAGATAAGCAGCCTCTATCATTACCAAAGGGAAGGGGTCTTCGCGGGCCAGCAAAACAAAACCATCTGCCATATTAAAATAATCATAATAGGCATCAGATTGTTCACCAATCATTAAAAAATTCAGTTTTTCAGTTGCCGCCCTTTGTTGAAGATAGTGTAAAACCCCTGTTTTCTTGATGTTACCCAGCCAAATCAGGTATGTATTTTCAGGAAGGTTTTCAACCACATCCGGTACCAGGTCATATCCTTTTCGGTGGTTCATAGAGCCAGACATCAACCATACAAACGCGTTGGCTGGTATTCCCAATTGTTTTCTTAACGCTTCTGCCTTTTGTTTAACTACTATTTTTTCTGTATCTACAAATTCATGCAGAAGAATGGTATTGTTATAGCCCATCTGCCGGATTCTTTTTTCGACAATGGCCGAGCAGCAGATTATTTTTTCTGCGTGGTCAAACTGAAACCGGAAATCGTCATACACAATTTCGTCATAAATCCCTACCAACTCATGTACATGAACAAAATAGGGGATATGAAGGCTATGCGCCAGCCTTGCAAAACGAGGCATGGTAAGGGTATTCAGGTACCATTTGTCTGCTTTTACCTGTGCCTGTATTTTCAGAATCCGGTTTTCTTCCGGCGTTTTTCTGAATAGCTGAAAGTAAATGCCTTCATAAATTTTAGATAAAAAGCCATTTTTACTGGTATTGATAAAGGTCTGGTCGGCGGTTGAGTGTTTTGCAAATAACTCACCATTGCTGCAACTGTACACCACCGATCTGATTTTGCCTGATAAATGCTTCAGCAGATACCATATCATCATCTCAGAGCCTGTCCGGCCGCCGGTTGGTGTCAGAAAAAGAATGGTTTTATCTTTCATTTACTAATTTTATAGAAAGTTGGTTTTTTCAATAGAATGCTCCAGAAATAGCCTGAAAAAAGGCCTATCGTACGGGCAAATCTTTTCTGGTTATGTAGCTCTCCGAAAGGGTTTTTCAGATGAAGAATATTGGATACCATTTTCATCATAAAAAATACAGGAACCCAAATCCAGTAATGTAGCATGAGTAAAAAATAATGCAATGCTCCATACTGTTTCCGAATCCAAACCAGATTAGAAAGCTGAATCTGTTCATCAAACCGGTTAAAATAAGTATAGTTACGGGCATCTTCGTAGCGTTCTGGTTTACTGCCCCATTCTTCATGAATGATACGACAGTTTTTAAAAACCAGTTGCCTGCCAATTTTTCCAAGTCTGTTTCCCCATTCGGTATCTTCACCATACAGAAAAAACTCTTCATCGAAGCCCCCGGTTTTTTCAAAGCCTTCGCGCCGCACCATAAGAAATGCAGCGGCAATGTAGTCTACCTGCTCAGGGTCGTCATATTTTGTGTAGGGTATAAGCGTATCGAGGTATTTTCTGAGTGGGGGTGGGGTAATCCAGAAATCGCGTCTGAACGTAAATGTATGATAAAACGCACGGGGTGTCAGATCCGGATATACCTGATATGCACCACCGGCAATGGCATCCGGGCGATTATCAAGGTTACTGACACAGCGGTCTATTACATCTTCAAACAACTTGGTATCTGAGTTCAGTAATAAAAAATATCTGCCTTTAGCCTGCTTCATACCCAGATTATTGGCTCTGCCAAAGCCTGCATTATAACCTGTAGGTAGCCAGTTTACCTCCGGAAAAACCGCCTTTACATAGCCTTCATCATCGCCTTTCGACTGGTTGTCTACCACAATTACCTCATAACTAACCTTCTGTGTAAACTGCTGCACTGTTTTCAGACACTCAACAATTAACTCAGGTGTACGATAATTGACAATAATTATGGATACATCAACCACAGAAGCAATTCGTTTTCTTAAACAATAGATTAAAGTGTACTATTTACTATCTTGGCAATTCGTTCTGCATCTTCAAGCGCCAAATCATAATACAAAGGTAATGATAATGCCGCTACTGACAACCGCTCAGAAACCGGGCATGGTGTGTAGAAATCTAAATAAGGCAGCTGATTGAGAGACGGATAAAAATACCGCCGGGGAACAATGTCTTCTTTCTTTAGGGCTGCGGTTACCTCAAGCAGTTTTTGTTCAGAGGGTAACATAATAGGGTAGTAGGCATAGTTATAAACAAAGCCTTCTATATTTTGCCGGGGTTGTTTCAGTTTATCCCAGTTAAGCAGCTCATTATATTTTTCAGAAACAATTTTTCTTTTTTCTATGATATCGGCTACATGTGGCAGGTTAACCAGACCCATAGCTGCATGGAACTCTGAGTTTTTGGCATTGATACCCATCATGTAATAGTCATCGTTTTTATGCCCGAAACTTCTGTAATGCGCCAATACTTTTAATAGTTCGTCGTCTTTACATATCACACACCCTCCCTCTACTGTATGAAAAACCTTTGTAGCATGAAAACTACAGGTGGCCACATCGCCATAAGAAAGAACCGAATTGCCTTTATAAGTTGCGCCAAAACTATGGGCGCCATCATAAATTACTTTCAGGTTATATTTACGGGCAATCTGCTCAATTTTTTCAACATTGCATGGCCTGCCATACACATGCGTAGCCATTATGGCAGTGGTTTTGTCGGTAATGGCCTGCTCAATTAAATCAGCATCAATATTATAGGTATCTGCCTCAATATCTACAAAAACAGGCTTTACGTTTTCCCAAAGAATTGATGTAGTAGTGGCACAGTAAGAAAAAGGAGTAGTTATAATTTCGCCTTGCAGATGCAGCGCCTTAATGGCTAATTGCAGGGCAATTGTACCATTGGTTACAAACAAAAGGTTTTTAACGCCCAGGTATTCTTTAAGGCGGGCTTCTAATTCCTGCACCAGTGGGCCATTATTAGTAAGCCATGTACTTTCCCAGATACCCTTTATTTTATCCTGGTATTCTTCAAAAGGGGGTAAAAATGATTTTGTTACGTTTATCACAATGTGCTATTACTAGGTTTGAAAACTGATGAAGATTCAGAATCTACTCAGATTTTATGGCTGTAACGTTATAGTCGCGTGATACACAGGTTTCTGAGCCTATTCAAAATGCAGTTTGCAAATGTAATTAATATTTGAATATAAGGAAGATGAATTTCAGAATCCTTTCAAAGGTATTACACTATGGGGTTTCGGCGGGTTATGAAATAAGCCCGTCAACTTTCCACGTTTTCACCGGAATATGTATCGGGCGCACGGCACCTGGCCATTTGCCATACCAGCTGGTGCCTTCGCGGTAGTCGGCCACATCAAAACTGATGGCATCTTCTATAAAAAATACCGGGTCTGAGGTGTCTTTTACAATCATAACCGATATATAATATGAACCATCGTTAAGGAAATTACCCGGTATCTCCAACACACCTTTTACCAACCCTTTGGTAAAATTCCTGGCTGTACTGCCTACGTTAAAAACGCATTCGCCTGTCATGCTATATAAAAAAACACTCAGGTTAAGCTCTGCGTTTTCAACCATATTCCAGAACTCAAATATCACTTTAAGCGGCGTGCGCACATCTATATTTTTGCTGCCGTTAACAAAGTCGGGCGATAACTCAACGTGCTTAATACGTACCATGTCATTACCCGGTGCGTCGTCTGGGGTATCCCAGCTTTGTGTCAGTTTAAATTTTGAAATGCTTGTCATGTAATCGTGTAGCACTTCACCCACTTCACCATATTTAACAAGGCCTCCCTTTTGCAAGAACGCAGCCTTATTACAAAGCCCCTGAATAGCGGTGGCATTGTGGCTTACAAACAATACCGTACGGCCATGGCTGGACACATCTTTCATTTTGCCCAGACACTTTTTCTGAAACTCAGAGTCGCCTACGGCAAGCACTTCGTCTACAATCAATATTTCAGGTTCAAGATGCGCGGCAATGGCAAATCCCAGACGCACATACATGCCTGATGAATAACGTTTTACAGGTGTATCAAGAAATTTTTCTATACCGGCAAAATCAACAATTTCATCAAATTGTTTTCTTATTTCGTCCTGCCGCATTCCCAGAATCGCACCATTCAGAAAAATATTCTCTCTTCCGGTTAATTCAGGATGAAACCCCGTACCCACCTCAAGCAGGCTGGCCATTCTGCCTTTTACACGTACTTCGCCATGTGTAGGCTCGGTTATACGGCTTAGTATTTTTAAAAGGGTTGACTTACCTGCACCATTAGAACCCACAATTCCTACTCTGTCTCCCTGTTCAATATCAAAGCTCACACCCCTTAAAGCCCAGAAAACCTCTTTGGTTTCCTGCTCTTCTTTATTGGCAAACATCTCTTGCACAAAGCCCGAAAGGGTTTCTTTCAGATTCAGATATTTCTTTTTCTTATGGCTAAGTATGTACTTCTTTGAAATATTTTTTATTGATATTGCTTTCATGCAAAGTGCCTTTCAGTAGTCCAAAAATTAAATGTAATCCACAAAAGAATTTTCGTTTTTACGGAAAAACCAAATGGAAAAAATCACCGATATTATAGCAAATATAATGCTTGGCAACAGGCTCTGCCAGTTTAGTGGAGAGTGGTCGGCCAATAAAGACCAGCGCATACCGTCTATGGTTCCAACAATCGGGTTTAGATTATAATAAGTATACCACCAAGCAGTTTTTTGTTGTTCGCTTGTGTAACCGACCGGAGAAATAAAGAAACCAAACTGAACAATGAATGGAATAATCTGGGCAATATCGCGGTATTTAACATTTAAAACGGCGGCAATAAGACCCAGCCCAAAAGCATTGAGATAAGCCAGCAACATAAAAAGCGGTGCCATGAGTATCTGCCAGTTGGGCATAAACTGGTAATAGAGGCAAAAGACAAAAAACATGGCAAAAGCTATGAGGGCATCCAGAAGCCCTACCAGCAACGAACTGAATGGGATGATTATCCGTGGAAAATACACCTTCGACACCAGATTGCCATTGCCTACAATACTATTACTGATTTGTGAAAGACACTGCGAAAAGAAAAGCCATATAATTACGCCCGGTATAACAATAATCATATAGGGCAAAGTTGAGTCAGTCTCCATTCTGGCAATTTTACCAAAGGCAAAGGTCATTACAACTGCCGTTAGTAATGGCCTGAAAACCGCCCAGGCAATACCTAACACTGTTTGTTTGTAGCGCACCATGATATCTCGCTTACCCAGTATCCAGAATAGTTCTCTCTGCAGCCAGATGTCTTTCCAATAATGAAGTGCCGATTTACCCGCTTTTATTACTATTTCGTTATCCGATTTTTTCATGCACAATTCAAATTCAATCAATAATAAAAACTTACATTTAGCTAACCAGCTCCTGATAGGTTCTTCTGAAAATGATAAACACTACGCAAATAAAAAAGCCTAAAAATGCCCCCAATTTTGAGCTGCCACCAATAATGTAATCTTTTCTGATTAATGGCAGGCGCACCGGCTGAAGCATAGTAAAGAGGGGAGTCTGATGAATCAAAAGCATTCTGAGGTTTTCTACAGACGCCATTTGCGTATAATACTGATTTGATATAAAATTGTTGTTACGGTTTTGCTGTTGCTGGCGCATAGGCGCTGTGGGGTCAACAGCGTTCAGGTTCTGGTAGGTGGTAATAGCCAGTTGTCTGTCTGCAGAGCTTAACTTGCCTTCCAATTCTCTCAGACGGCCTACCTGAATATCGTATATTTCTTTTGTTTTTTTGGTGCGCACTTCAATGTAAAACTCTTCCAGGGTTTTTAACAGGGTTTCAAGCCAAATTTTTGTAAGCATTTCGCTATTTGTATTGGCCGACAGCACCATTATTGAACCATTCTTGTCTAAAGGAGCCATGGTGGTCTGTTTTACCAGTTTTTCATAAATGGCTGTAACAATTTCGTTTTCAGGTTTACTGAACTGGTCAGGGCTTTTGGGTTTAAATCTGAATTTAATTGCTGCCGTATTGGCGGCCTTAAACCAGTCGCCAGCCCATTCTTTACGGCTTATATCGCTACTGTCTTTATAATAATTAATAAACAATACCTTCCGGTTATTAACTACTACCTCTTTCATGAGGGCTCTTTCGTACAATGCCTTTGATGAAATTACTGACGTAAAGTTGCCACCACTGAATAAATCATTCGACTGTGAGCCACCCATATTACCAACTCCAAAGGCACTGGCAATGCCGGCAAAACTACCCATGGCATTCTGGTTAGACGAACCAGACTCCAGATTGAAATGAAGCTCTCCGTAATACTGCGACTCCTTGAAGTTCTTGATGTCAAAGATAATACTGCCTAATGTACCTATAGCAATACTTATCAAAAGCAATCTCCACTCACTACCTATCAGTTTAAAAAACTTAACAATCTTCTGAAATAACTCTTTTGTACTGATCTGCTCTTCTTGTATGATTTGTGTTTCAGCCATTGTTTTATTAAAAATAGTGTTTTTTTTACCACTAATTATTTTGAAAGCGAAATGATTCCGAGAATGGTAACTACTGTGGTCATGGTTGCGCCAATGGCAGTTAAGAATCCCTGAAGCTGCGATAGCTGCTGTTGGGCAGTAAGGTTTCTTTGAGGAATAATAATCTCTGAACCAGGTTCAACCTTTGGATAAATATTTACGAAGAAAAAGCGTCTGGTCCGGTCAACCGAGCCGTTAGCATATAAAATATATGATTTACTTTTAAGCGATTTTTTTGTAAAACCACCAGCCTTTGAAACGTAATTCATGAAGGTTTCTCGGTTAATGTACTTAATCGTAGTTGGATAGAGTACCTCGCCCTGAATACGGACAGTTTCCAGGCGTTTAGGAATACGGATGATGTCACCATCCTGAAGAATCATATCCGCATTTGAACCCGGGTTTTCTATGATTTTCTTGAGGTCAATACCTATTGATGATTTTTTGGTGCTACTATCTGCTTCAATTTCAATTCTCTGGTTATTGCCGGCGCTATTGGCAATTTCGCTGATCGTTTTTCTTCTTTGTTCCAGCTCTACATCGCTCAACTGAATGGTTCTGATAAGCGTTGCCCCTTCAATGTAAGATTGCGGCGTAAGCCCGCCTGCACGTGCAATGGCGTCAGATATTTTCTCGTCTTTGTTTTTAATTCCATATCTGGCCGGAAACAAAACTTCGCCCTCAACACTTACAAAAGACTGGCTTACGTAGTTGGGTGATTTTCTGATGAAAATTTCGTCGAACGGATAAAGAATAAAGCTAGTACCGGCCGTTTCCACACTCAGGTCAGGGCGGATATTGAACTGAAAAGTATCTGATATCTGCGCACTGGTTGATGTTGGGTCTACATTGCGCTTGCGTCTTACTACTTCTACTCTTGATAAAGAGGCAGATTCTGACAAACCGCCTACTTTTACCAGTACGTCTTCAATTGTAAGGTTTCTTACATACGGAATTTCAATGCCACCTTGCCCGTCCGGGTTATTAATAGCGCCCTGAATACGTATATAAGCTGGTTCTGTTAGGTCAAATACCGATGGAATAGTTACTACATCTTCTCTCTTAAGAACCACATCCGCCGATTTACCTTTTATTATATCATCCAGATTGAGCGATATGTTTTCAATAATCATATCTTCTCTGGTTCTGGATATGGCAATTCTTCCCGTCAGGGCTTCGCCGCGTAATCCTTCTGCCGACTTAACCAATTGCATAAGGGTAGGGTTGCTGTCTAGTGAATACTCACCCGGGCGGAAAACCGAACCCTGAATTTTGACCATGTTTTCGTATCTTTCAAGGAGTCTTTCAGTGATTACAGAGTCGCCAGACATTATACTGAAGGTATTAAAATCTGCTTCCAGTACATCCAGTATTTTACGTTCACGGCTGGTGTTTCTATGCACTTTTATGCGGTGACGGTAGGCATAAGGGTTAAAACCTCCGGCATAGCTAATTAAATCTGATAGTTTTTCATTTTCGGTTAGTTCAAATAATCCATTTCTTTTGGTATTACCGCTAACTGCTATCCTTGAAATAAATGGCGAAATCTGGATGATGTCCTGATCTTGTAGAATAATGTTATCTTTGGCAAAACCTTTAATGAGTACTTCGTACAAATCAAGCGAAGCAACAATTCGGTTATTCCGTATCAAATTAATCTTTCTGAACGTACCCAACTCGTTAGGGCCACCGCAGGCATACAAGGCATTAAGTATGGATGACAGCGAAGAAAGTGTGTACGTGCCAGGTGCTACCACTTCGCCTGTAACCGTTACTTTTATGCTTCTGATATTGCCCAGAGAAACAATCAGATGCGTGTTAGGCGGAAAACCTTCATAAGACTTTAAACCTGTATAAACTTTGGCCATTCGGGCCATAATTTTCTCTCTTGCCTGCTCCATAGACGAACCAGCCAGATAAATAAGCCCGACACGGTCTAATGTTATATAGCCGTCTGGCGATATAACCGTCTTATAGTTAGCCTGTGAGTATCCATAAATATCAATAACCAACTGGTCGTTTGGGCCTAGTACATAATTGCTGGGTGTAGCAATATTTAGTGCCGGCGTTGGGTCAAACCTGGTGGTATTGAATAAATTGTAGCCAAAAATTCTTTTTCGTAGGGCTGCTCTTGAAGCGTCTTTTTCCAATTCAGACTCACGAACTGACTTCAACGAGTCTTCTCGTGCCATTGAAGCAAGGTCTGCTGCACTTAATTGCAGATTTCTGGATGAATTGGGGTCATTACTTACATTTCTGTTATTACTACCTGTTTGTTGAGTGCCGTTTTGCTGGGTATTTGAAGTTTGCGGTGTATTTCCCGGATTGCCCTTCGTACCAATGGGGGCTCCGGTTGTGTTTGCAGGTGATATTGGCCCGGTGGCTGGGCCGCCTCCGTTACCTGTGGGGGCATTTTGTGCAAAAGTATTGCTAATTATTAGCGTAAAAACCGTAATTTTGAGAAAACTTTGTAAGAAATTATTTTTGTTAAATTTCATATCTATAACGTTATTTGCCAAATTACAATTAGGAATTTATGTGTGCCACAACTTAATACAATGCAAAGTAAGTGAAGTTTTTTTATTTTTTTGCGCTTTGGTATTAAGTATGTGATAAAAAGAACTTTGAATTGCAAAGTAAGTTATAAAATCAAATAAAACAAAATATTTTTCAAAAATGGCTGAAAACAAGGAAGTAACTTATAACGAAGACAGTATTCGTTCGCTTGACTGGAAGGAACACATAAGATTACGGCCGGGTATGTATATCGGAAAATTAGGAGACGGATCGGCTGCTGATGATGGAATCTATGTTTTATTAAAAGAGGTACTGGATAATTGTATTGATGAATATGCCATGGGTTATGGCAGGTCTATTGAGATAAAACTGGACGAAGGTAGTTTGGAGGTAAGAGATTACGGACGCGGAATACCCCTGGGTAAAGTAGTTGATGTGGTATCTAAAATAAACACGGGCGCCAAATATGATAGCAAGGCTTTTCAGAAAGCAGTGGGGCTTAACGGGGTAGGTACAAAGGCTGTAAATGCGCTTTCGTCAAGGTTTAAAGTACAGGCTTACCGAGATGGTAAAACCAAATGGGCTGAGTTTTCTAAAGGTGAATTGGTGAGCGAATCGGAAATTATAGATACAGACCAGAAGAATGGTACCTGGGTTACTTTTACACCTGACGACACAGTGTTTAAGCACTATCATTATATACCGCAATTTGTGGAGTCAATGATCTGGAATTACTGCTACCTGAACGCAGGGCTTGCTATATTCTTTAATAAACAGAAGTACATTTCTCAGAATGGATTACTTGACCTGCTGCGACGCAAAACAGATGAAGACCTGTTGAGGTACCCTATTATTCACCTGAAAGGCGAAGACATAGAGGTGGCGTTGTCGCACGGTAACCAGTACGGAGAAGAGTATTATTCATTTGTAAACGGACAAAATACTACGCAGGGTGGTACGCACCTTTCGGGTTTCAGAGAAGCAATTGTAAGAACTGTCAGAGAGCATTTTGGTAAAGACTATGCTCCGGAAGATATCCGTCAGTCAATCATTGGCGCTATATCTATTCGGGTACAGGAGCCGGTTTTTGAGTCACAGACCAAAACCAAGCTGGGGTCTCAGAATATGTCGCCCGAGCCACATTCACCAACGGTAAGAACATTTATAAGCGATTTTCTGAAAGAGCAGCTAGACAATTACCTGCACATGAATCAGGCGGTTAAAGATGCCCTTAAAAAGCGCATTGAACAGTCTGAAAGAGAAAGGAAAGAATTGGCTGGTATTAAAAAACTGGCCAACGAAAGAGCCAAAAAAGCAAACCTGCATAACCGTAAACTTAGAGACTGCCGTTTTCATCTGGATGATGAAAAGAACGAGAAACGTCATGAAACTGTGATGTTTATTACTGAAGGAGACTCTGCCAGCGGCTCAATAACCAAAGCGCGAAACCCCGAATTACAGGCCGTATTCAGTTTAAGAGGTAAGCCTTTAAACAGTTTTGGTCTCACTAAGAAAATTGTTTACGAAAACGAAGAATTTAACCTGCTGCAACATGCGCTGAACATTGAAGATGGTCTGGAAGGCCTCAGATACCAGAAGATCATTGTAGCTACCGATGCCGACGTAGACGGCATGCATATCCGGCTGCTATTGCTTACATTCTTTCTGCAGTTTTTCCCGGACCTGGTGCGTGAAGGACATTTGTATATTCTGGACACGCCGCTATTCAGGGTGCGCAATAAAAAAGAAACTATATATTGCTACTCAGATGAAGAAAAAGAGGCGGCAATTAAAAAGCTTTCGCCAAAACCTGAAATTACCCGTTTTAAAGGTCTTGGGGAGATTTCGCCCGATGAGTTTGAAGGTTTTATAGGTGAAGATATTAAACTGGACCCCGTAATTCTTGAGAAGGAATCATCAATTACCAAAATTCTGAGTTATTACATGGGCAAAAATACACCTGAACGCCAGCGATTCATTATTGAAAACCTGAGAGTTGAGAAAGATGAAATTGATGAAAAACTTGAAGAAATTCTTGACCTGAAAGAAGGAACCCCCGATTTGAAAGAAGTTGCCTGATTATGAGCCTGAAATGGTTTTACCCTAATATATTATAGACATTTAAACACCTATCTTAACAGTGACACTAGACGAAGTAAGAAAAGATATTGATTCAATTGACGACCAGCTATTAGTATTGCTCAATAAACGCATGCAATTGGTGCAGCGGGTAGGTGAAATAAAACGTTCTACCAAAGCTATTATTTACAGACCCGAGCGCGAAAAGCACATCCTTGACAGGATGAAGGCGCAAAGCCAGGGGCCTTTGACAGAAGATGCCATTGATGCCATTTTTCTGGAAATATTTGCCGCTGCCCGGAACATTGAATTGCCCGAAAGAATCGCTTTTCTGGGGCCGGAAGGGAGCTTTACGCATCAGGCGGCAGAAAGCCGGTTTGGCGCTATGAGCGAGTACATGACACTGCCCACCATTAAGTCGGTTTTTGAGGCAGTTGATACCGGCAGAGCTAAATATGGAGTGATTCCTATCGAGAATAATCAAGAGGGGATAGTTTATGAAACTGTAGACCTGCTGAATGAGATGAGTGTAAATGTAGCGGCTGAATTAAAGATTCCGGTTCATTTTGCGCTGGCTACAGAAGCTGAGAATCCATCGAAAATCAAAAGGATATATTCTAAAGACATTGCCTTCAGGCAATGCCGCGGGTTTCTGAACAAGTATTTTGAACAGACACAACCGGAAGAAATTCAGGTGGAGTCGACCTCAAAGGCGGCAAAACTGGCCGCAGAAGACCCTGAAAGTGCAGCCATCTGCTCTGAAATTGCCGCAAAACTTTTTAGCCTTCCTGTGCTTTTCAACAACATTGAAGATAACGGACAAAACCGTACCCGCTTTTATATATTGGCCAAAGATTTTGTAAATGAGAAAAGCGGTAATGACAAAACCACGATTATTGCTCGTTTACCCGATACCGATAAGCCGGGTATTCTGGCCAATTTTCTTCAGGATTTCAAAAAGGCGGGTGTGAACCTTACAAAAATTGAAAGCCGGCCATACAAAGGCAGTGAAGATTTCAATTTCTGGTTTTTTATTGAGTTAGAGGGTTTCTTTAAAGATGAAAATCTGGAGAAAGTGTTTAAGAAACACAGAAACGCCATAAAATGGCTGGGTAGTTATGTAAAAAATGCCTGATGCTATTTTTTTCTGAAAACAGCAGCGGCTGCAATAAGTACCCATACGATATTAACAAACATTGACGGATATGCCTGGTGGAAATATGTATTGATTACAAAACATATTCCACCAATGGCATTGGCCCAGATGTAACGCGCATCTTTGGCATCCATTTTGCCTTGAATATTCAGGAAATAAGAGCCTGTAACCAATACCGCCCCAATCCAGCCTATTATTTCTACCAGGTTTAGTTGCATAAAATCTGAATACCCGTTTCTTTATCTTTTGTTATCTGGCCTTTCAGCTCATCCAGTCCGTTGAATTTCCGTTCAGGCCGTATGTAATCAACCAACTCAACGGTAATGTTCTCACCGTAAATATCATCGCTGAAATCTAGTATGTACACTTCCTGTGTTCGGCCTATGCCGTCAACAGTAGGGCGGTTACCTATATTCATAATGCCATTGAGCCACTGCCCACGTACAAGTGCCTTAACGGCATATACGCCATTGGCTGGTATTAATTTGTAAGACTCAGCTACCTGAACATTAGCGGTAGGGAAGCCAATGGTTCGGCCCAACTGACGGCCTTTAACAACTATGCCCGAAAAAGTATATGGCCTGCCAAGCAATTCGTTGGCCGCTTTAATCTGGCCATTCTGTAACGACTCCCGTATTTGTGTAGAGCTGATAACCAGGTTGTCTATTTCCTGCCGCGGAATTTCTTCCAGTTCTAATCCGAAACGGTTCGCATGGGCTTCCAGATACTCAAAACCACCTTCACGGTTTCTGCCAAAGCGGTGGTCGTAGCCTATTACCAGTTTTTTGGTGCCAATGGTATCAAGCAATATATTCTGTACATATTCTTCTGAAGACAGCTCTGAGAACTCTCTGGTAAAAGGCACAATCAATAGATGATTTACACCTTGTTGCTCAAGCAACTCAATTTTTTCATCAATGGTAGAAAGCAACTTTAATCCCTGGCTGTCTTGCGAAACCACCATACGAGGGTGAGGCCAGAAAGTAAGAACAACCGATTCGCCACCTGAGGCCGCTGTGCTTTCGCGTAAAATCTGTAGAATTTTCTGATGTCCTAAATGAACCCCGTCGAAAGTGCCGCTAGTTACCACAGCATTAGCAAGAGGGGAAAAGTCAGATAGATTATAATATACTTTCAATGTTAAGACGTTTTAAAAGGCACCCGGGCGCAGTATTTGTGTATCACCACTCAATTATTGGGTGCGAAATTACGAATATTCTCTAAATACTGGTCGAGGCTGAGTGCATTTTCAATGCGGAATTCACCAATACGTGTGCGTCGCAAAGAACTCATGTAAGCGCCCGAATGCAGTAATTTGCCTAAATCTCTGACCAGGCTTCTGATATACGTACCTTTAGAGCAAACTATTCTGAACGATAGCTCCGGGAAGTTGCCTGCATCAACCTCAAAGGCTTTTATTTCAACCTGACGCGATTTAATGACCACTTCCTGTCCTTTTCTTGCTGACTCGTACGCCCTTTTGCCATCTACTTTTATAGCAGAGTGTGCCGGGGGTATCTGGTCAATTAACCCAGTTAGTTGTGTAACTGCCTGCTGAATGGCATCAGGTGTAATATGGCCGGTAGGATATTCGGCATCAAAATCAGTTTCCAGGTCAACCGATGGCGTAGTTTTGCCAAGCACCAGGGTTCCGGTATATTCTTTTTCCTGAGCCTGGTAGGTCTCAATCTCTTTGGTTTTTTTATTGGTACACAATATCAGCAAGCCGGTGGCCAGAGGGTCTAACGTACCGGCGTGGCCTACCTTCTTATATTTAGCTGCGTACCTAACCTTGTTTACAACATCAAACGATGTCCATTTCAAAGGTTTATCTATCAGCAGTACATCATTGCGCTCGTCTGCTACTGTTTGCATCAATTAAACAATCTTTAGGTCAAATCCTGCTGCCACCAGGCCAATAATAATCAGGCCGACAATAATTCTATAATAACCAAAAACCTTGAAACCGTATTTTTGAAGAAAACCAATAAAGAACTTTATAGCCAGCATGGCCACAATAAAAGCCACCACATTACCCACTAATAATAATTGCAGCTCTTCGGTTGAGAACGTAAGCGAGCCTGCTTTGTAGCTCTTTAACAACTTGTAAGCAGATGCCGCAAACATGGTAGGTACTGCCAGAAAGAAAGAAAACTCGGCAGAATCTTTTCTTGATAAACCCTGAAACATACCACCAATGATACTGGCAGCAGAACGCGAAACGCCGGGGATCATGGCTATACACTGAAACAAGCCAATTTTAAGGGCATCAGGGTAACTGATGTTTTCTTTTGTGGCTTTGTTTTCAAAGTATTTATCAATGAATATCAATATCACCCCACCCAAAACCATTGAAATAGCCACAACCAGCACGCTCTCTAATAATGAATCAATAAAATCATTCAGTAAAAAGCCGATAATCATGGCCGGTATAAAAGCTGTAAGCAGTTTTGTATAAAACTGAACCGACTGGAAGAAGCGTTTCCAATAAAGTACCAGAACAGATAAAATGGCGCCAAACTGAATGTTTACTTCAAAAATCTTGGTGAACTCAAGCTCGCTGATTCCCATTAATGAAGAACCGATAATCATGTGCCCTGTTGAACTGATAGGCAGGTATTCTGTTATACCTTCAATAATGGCAAGTATAATGGCCTGAAAAAAATCCATTGATAAAATTAATTGTAAAAGTTTAGGATATGTGAGTTAGTACGAGCCTTAATAGGCTTATTTTTTTTTGAAAATGGCGTAAAATTCAAATATGAAGCCAATAAAAACAATAGCCGGCCCTAAAGTTATGCCCAGAAAACCAAAGCCGAATTCTTCTTTATCCTGGGTCATAATAAAAAAGCCCACAAGAATAAGTGCTATGCCTGCCAGCATTAATATATAGTTTTTTCTGGTAAACGGAAGCGCACTTTTGGTTTCAGCGCCTGTTGTTTCGGTTACTTCCGATGCTTTTGCATTTGTATTTTTCATAAGTACAAAGGTTCTGTATCCCGTATAAATATTTTATTGGTTTGCCATGCAACAGGGATATGTTTCGCATGAAAAAATGATTTTAATATAAGTCGTCGAGGTTCATTCTCAGGTATCTGTACATCGACTGAAAGGTGCTGAGCACACTGATTAAAATGCCCAGAACAATAACCCCACCGCAAAGAATACCAATTTTAAGGTAGTCTTGTAAAATAATCAGGCTTGGTATTTTATTAATAGCAATCTGCTGAACGCCCATAAACAAACCGATAGCAATTAAACCAGAAAACAAACCATGAAGTAAACCACGGCCAATAAACGGCCTTTGAATAAACCAGTTGGTAGCGCCAACCAGCTGCATACTTCTGATAATGAGCCTTTGCGAATAAAGCGCCAGACGAATGGTATTGTTGATTAACAAGATAATGGCAATAAGCAATATAACAATAATAGAGGCGATAATCAGAAAAGCGTTGTAGGCATTTTTATTGACGCTGTCTATAAAATCTTTGGCATAATTAACCTCAAAAACCCCGGCTATTTGCTCCAAATCTTTTTTGATAGTTACCAGATTGGCTTCACTCTGGTAATCTTCCTGAATTTTAATGTTGAAGGCATCGCGGTATGGGTTTTCACCTAAAACCGGTTTGTAATCTTCTTTCAGTTCTTTCAGGACTTTCTGTGCAGTGCTTTCTTTTGATATAAACTTTATCTGCGGCGTGTTTTCAAGGTAAGCCACATAGTTTTTCTTGATGATAAGGTTATGGATAGAGTCTTGCTGAGCCGGGGTTGTTGATTTGTCGAGATATACCTGCACTTCAACATTCTGGCGCACATAACCAACCAGTTGTTTTGATGTAATGGCTATCCAACCAACAAAGGCAATCAGAAATAAAGCAGTGGTTAAGCTGATAATAATTAAAAGACTCGGAAAACTGCCTATTTTTCTTTTCGACATCTTGAATATCTTTAATACAATACTTTGCCTGTTTGTAACTTTGGGCAAAGATAGGAAATGTAGCAGAAATTCGTACTAAATTAATGATTTTTAACAGAACCTTCGGTGTCTCCACGCCAGCGGGCAATGCGTTCGGGCATGTTTTGTTCTATGATATTCTTTACAACCTCGGTTATTTCATCTACGGTTGCATCTGGTGAAAAGTGAATAGGGTCTTTGAATTTTACCCTTAGTTCGGTATTGCGTTTTTTGTAGGCAAGGCCTGTTTTATTAAATGCCCTGCGGAAGCCGTCTATTACCACTGGCACAACAATAGGGTTATTTTCTTTAATTATATGTGCAGTACCTTTTCTGATAGGGGCATAGGGGCTGGTTGTACCCTGCGGGAAACTCACTACCCATCCAAATTGTAATCCTTTCGAGACGTTATTACCTGCCGACGAGTCCAGATCTCTTCTTACGTTTTCTCCTTTCGCTCTCCATGAACGTTCTACCAGAATGGCGCCTGCCAGGCTGAACATACGCGGTATAAGACCTTCTTTCATTGTTTCGCTGGCGGCTACATAAAATGTACGCGCTCTGGGTGCAAATAATGATACCGGTATTACCCTGTTACCAAAGCCCCATTTAACCGAACAGAACACATGATAAAAGGTGATTACATCTGCAAAATAGGTTTGATGATTGGATATAAAAAATACATTCTGGTTGGGCAGGCGGGCTATTTTTTCGGCGCCTTCTACTTTTAACTGATTAGCCACTGCTATACGCCAGTAAGTGGGGAAACCAGCCACAAGAATGATAATACGTTTTAAAATAAGCCAATTGCCGAAAGGATCACGCTCAAAAATACCCAGAATATCAATGTAAGAAACAAGCCTAAAAAACAGATTAGGGTCTTTGTTGGGGATTGGTAAAAAGTTACGCAGTATTCGAATCATTATCGGTTTATATTGTTTAGTCAGGGTTTTTGAATGCGTAAGTTAAAAATAAAAACTTACAATTCCACAACCCTGACTGCACCAGGGCTTATTTTACAGGAACAGCCCAAATGTCAAAATGTTTCCAATCGCTCATATTTTCGCGTTTTATCGCCTTTTTTTTAGCTTTGGCATCAAATGCTTCAACATAGGTTAAATGGTAGCCCATATCGGCCACCAAGTCATAAAGACTTTGCCTTTCTGCCTTTGATAACTTCGGGAAACACTCAAAAATAAGATTAGGTTTATGTTTTTTCAATAAAGAGGCGATAGACCTGATGATTTCTATATCATAGCCTTCGGTATCAATTTTAATGAGTGACAGGTTCTTTAGTTCTTCCGGATAGTTTTCGTTCAGGAAATGCTCCAGATTCACCCCTTTTACTTTTTCATTCAATCCGTATTTTCCGTGCCTGTTCTGCTGTGTTTCGGCTATGCCGCCATTATTATGGGTTGCCTCTGACGAACTGTAAAAAAATTCGCCTTCATGTGTTGCAATAGCTAGTTGCAGCGGAATAATGTTGGTAAGTTCTTTATTGAGAGAGGCGTTTTTTTTAAGTATCTTGTAAATATACGGGTTGGGGTCAAAACCCAGTACAGTGCCTTCTTTGCCAACCGCCAATGCCATTGGTAATGTAGAATCGCCGATGTGGGCACCGATATCAATCACAAAGTCTCCCTTTTTTAGAAAAGCATTGTAAAAATCTACCTGGCTTTGTGTAATATGCTTTTCGGCTTCAAGTGGGTTTTCCCATTTGGCAAAGTTTACTTTACCAAACTGAGGTAAATCATATTCGTCAACTTTATGGCCGTATTCCTTAAAAGTTGTTTTTATTTTGTGTTTTTCAAATTTTCTTTTCAGGTAGGAGAACATAATAAATAATAGGTTTAAATGAATAAAGAATCAGACTACAGCAAGACAATACGCCAGACACGTATCATTAAACCCAAATCTAGAAAAACTATGTAATGTTTTAATGCCTTTTTTAATATAAATTAATTTTTTATGAAAATTGATGTGAGAATTGAACCCCTGGGTAAAAAAAATAAGCTATCTGACTGATATCAAATAGCTTATTGCATATAAATTCTGAAAACAGCTTAATTGCGTTTGCTGATTTCGTCTCTTATTTTAGCGGCTTTTTCGTATTCTTCATTTGCAAGCGCCTGATTAAGCAGGTTGTGCAGTTCTTCCAGATTAAGGTCTTTAAGAGAATCTTTCTTAACTCTCTGCGGGCGGGAAGAAGAAGATACCAGTTCCTGTGGTTCGTCGGCGGTTGTGGCATCTTGTGCCGTTATACCTGCATCTGAAAGAATCTGGTCGGTTGTATAAATAGGTACCTGAAAACGCAAACCAATAGCGACCGCATCTGACGGCCGGGCGTCTATTGATTTCTGGCGTATGCCATCAGTACAAATAATTTTGGCATAGAATATACCCTCCTTTAAATCAGAAATAAGAATTTCTTCAACTGTAAAGTCAAATGCACGGGCAAATGACTTGAAGAGGTCGTGCGTCATTGGTCGATTAGGCGTTATACGCTCCATTTCAATCGCAATGGCTTGGGCTTCAAACATTCCGATAATAATCGGTAATCGGCGATTACCAAATTCCTCTGCCAACACCAGCGCAAATGAGCCGGTTTGTGATTGGCTTGGAGAAAGGCCAAGTATTTCTAGTTTTATTTTTTCCACGTTGCAAATATAAGGATTTCTTAAATTGCCCATTCACTTCAACCATAAAAATTAAGAAGCAGTGTATCCTTATATCTGGTAAACTTTCATTCTGTCGTTTTGGTTTCCATAATTTGCTATATCCAGGGTATGCGCAAAAACAAAAAGCCTCTGAAATCGACTTTCAGAGGCTTTGCTAAATATAATCAGTTTTTTAGTTCAAATCTTTAACCGCTTTGGTAAGTTTAGGCAATACATCAAACACATCGCCTACAATACCGTAGTCGGCTGCTTTGAAGAACGGAGCCTCGGGGTCTTTATTAATAACCACTATTACTTTCGATGAATTAACCCCGGCCAGGTGCTGAATAGCCCCTGAAATACCGCAGGCAATATACAAATTCGGCGAAACTTTCACACCTGTTTGTCCAACGTGTTCGTGGTGTGGTCTCCAGTCAAGGTCAGAAACAGGCTTTGAGCAGGCCGTTGCTGCACCCAGCGCTTCGGCCAGGTCTAGCAATGGTTGCCAGTGTTCAGGGCCTTTCATGCCTCTGCCACCTGATACCACTAGGTCTGCCTCCGGTAATGACACCGTGCCTGACGCCTTGATGGTTTCTGTTACTTTGGCAGTAAAAAGATTATCAGCTAAGGCAGGGGAGAAGGTTTCAACCGTTGCGGCTGTTGTACCTTCTACCGGATTTACCACGTTTTTCTTGATTGCCAAAACCTTAATATCGCTGGTTAAGTTTACATCGGCAAATGCCTTACCCGTAAAAATGCTGCGTTTTACTTTAAAACCACCTGATAAATCTGGCAGTTCTACTACGTTTCCTACTACTGCGGCTTTTAACGTACCTGCAGCGCGTGCTGTTACGGCGTCGGCAAGAGAAGACTTCGCCGTAATTATTACCTTAGCGCCTATTGACCGCACGGCTTCTACCAATACTTTGGCATAGGCCATGCTGTTGGCGGTTTCCAGTTTTGGGTCGTTGGCATGCAAAACTTTGGCAGCGCCATAATGGCCTGCAATGGCCAGCGCGCTGGCATCTGCCTTGCCAATAACCAAAGCTGTAACGGCTGTGCCTGATTTTTCGGCCACCTGAGCGCCATAATAAATAGCCTCAAGCGATGATTTTTTGATTGCTCCATCGGCAATCTCTGCAAAAACTAATATAGCCATATTATAAAGTCTTTTCTGAATTGAATAATGTATTAAAGCACTTTGGCTTCTTTATGAAGCAGCTCAATTAATTTTTCTGCTTCATCGGCAGGTATCATCTTGCATGCTCCTTTGGCCGGTGGCAAGCTGTATTTATCTGTAGAGGTAAGCGCCTCGCCCGATGCCGGAATTACTTTCAATGGCTTGGTACGGGCTGTCATAATACCTCTCATGTTAGGTATTTTCCATTCGGCTATGGGTTCCTGGCAACCCAAAACTAGTGGTAGGGGGGCTTCCAGTTTTTCTTTTCCGCCCTCTATCTCACGGGTCATTTTTGCGGTGCCGGCTTCTATATCTAATTGCATAACCGGCGAGAACGACGGGATGCCCAGTATTTCGCCTACAATACCGTGTACCACACCCGAGTTATAGTCACTGGTTTCGCGGCCCATCAGTATCAGGTCATAATTGCCTTCTTTAGCTACAGCCGCTATTTGCTCAGCTACAAAATAAGAGTCGGTAGGGTCGGCATCAACCCTGATGGCATCATCAGCGCCAATGGCTAACGCTTTGCGTATTTGTGGCTCGGCATCTGCTTCACCAACATTCAGTACGGTTATACTTGCGCCCGATTTTTCTTTTAATTCTACGGCTCTCGCCAGTGCGTAATCATCGTAGGGTCCGATGATGTATTGTACTCCTGCCTTGTTCAACTTGGTGTCGCCATCAGTAAAACTGATTTTTGAAGTTGTATCAGGCACATTCGAAATGCAGACTAGTATTTTCATAGTTTTTTGCCCCTTACCCCTAAAGGGAGATAATTATAGAATAGATGCTTTCAGGGGTTTTCTAAAAAGCATTGTATTTATAATATTGAACAATATTTATTGCCTATTTTTGCCTTTAGAGAAGGTGTACCGACAATAAATTGTTATGCACGCATAACATTACAAAGCTAAATTAAAGAACAATAGTATGCAAGAGGAACGATTAAAAATTTTGTTGCAGTATCTGGAAGAAGAGCCCAATGAGCCCTTTAATATTTACAGCGTGGCTATGGAGTACATGAATACCAACCCGGGCAAAGCGCTGGGGTATCTTGAGAAATTACTGGCAGAGCATCCTGGTTACGTGCCAACGTATTACCACGCAGCCGCTTTGTATTTTGAGCTGGAAGAATTTGAAAAAGCTGATGAAGTGTATAAAAAAGGTATAGAAATAGCTCACCAGAAGCAAAATAAAAAGGCTTATGATGAGCTAAACCGAGCTTACAGAATGTTTCTTGACGAAATCGAATAATCAATGATGATATTCGTCTTCTTCCTGAACACTTTTCTTGCCAAACAAGGCTCTGAAAGTGTCGGTCATATAAAATATATCCAATACTTTATTACGGGCCTGTTTCATTGTATAAACCCTGTGGTTTTGTTGTATCTGTTCTTCCAGGTATTTCAGTACATACGCCATGCACTCTTCGTTTACCGAGAAATCGTCAACGATATACATCACAAACCGGTTTTCGGCGGCGCTGTCTGCTAAATATAAAACTAAATGAAAATCTTCTCCTACCAGAAATGCCGCAGTTTTGTCTGTATCAAACTTCCTGAAAATCTCGCCGTTATCTACAAGGCAATCAATAATTGCTACCTCGTCTGTTATGATTCTTAATGTTGGTTGCACACGCATAATACCGTCTTTTTTATTGTGTTCTAGTTTGTTGCTTTTCAAATATAACGTAATAATTCAAATTAAATTCACGAAAAGTGAAAAAAAATCTTGGAATAGTATAATTTATAAATTCTAAAATTGCCCAAATCAGGTTTAATTTTGAGTAGTAATACTCAAAAAATTAAGATTTTATCAAAATCTTGTATCGATTTAAGTAATTTCGCTTTCATAAATTAAAAAAAACAGCTTTTGGCCTGAAAAGGTAACTTTCATTTTTGCCCAAAATTTTTTTTTCAATGCGATATAAGACCTCAAAAATCAACACTTCATCAACTAAAAATAATCGTGCCACCTCTGTTTTAATGATTTACACAGGCGGAACACTGGGCATGGTATATGACTCTAAAAGTAAAAGTTTAGTACCTTTTGTTTTTAGTGAGATTTTGACCAACGTGCCAGAGCTACATAGGCTGGAGTGCGAACTAACAACTTTGACGCTTGATAAACCCATTGATTCGTCTAACATGCAGCCGGCAGATTGGGTAGAAATGGCCCGCATTGTGTATGATAATTTTCAGGATTATGATGCCTTTGTGATTCTGCACGGAACCGATACAATGGCCTACACGGCCTCTGCGCTGAGTTATCTGCTTGAAAACCTGAGCAAACCTGTGATACTGACAGGTGCGCAGTTACCCATTGGCGTAGCAAGAACCGACGCCCGTGAGAATCTGATTACGGCCCTTGAAATTGCATCGGCACAAATTAACGGCCGCCCGGTAGTACCTGAAGTGGCCATATATTTTAATTCTTACCTGCTAAGGGGTAGCCGCGCCAAGAAGAAAGAAAGCAGCCAGTTTAACGCCTTCAGGTCTGATAATTACCCGTTTCTGGCCGAAGTGGGGGTTACAATTGACTACAATTTTCCGTTCATACGCCCGTATCGAACCGATTTACCACTGATACTGCACGAAAAGCTGGATGAAAATGTAATGATATTGAAGCTTTTTCCGGGTTTGCATCGTAATCTGATGCATAATCTTTTTAAAACCACCGGCCTGAAAGGCGTTGTAATGGAAACTTACGGCGCCGGCAATGCACCATCAGAAAGCTGGTTTCTGGAAGAATTGAAAGAGGCGATTGATGCCGGAATAGTGATTTTCAATGTGTCGCAATGTGATGGCGGGCGGGTGTTGCAGGGTACATACCAGACAAGCAGGCAATTGCAGGAAATTGGCGTGGTGAGTGGCTCTGATATAACTACCGAAGCAGCCATAACTAAAATGATGTATCTTTTTGGAAAGGAGGAGTCGCCCGAGCGGGTAAAATTCAATCTGGAACGTGATATTTGTGGCGAAATGTCAGTTTAGAATCGTTTTACTAAACATATAAGGCCCACTTTTATAAGCCTTTATATAGTTGTTTAAAGTAAGATATATCAGGTATATAAATATGCCCATCCTATAAGTAAGAATTGTAGAGGCAGGCGCAACCATAGCAAAAGTTGTGGCATGCGGTGAAATTTACCCGATGTTGCCATATAAAAGTTTGCAGGAAACACCGCAATTAAAAGTACAATTATACCCCAGGCAGCGTAAGTTCTTGTGGCCGGTAACAACAGTCCTGCACCTAAGGCAATTTCAGCCATGCCGCTTAACTGCACCATTGCCTTATGATATGGTATGTATGGAGGCATGGCTTTAATGTAAAACCTCTCGTTGGTAAAGTGCATAATGCCTGCAAAAATATAAATTGCAGCGGCTAAGTATAATCCAATTGACTCTACGGTGCTCATGGTAAGTTGCATTTTAGGCTACGCAAATTAATTTGTTTTTTATAACTATTAACGCTTACTTGGTAATAATATTCAACCAGGCCTCTTACTATGAAAGCGTTACTTACTTTTTGTATGGTATGCGTATATTGCTTTGCCATACGCGCCCAGTCGGGTACCAACAACAAACCTATCGTTAAAGCGGCTTCTGCTTTCCTGCAATTGCTCGACAAAACCCAGCTTGAAAAAATCAGTTATGCTTACGATTCAGAAGAACGTTTCAACTGGTATTTTGTACCAAAAGCCCGAAACGGACTGATGCTGAGAGAAATGACCGACCCACAGAAAGCAGCAGCCATGAATTTACTGAAAGCAACTTTAAGCCAGCAGGGACAGGATAAAGCCATAGCAATTATGCAACTGGAGATTATACTGAAAGAGCTGGAGAATGCGCCACCTGAAAGTGATTACCGAAGCCCGGTAAAGTATTATTTTACTATTTTCGGAACACCCAATGAAAACAAGCCCTGGGGATGGCGTTTAGAAGGGCATCATTTGTCGCTTAATTTCTCCTCAGCCTCCGGAAAACTGGCATCAGCTACCCCTTTGTTTTTCGGCAGTAACCCCGGCATTGTGCCAACCGGTGAAAAAAAAGGCTACCAGATTCTTAAAGATGAAGCTAATGATGCTTTTGAACTAATCAATTCATTTTCTGCCGAACAAATAAAAAAAGCAATTGTATCGGATATCGCCCCTAACGACATCATAACCAGCAATAAACGCAAAATAGGTGCGCTGGCTGATGAAGGCATTACCTTTGCTGAAATGAACGATAGTCAGCAAAAGCTGTTATTGCGGCTGCTAAGTGTTTATATAAAGAATTACCCTCTGGGTTTTTCGAACGAACTAATGCATAAAATAGAAAAGGCCGGATTAAGCAAGTTAAGGTTTGTTTGGGCCGGTGGTAGAAAGTATGGAGAATCTAACGGGCATTATTACCGGATTCAGAATGAGGTAATTCTGATTGAATATGATAACACCCAAAACGGTGGAAACCATATACATACCGTAACGCGTGACCTGACCAATGATTTTGGAGAAGATATACTCAGCAAGCACTATGAGCAGGAACATAAATAAAACTAAACAATAATGATGCTGTGGTTGTACTTTATCTGGTGGTTTATGTTTGCAGGGCAGCAGTCTGGCTCAAAAACCTATTATGTAAGTGATACCGGGAATGATGCAAACGACGGGCTAAGTATAAAAACAGCCTGGAAAAGTATAGCAAGAGTAAACGAAACCATATTTAAGCCAGCAGACAGCTTATTATTTGAAGGCGGAAAGGTATTTAATGGAACCATACAACTGGATAGCCTTGATGGTGGCAATGCCGGAAGTTTAATGATAATTGGTAGTTATGGTGGTAAAAAGGCGATTATTAATGCCGGAGTTAACGGTGGATTTTTTGCTCATAATACGCAGGGTATAAGGCTTGAAAATCTGGTTTTTGTCGGAAACGGCGTAGATAAAAACAAGCAGAATGGCATTGAATTTTACAACGGTTACGCATCAAAATGGTTAAGTTCTATTGAAATTGACAGTTGCGAGGTAAAGGGGTTTCATAAGTATGGCCTCCTGATTATAGGCGACAAAAGCGATTCCACCGGCTATAGAAATGTAAAAATAACACATACAATTGCTCATGAAAACGGTGAGGCAGGTATGGCATCATTGGGTAAATATCCGGCAATTCCGCACAAAAACTTCTATCTGGCACATAACAAGGCATATCATAACAAAGGCATTTTAAGCAAAACAACCAATCATTCAGGCAATGGCATTGTAATGGCCGGCATTGATGGCCTATTGATAGAGCAATGTGAAGCATACGAAAACGGGGAAGATAACAGATGCACCGACGGCGGGCCTGTGGGCATTTGGTTATGGGCTTGCAAAAATGGCATTATTCAGAATTGCGAGTCTCATCATAACCATGCCGGAATGACCAAAGATGGGGGAGGTTTTGATATTGACGGTGGGGCGTCAGATTGTGTTATCAGAAATTGCTACGCACACGATCACGAAGGTGCAGGATATCTGCTGGCTCAATTTGATTGCCCGCTCAAATTCAACCGTAATAAAATTATCAATAATGTAAGCCGTAATGATGGTCTGAAAAACAATTACGGCAGTATTACCTTATGGGGGCAAAATGCCCAAAACAGCGTAAACAATAGCATTATAAGTGGTAATAAATGCTTTGTGGAGGCAAAAGGCGTTAAGAACGGAAAACCCTGTGGCGTTCGTTTGTCGGGTTCTTATTTTAATGGAGTAAAGTTGCACAATAACTACTTTGAGATTGCAAAAAATGCCCGATACATTAATGCAGATACAGAAGTAAGTGCTGCAAGTGTACACTTTAAAAACAACAAACTTAAACAAAAGTAGTGTTATGAAATACCGTTTATTATGTCTGGTAGCTTTAGTCTGGGCTCAATCATACGCCCAGAAAAAAACCACAGATGCATATTTTCCTGCTTACAATAACTGGCTGCAAAAAAAGCCTGCAGAACTGGGCCTGAACGGAGCAAAACTGGCAGATGCCATCAACTTTGCCGTAGCGAATGAGTCAAAGAATCCGCGAAATATGGAGGTGTCGCATTACCAGAGCTTTGGAAAAGAACCATTCGGCTTTGCTATTGGTCCATTTGCCGAAAGGGGTGCACCCACCGGGCTTATTATCTACAAAGGGTATATAATTGCCCAGTGGGGCGAGCCTGACAGATGCGACATGACCCACAGCGTAACCAAGAGTTTTCTTTCAACAGTGGTTGGGCTGGCCGTTGACAAGGGATTGATAAAAAATGTAAATGACACGGTAGCCCCTTATGTGCCACCTATTGAAACTTATGGACAACCTGTAAGCCGCCCGGCAGATGATTTGGGTAAGCCTGAATTAATAAACCTGTTTGATAGCCCTCATAACAAAACCATTACCTGGGATGCCCTTTTAAGACAAACCAGCGATTGGGAAGGAACGCTTTGGGGAAAACCCGACTGGGCAGACCGGCCTGATAAAGATGCAGCGCTATGGCAGGGCAGACCCAGACACAAGCCCGGCTCGGTTTATGAATATAATGATGTACGGGTGAATGTGCTTTCGCTGGCGGCGCTTAGTGTATGGCGCAAACCATTGCCACAGGTGCTGAAAGAACAGATAATGGATAAAATTGGGGCATCAAATACCTGGCGATGGACCGGCTACCGAAATTCGTGGGTAGTTTTGGACGGACAAGCTGTGCAATCGGTAAGTGGTGGAGGGCATTGGGGAGGCGGAATGTTTATTAATGCCTATGATATGGCCCGCTTTGGCCTTTTGACATTGCATAGAGGCAAATGGAACGGCCAGCAGTTGTTATCTGAAAACTGGGTAAAACAGGCATTGACTCCAACCACGGCCGAACCCACTTATGGCTACATGAACTGGTTTTTGAACACCGATAAAAAGTTATTACCAAGTGCCGCTGCCAATGCGTTTTACCACTTAGGCAATGGTGCAAACATGGTTTATGTAGACCCTGACCACGAGCTGGTAATGGTAACCCGCTGGATAAGCACCAATGCCATGGATGGATTGGTGAAGCGCGTATTAGAAGCTTTTCAGCAATAAGTAATTCAATTTTAAACTAACATCTATGAAACAATTAACCTTAAGTATTTTATTCTTTTTTCTGATATTTGGTGCGTGGGCGCAATCAGCCCCGGGCAAGAAAGAAATTTACGAAATACGAGCGTACGAAATGCGTTTCGGCTCTCCTGCCGCAAATTTTGAAAACTATTTAAAAAATGCCCTGATTCCAGCGCTAAACAGATTAGGAGTAAAAAACGTAGGCGTATTTAAGGAAACCGGTAAATCTGAGCCGGCTAAAATTTATGTCATTATCCCTTATGTATCTATTGAGCAATACGGCAGCATCAATGCACAGTTAAAATCAGATATTAAGTTTATGGAGGCAAGTGCAGAATATAATGCGCTTCTGCCTGATAAAGCTCCTTATACCAGATTTACCTCTTCTTTGTTACTGGCTTTTGACGGCCTTCCGCAAATGATAAAACCCAAAGCCGAACAAAGATTCTTTGAATTAAGAACCTACGAAAGTTTTTCGGAAGATGCTTCACGCCGGAAGATAAAGATGTTTAATGATGAAGAAATAAAGATTTTCTACAACACCAAATTGAATCCGGTTTTTTTCGGAGAAGTTATAGCCGGAGACCACCAGCCTTGTATCACCTATATGCTTACGTTTAAAAACATGGAAGACAGAGACGCCAGCTGGAAAGCTTTCAGCGCCGATGCAGACTGGAAACGGGTAGCGCCAATGCCCGAATACGCCAATACGGTGTCTCGTATTATAAGAGTTTTTTTAGAACCAACCGCTTATTCACAAATTTAACTGAATGAAAACCGTTTTCTCTATTATTGCAGGGCTTTCAATAGCTTTGCAGGTAAATGCTCAGAATCCTACCTACGCAGAAAGACTGGGTTACCCCAAAGGAGCCAAAGTAATTATTATGCATGTTGATGACGTAGGGATGTCGTACGATTCAAACATCGGCGCTATCAAAGCTATGGAAGAAGGAGTGGCCAATTCGCTGAGTGTAATGATGCCTTGCCCCTGGGTACCAGGCTTTGTACATTATATGAAGCAACATCCTAAAACAGATGCCGGGTTACACCTGACACTCACCTCAGAATGGAAAGACTACCGCTGGGCACCATTGGCCGGTAAAGCTGCCGTACCCAATCTGGTAGATGAAGAAGGCGCAATGTGGCGCAATGTACAAAGTACAGCTACGCATGCATCGGCCGATGATATTGAAAAGGAAATCAGAAGCCAGCTGGACAGAGCCCGGACAATGGGTTTTGAACCCACACACATGGACTCGCACATGGGTACACTCTTTGCCAGACCTGATTTTCTGGAGCGTTACCTGAAAATAGGTATGGAACAAAAAATACCGGTGATGTTTCCGGGAGGGCACGATTACATGATAAGAAAAGAAATCGGAAACCTGGGCCTTCAACTTGAGCAGGCACAGGCAATAGGTAAAAAATTATGGGATGCCGGGCTACCCGTGCTTGACGATTTACACAACGTTAGTTATGAGTGGAATCAGTACAAGAATCAGAAAGTAAGCGACGAAGTATTGCAGAAATACAAAACCCAGAAATACATTGAGTCGTTTAAAGACCTTCAACCGGGTGTAACGATGGTTATTATGCATTGTACGGCCACAACCGAGGTTTTTGAACACATTTCAGACTCCGGCAATAACCGCAGAGGAGATTTACTGGCCATGCTTGATCCTGCGCTTAAGAAGTACATACAGGATAATGGCATAATTATGACCACCTGGAGAGAATTGAAAGAAAGAAGAGATAAATTGAAATAATGACAAAATATAGTCCCGGCAGGAAAAACTCTACCGGGACTTTTGCATTCTTACTTAAAACTTCACTGTGCCATAAGCACTTTCATCAGTATATTCTTTTCCGGTTACGATACTGCTTAACATTTTAATGCCCACAATTATTTTGTTTGAGGCGCTATCCCAATACTCGGCTTCATGAGCCATTACCCTTATAAGGGTCAGATTCGGGTCATCCTTTCCTTCCGGAAACCATGCTTTGGCAAAGGGTGTCCAGAACTCATCAATTTTCTTTTGGTCGTCTACCTGCTCAGCTTCACCCATGATACACACATAAGTATTATCAGAAGGCGATGAATAACAGACACACACATGGGCATTTGACTTTATTTCATCAATTTTACCCGAGTCTTTTGCGGTCAGAAACCAGATATTTCCCTCTTCATCCATACCTTGCGTTCCCATGGGTCTGCTTCTGATATGCCCATTATCATCATTCGTACATAGCATGGCAAACTTAATATCTTTCACCATCTCACGGATGTCCTCACGGGTTTTTGTCTCCATATTATTCATCGTATTAAAGTCGTTTGGTTCAGCGGTATTTGAATTAAAAAACGCGTTCCAGCGCTATTAAATGCGGTTTTAAGTCACAGAAGCAATCGGTGAGGAGAGAAATCAACAGTATGTCGGGTAATTTAATTCTCCGGTTTTATGATTATGCTTAAAATCATACTGTGGTATGACTTTTTTCTTTCTTCGGATTAGAATTTATTCCCAATTTCACAGAAGGTTAAAGCCAAAGATAAAAAACATTTATTCCCATGAACAAGCTAAATGAAGAAGCATTGAGAAGCCTGAAACAACTCCGGGAAATTAATACTGTGAGAGCCAAGGGGTATCAGAAAGCTGTGGATATGACTAAGAACGGAAGTTCAAAAAAGTACTTCGAGGTCAAAATAAACGAGAGCAAATCTCTTAGTGAGTTTATTGACCGCTCACTTGAAATTGTAAACGAGCCTGAAAGTAACCTACGTAAGCTGGAAGAAGACAAACTGCATCAATCGCAGTTTTATTACACAATGGCTGCATCGTCTACAAACCCGCGTACAGTGGCGGTTTCATGCCAGTTGGGTGATAAATTTGCAGAAAAAGCCTATGCTTCGGCTCTTAGCGTACTTCAACTGTTATCATGGCCTGAAGTAAAAAGCGTTCTTGATGTACATGTTTCAAATCTGAGAAAATCGTTTGAATCAACACAAGAGGCATTTGATCTGGCTTTTATCTATTGATAAGCACAAATTACACAACCACACAATTACTGAATAACTGCATGGATCTTAGAACTGAATCGCCGTTCTGGCTGATAAAGAACGGCATCGTACGCTCATATCCTTCCTTAAAACAATCGTGTACTATTGACGTGGCCATTTTGGGCGGAGGTATTACCGGCGCTTTAATTGCCTATCATCTCACCAAAGCAGGCATTTCTTCAATCATGCTCGACAAACGAAAAATTGGTATGGGTAGTACCTGCGCCAGCACCTGTTTGTTGCAATACGAAATTGATACGCCTTTGGGCGAGCTGAGCCGGCTTGTTGGAAAAAAGAAAGCAGAGCAAAGCTACCTGATGTGTATTGAAGCCATTGATAAAATTCATGCAATTACGAAGTCTTTTAAAGCAGACGTAGGTTTTAGTTATAAAAAAAGTTTTTACTATGCTTCAAAAGAAAAAGATGCAGAGGAAATCAGGTCTGAGTATGCGTTAAGAAAAGAGATAGGCATTGAACTGGATATACTTGAGCGAGACGATATAAAGGCACTTTTCCCATTTGAGGCGCCAGCCGGCCTGATGTCGGCAGCCGGTGCGCAAATAGACGCGTACAGTTTTACACATGAGCTACTCAATCAATCAATTAAAAACGGGCTCGGGGTTTTTGATAACACAGAGGTTGTAGAAATAAACCAAAGCAAGGCAGGAGTAGAACTGAAAACCAACTACGGTGAAACCGTAAAGGCTAAAACACTGATAATTGCCTGTGGGTATGAGTCGCAGGCTTATGTACCCAAAAAAGTAGTGGATTTTAACTCTTCTTTTGCCATTGTGAGCGAGCCAATTGAAAACCCAACCCTATGGCATGAGAACTGTCTAATCTGGGAAACGGCCCGCCCGTATTTGTATATCAGAACTACAGATGACGGCCGGATATTGGTAGGCGGAAAAGATGAACCTTTTTATAATCCGGAAAAAAGAGACAGGATGACAACAAAAAAAGGCAAGCTTTTGAAAGAGGCCTTTATGAAAAAGTTTCCGGATATTGATTTCAGAACTGACTTTTGCTGGTCTGGCACCTTTGCCGAAACCAAAGACGGGCTTCCGTATATTGGTACTATTGCCGGGCAACCAAATACTTACTATGCGCTTGGTTTTGGTGGCAACGGTATTGTGTTCAGCCAGATAGCAGCAGAGATGATTAAAGACAAAATGTTAGGTAAAAAGCATGAAGGATACGAAATCTTCAAGTTTACGCGATAAGATAAAAATGGTATTTTATCAGTGCCCGTCATTACAATAATAACTTAGTAATTATATACAAATGAGCCTTTTAATGACTGATGGTTGAAAATAAAAAAAGCGGGGTTTTCTTAAGAAGACCCCGCTTTTTTGGGCTTAATTACCCATTTAAAGTATAATTGTGCAGATTTGGATTTAATTTTTTAGTGCGAATTCAGTAAGCGATTTTATGTATTGTGTGAATTTAAGTAGCTATTATAAATCTTTAATAGAATTTATAAATGACTGTTAATTGTGCAATTACGAATTTTTATAAAACATAGCTGAAAAATTAAAACAAGGGGTATAACAAAAACTATACCCCTGTTTGACTTTCACAACCACTATAGAATCCACGATTAATATGATTAACTAAGCCAGCTTTTAACTTTATCTTTAGCTTCTTTGGCTTTGTCAGACACTTTATCGCCTAAATCATCAGCTTTTTCTTTTGTTTTTTCCCAGGCTTCAGAGGCCTCCTGTTTGGTTTCCGACCACTTGTCTTTTACGTTTTCTTTGGTTTCAGACCACTTTTCCTTAGCGTTTTCGCTGGTGTCTTCCAATTTCTCCTTTGTATCCTCATAAGCGTTTGCAGCTTTATCTTTCAGATTTTCAGTGGTATCTTTTACTTTATCTTTTAACTCTTCTCTTTCAGTTTTCATAGTCTTTGTGTTTTAATGATAAAAAAAAATTATTCAGCCTTAACGGTGTCGCTTTTTACTACTGCAGATGAATCCTGTGGACTAAGTGAACCGAATCTTCCACCTTTATCAGGACCCCCAACTGTAATAAACCCGCCAATCCAGGCTATTATTAAAAAAAACAGCACTAGCCCTACAACCCACAGTAACATTTTCTTTAGATTGAGATTTTTCTCTTCGTGTACCTGTTCTTCAACGTCTTTGCCGATTGGTTCGTTTTGATTGTTTTTGTCTGGTATTTTCATGGTTGCAGATTTAATGCTTCTTCAATCAAAAAAGCTATACCTACAAAAAAACCGGTTTTTTGAAGCTGGTTTGGGGTTGGAATTCCACACGATGAGCAGCCGGACGAGGAAAATCGGCAACTTTTGCAATGGCCAGACGGCGAAGCCCACAGCTATTTTGTAAGTGAGATTTTTTAGAACTTAAGCGTAAAGCCTGTACTGAGGCGGAGGCATGTGTATAAAATGCCTGAAAATTAAGCAAACCAGGCAATGATGAAGAAAAGAAGGCTGCCGGAAAACAGCAAGTACACAGCAGCCAGAAGTATAAGTTAGATGTCAGAAATCAATATGGCAGTTAATCCACTCACCATCAAATCTGGTCGGAAAATTCTTTCTGTAAAAGTTAATGGCCGGCTCGTTCCAGTCCAGCACCTGCCACATCATACCCGTACAATTGGTTTTGTGGGCCTCTTCAATTGTTTTGTCAAACAATTGTTTGCCCAGCCCGTTACCACGCATAGCCTCGGTAACCACTATGTCTTCCAGATACAGCCGTTTGCCTTTCCATGTAGAGTAACGGAAATAATATATAGATATTCCTTGTATTTTACCATCAACCTCGGCCACAAAGCAACCAAATATTTTGTTTTTTCCGAAGCCATCTTTCAGCATCATTTCAACCGTGTTGGTAACCTGTTCCGGCGCTTTTTCATAAACGGCTAGTTCATATACCAGATCAAAAACCTGTGGTACATCCTCTTTTCTTATTTTTCTAATCTTTATTTTCATTAATAGGTTGTTTAATGGTTAGCAGTAGGCGCTTCTATTCAGTAACGTAATTCTCCCATTTGGCAAGCACATTCTTAAAATCCTGTGGTAGTTCGGTATCAAACTGCATCCATTGCTTGGTGCGAGGATGTATAAAACCCAGTGTTTTGGCATGGAGCGCCTGCCGTGGCATTAATTCAAAGCAGTTTTCTACAAATTGCTTGTATTTATTAAATACCTGGCCCCTCAGAATTTTATCGCCACCATACTCGGCATCATTAAACAAAGGATGCCCCAGGTGTTTCATGTGTATGCGTATCTGGTGTGTACGGCCGGTTTCAAGGTTACATTGCACCAGCGACACATAACGCAAGTCTTTCAGAATTTTGTAATGCGTAATGGCTTCTTTGCCGTAATCGCCATCCGGATACACATCAGATACTTTGCGGTTTCTAAGGCTGCGGCCAATATAATTATGAATTGTACCGGTTTCTTCTTTCGGTACACCCCAAACCAAAGCATAGTATGTTCTTTCAATTGAATGCTCAAAAAACTGATTGGCCAGGTAGGTCATGGCATAATCGTTCTTGGCTATAACCAGTAAGCCGGAGGTATCTTTATCAATGCGATGCACCAGACCGGGGCGGATTTCGCCGTTGCGATGGGTAGGCAGGTTTTGCAGGTAATAAATTAAACCGTTTACCAGCGTGCCTGTCCAGTTGCCAAAGGCAGGGTGCACCACCATACCTGCAGGTTTGTTGATAATCAGGATGTCGTCGTCTTCATAAACAATATTGAGTGGGATATCCTCAGGTATCAGTTCGGTATTGCGTGGAGGCTTGGGCAAAGAATAGGTGATAACATCAAACGGTTTAACCTTATAGCTGGCCTTGGCCGATTGACCGTTTACCTTAATGGTATCGGCATCAATGGCATTCTGGATGCGGTTGCGCGAAATATTCTTTGAAAAATGCGGCAGGTATTTATCAAGGCGCATCAAAGCCTGGCCTTTATCTACCACAATCCGCTGGTGTTCATAAAGTTCTTCCTCGTCGTCGTTATCTATATTATCTTGTATTTCAGACATTCTGATTAATTTTGGAGCTAATTCTGTTTTTTGTGCAAAGATATGTTTGATTTTGAAAAAATACTAAATCTGCCCTCTCCATTAGCGCCTTTGACCGACACCGCCTTTGATGAAAAAGCGCTGAAAGTTTATGTAAAAAGAGATGATTTAATACATGCGCAGATTTCGGGCAACAAATGGCGCAAGCTAAAGTATAATTTGTTGGAGGCAAAAAGTAAGGGTTATAGCAAGCTGATAACCTTTGGCGGGGCGCATTCTAATCATTTATATGCAATGGCTGCGGCTGGCAAGTATCTGGGTTTTGAAACCAGAGGAATAATAAGAGGCGACGAACTGAACGAAAACTCAAGCATTACCTTACAATATGCACATAAATGCGGTATGCAATTGCTGTTTGTTTCAAGAGAAGCCTACCGTGAAAAAGAAAATCTGCTGAGTATTTATAGAAAAGACGATGAATACATAGTGCCGGAAGGCGGCAGCAATGCACTGGCAATGGCAGGGGTAGCAGAAATGTATCAGGAAATAACAAGCCAGCTGGGCTATGCGCCCGATTATATTTTTTGCCCGATAGGGTCTGGCGGAACAATGGCCGGTTTAATTAATGTTACAGACCAAACCAGAATAATGGGAGTATGTGTACTTAAAAACGCCGAGTATCTTGAAACCGAGATACTGAATCTGATTGAAAACAAAGCACATCAGAATAAAAAGAACTTCAGGTTTTTTCATGATTTTCATCAAGGAGGTTATGCTAAAAATACACCCGAATTGAGAAGTTTTATAGAATGGTTTCAGCAGAAACATGGTTTTGCTATAGAACACGTTTACTCGGGCAAAATGTTTTATGCGTTTTATGAATTGTTAAAAACCGAAATCAGGCCAGATAGTACCGTTGTATTAATTCATACAGGTGGTTTACGCTGATTCTGCCAAATTTAAATACATTTGTATCTTGTCTTAAGATTCATTCAACCAAAATATTAAACCTTTTCTCTATGCAAATTGAAGTATTCAACGATTCTCAGGAATTAGCCACGCATACAGCGAAATTTATCATTAATACAGTAAAAGAAAAACCCACAGCCACATTTATACTCACATCGGGTGACACCCCCGTGCAGAGCTATAAAAAAATTGTTGAGCTGGCTCAACCGGAAGACTTTGCACAAGCCACCTTTATAGGCCTCGACGAATGGGTTGGCATACCTGCCACAAGCGAGGGCAGTTGCAGGTATATTGTAGAAGAGAATCTACTGAAACCTTTAGGAATTAATACAGCGCAATATACTTTTTTTGATTCGATGACAGAAGACCTTCAGAGCGAATGCAAAAGGGTAGACCAGCTGATATTTGATAAAGGCGGAGTAGATGTTATACTGGTTGGAGTAGGGCTGAACGGGCATATTGGATTAAACGAGCCTGGAACCAGCTTTGATTTATACAGCCACGTATCAAAACTGGCGGATATTACTATCAGCACCGGGCAGAAATACTTTCAGCAAAGTACCGACTTGTCGCAGGGTATTACTATTGGCTTAAAGCACCTTTTGGAAGCAAAGACAGCCATTCTGATAGCTACCGGAGAGAGAAAGGCGGATATACTGAGAGAAATAGTCGCTCAGGAACCCAACATTAATCTGCCGGCCACGGTCTTTAAAAAACATACCAATGGCCAGGTTTGGATAGATAAAGCAGCTGCATCGTTTTTAGAATAGTATGGGTATCAGCAAAATAAAACCCGGATAAATGTAGCATACCTACATTTACCCGGGTTTTATTGTTTGTTTTATTAATTGGCAATCCATTGCATTATCAGGCCGGTTATATAACCGCAATAGGTGCCGATGGCATTGCCCAGAATAGCCAGTAAAACACCAATAGGAGCCAGCGACGGGTGAAAAGCCGCCGCCACCACAGAGGCCGACGCCACACCACCCACATTAGCCTGCGACCCAACAGCCGTAAAAAAGAATGGCGCCCTTACCAGCCTGGCCGCCACTAAAGTAAACACTGCATGGGTGAGTATCCAGACCAGACCGACAATGAGCAGGGTTGGATTGCTGAAAGCATCAAAAATATGCAATTGCATTCCGATAGTTGTAATGAGTATATACAGAAATAAGGTGCCGAATTTGGTGGCTCCCAGGGCCTCCAGCTGGCGGGCTCTGGTGGTTGATAACACCAAACCGGTAGAAGAAGCAATGGTAACTATCCAGAATGATTTTGAGGCCAGACTGTACGCTTTTAAAGCAGGATAGTGAGTTTCAATAAACGGAGCGATGTTATCGGCAAGTAAATGCGAAAAAGCGGTTATGCCAAAGCCTACGGCCATAAGGATGGTCAAATCCTGAAAATCGGGGTTCTTTTGTTTTATTCCGTCAGTTTCAACTTTTATTCTTATTTCGTCAATTACTGTGGCATCTGCTTTCATTTTTTTGTCGAGTATGGTGGCTTTTCCAACAAAGTAAAGAAGCAGACCCAGCCATAACTCAGAAAACAGTACATCTATTACACTGGTTTGAGAAAAAACATTGGGCGCAGGCTGAAATATCTCTTTTAGCGCCAGTTGATTAGCGTTGCCGCCTGTCCAGCTACCGGCAATAGTGGCCAGTCCGCGCCATACTTCTTCACCATTTCTGTTTAAAAAGCCGGGGTCTAATGCTTTGCCCACCATTAAGCCCAGCGGCCCGCCAGCCATTACGCCCAGCGCGCCAATCAGAAAAACAAAAAGAGCTTTACCGCCGAGTTTTTTAATGGACTGGAAATCGATACCCAATGTAAAAAACACCAGGCAGCACGGAAGCAGGAATCTTGAGGCGGTTTCATCAAGCTGAGACTCAGCCGCTGAAATCACGTTAAACGAACTCAACAGGCCGGGTATAAAAAAGCAAAGAAGAATAGGAGGTACAACTTTATAGAATTTACTGAAGGTTTTTACTTTAGTTGAATAGAATATGAGTGCAAGTGTACCCAGCAGAATGCCCAGCACAATGGCGTCGTTAGTAAATATCGGGGTGTCAGGTTTCATTGATGGTTTCAGTTCGGCATAAGGGGTTCGGTAAACATTTTTTAATAGGTTGATTAAGCCGGAAGACCCGAAAAAACGGTTCCTGGAGGCCCTAAAACGCGTTAAATAAAAAACACGCAATCCTCAATTCGGAACTGCGTGTCGCAATTACACTTCATCAACAAACTAAAAACCAAATAATGTTTTTGCTAAGCAAACATACTTAAAAAAAAAGTATGAAAGAAATTTATCCATAAATCTTTCATACTTCACGCTGTAAGAGGGGGACTCGAACCGCCCACGGTGTAGTTAGCCACAGTACAAATTTTGGTGGTCAATCCCAGTCGACTAAAATTGTCCGGCTTTATGCTGCGTTTGTCCTATTATCACCACCCCCGAGACAGGAGGGCATGGCTGCCAATTTCATCACCTTACATTATCATGTCAGAGTTCACTATTTGTTCCCTTTTGACACTACAAAGATACGGCAAAAAATCTGACTGTTGCAAATTTTATATAAATATTATTTAAAATTTAGATAATTGTTAAAATTGAATTAATTTTATTGACAAATTCTCAAAAACCCACTAATCTAATGGACAAAAATTTCGAAATTGACAAAACAGACCTGAAGATATTGTCATTATTAATGCAGGATGCCAAAATGCCTTACACTGCCATTGGAGAAAAAATCTTTGTTTCGGGTGGAACCGTACACGTTAGGATGGCAAAAATGGAACAAATGGGCATTGTAAAAGGTTCACAGCTGATTGTTGACCCCATTAAACTCGGTTGGGACATCAGCGCATTTATTGGTATCTATCTTGATAAAAGCTCTTTGTATGACGAGGTGGCTGACCAACTGGAAAAAATACCTGAGGTAGTAAGCATTAATTATACAACAGGTATGTATAGTATTTTTGCCAAAATTGTTTGTAGAGATACCCCACATTTGAGAGAGGTGCTGCACGACAAAGTGCAGAAAGTACAAGGTATACAACGAACTGAAACTTTCATATCTCTGGAAGAACGCACTGTTAGACCCATTCCTTTGCTTTAATTGTTTACTAATTTTTCAATTATCAACAGCAAAGCCATATCTAAATTCTTACTTTTGTGGTGTGTAGTTACTTAACTATCTGCCATGAGTAATGAATTTTAAAAAAAATAAACAAAACCTGCTTTTTATTTTTGCAGCCCTGTTGCTGCCGGTAATATATGGTATTGTGTTTGTAAGAAATTTCAGCCAGCCTGTAACCGGAGGCGGTGATATTGACGAATGGGAGTTTGTAGGCTATTATCTTTCAGAAAACCTCAGATTTGATATATTTCCGCAGTTAAATTTAAGGCAAAACCAGACACTCTATCCTTTTGGTGTTACTCAGGTTTTTTCAGACTGGTCGCTTGAAAGCAATTATTGGTATGCATTGTTTTATAAATGGCTTGGGCATGGTGCCTGGCTTAATTACTATTATGTATTAAGTCTGATAATATCATTTCTGGGTTCTTATTTGCTGTTAAAGAAAGATTTTGGGCCAAGAAAAGCCTTTTTTGCTGGCTTTGTGGTAACATTCTTCAATTTTTATGCTTTGCATAAATACCCATACCATTTTAATCATAGTACCATACACTGGACCATCCTGAGCATATTTGCTGATTTTGTTTTAATCAAGAGAATTGTTTTGAAAGAGAAAATTTCATTGAAATGGGTTTTCCTGAAAGCATTTGTGTTGATTGCTACTTTGGGTATGAATCTGGGATATATCTGTGGCTACGCCCTTAGCAGTTTTATGCTCAGTTTTTTTGTGGCCGCCATTGTGCTCATTTACAGGTATCTAAATAACGATAACCAGGTTTTGGGCTATTTTTCTGATTGGGCCAGAGAATTGCAGCAAAATAAATGGTTGTTTTTAGGTCTTGCGGTTCCGCCTCTGCTATTGTTGTATTTATACCTGCCGCTTGTTTGGCAGATTTATCAGGAGTCTAATCTGGTATATTATCGGAATACTGAAAAGACGGTGGCCATGTGGAGCCATCCGCTTAGAATGCTGTTTCCGTATTTTCCTTTTTTTGATGTAACGTTTTATCCGCTAACGGATATTTTAAAGGATAAACCAGAGGGGCTTGGCTCTGGTAGCCCCGGCTGGTTTTGCCTGATTACAGGTATAACGGGCTTGTGGCTAAACCGCAAAAAATACTGGCTGGCTTTTTTGCCACTGCTAATTCTTCTGTTGCTTTATACGTTTTATCACCCGAACCGGGTGCCAACAGTAAAGATTTTCCCCTGGGGTACTTATAACCGGGTACCATCCAGATTTACCTCTATTTTACCAGTAATATTCTCTTGTTTCTTTTTAACTGTTAACTTTTATCAGGTAAAATATCGCAATTGGCTGATTGGTGTTATGTGTATTACCGGACTTACCGAATTGGTGGTTGTTTACAGAAGCCTTTATAATAAATTGCCTTATGAGGTTGATAGCAATTTTTTCAATTACATGGGGATTATTGAAAAACAAAAAGGGGAGGCCGTACTTGATTTTCCTTTTTGTATTGTAGGCGGCGATGGTTCTGGTATGAAAGAAAACCTTTGTCCGCTTTATGAAAAAACCTGCAACATTTATGCTTTGAGGCGATTCCACCATAAAAAAGTAATGGGGGCTTATTACAGTTACATACAACCACAAACCATCAAAAGTTTTACAAAAATAAATGTATCTGCCATGCAAACGCTTCAGCCGTTTAATCCTGAAGTTAAGCGCGAACGGCTGGAAGACCTGACAGAAGAACAACTCGCATATTTGGTGAAGTACCTTCAGTATAACGATTTTTGCGGAATAAACCTGTGCATTGATTTGATTTCTGAACAAACTTACAACAGAATTGTTAAGACATTAGGTGTGCCTATTGCAGCAACAGTATTACCCGGAGCCGGCAGAGCTGTTTTTATACCTAAACCAGACGAATGGCGGAAATTGGTGAATCCGGAGAAGGTTTTATCTATGAGGTTTCCGTGTGGGTGTTATTAAAAATATATTATTTTAACATTAATTGAGCCAAACAGCTTTTTATTGTTAAAAAAAAATCTTTATTTTACGATAATGCTCACAATTTTTTGAATTACTATTAATTTAGAAGTATAGCCTCATGGCCAAATTATTTCATTTACAAACGTATTCTTCAGAAAAAGGAAGTCTGACTGTGTTTGAAAAAATACTTCCCGAAGGCATAAGAAGAATCTTTTACATTTACGACGCAAAGAATCAGATTAGGGGAGGACACAGACATAAACTGACTAATAATGCATTAACCTGTGTAAGCGGTAGTTGTAAAGTGTTTGTTGATGACGGAGAAGAACAACAGATTTTTGATTTAGATACCCCTGATAAATGTTTGCTTCTGGACCCAAGAGATTGGCATGAAATGTACGATTTTTCAGACAACGCCGTATTACTTGTGCTTTCAGACCAGTTTTATGATAAAGAAGATTACATTTTTGAGCGATATCATGAAAAAGAACTCCACACAGGCAGTAAAGTTACAGTTCGGTAATGAAACTATAGCTAAACTCCCATTCTGCTATTGAAGAAGAATGGGAGTGATAGAAAAAATTATTGTATTAAACTTCTTAGGCAACCAACAGAGTCAGCCTTTAAAAGATTCTCCTCTTTCTTTCAGTAGATTTTCTTGTTCAGGTATTCTCGGATCCTCATAAACTGTTCCGTTATTGAGTTTAAACTTCTTTGGTTCAACTCCCGGCGCTTCTCTATGATACGGAAGGGCTTGTGCAGACGAATAATGGCAAACGAATGACTTTCGGGTTTGATTAGGGTCGTTGATAATAGAGCCGCCATGAACTAACGCAGAATGCCAGATTAACACGTCACCTTTTTTAATAAGTAAAGTCTGCTTTTCCAGGTTTAGTTCTTTACACTGGTCGTCAAGGTATCTGGCATAATCAAGTGGTGTTTTGGTAGAATATTGTCCGCTATAAAAAATGCCGTTTCCGAAGTTGAACTTCTTTACTTTTTTATGCGACCCTGCAAAATAATATAAAGGCCCCGAGTTGATATGTACATCTTCCACAGGGATCCAGGCAGCAGCTAAATTGCTGGGTATCTTTGCTGTAACCCAGGGATAATCTGCGTGGGTAGGTTGCTGACTTCCATACAGAAAGCTAAGGCTTTGCATGCCTACCACCGGACTGTTAAAAATGGCTTCAAGGAAACTAATAATATCTTTATATAAAAATAGTTTTTTAGCAGCTAAGCTCTGGTTATGGAAATCATTAATTTTAACCATTTTGCCTAAAATCTGCCCGGTTGTCCATTCATAGGCGTGTCGCATTAATTTGGGTTTAAATTCATCACGGTCAATCTGAACGTAGGTTTTAAACTTTGATGGGTTGTTAATGAGCTCCATTACATCAGACCAATACAAATCAATGAGTTCGTGAGGTATAACCTGCTCTAAAACTACGTACCCGTTTTCTTTCCAGAAATTCAGTTTTTCTTCCAGATTATAGGGTAAATCAGCTCTTTGCTGATGAGTTTTTAAGAATTCACTGATATCTGCATTTTCTCTGTCAATCCAGGGAAGTGTTTCAGTGTCGAAATCGCGTGGACCATTAATGCGATAGTAGATTTTTTTTGCAAATTCTTTTAGTTGGGACATGGTGGATTGTTAAATTTTTTGCCGAATTTAGCATTATGAAGCTAAAACCACAACAAAAGTTTATTATTTTAATGTAACCTTCTCTGCTAAATTTTTACCTGATTTTATAAGCTTATAATGTTTCAATGATTATATTATGATTGGTATAAATGCATATATCAGCTGCAATATTTAATCCTTCCTGCACCATCTCAATAGCGCTCATATCAGTTGCGTGTCGTTTTAAGGCAATAGCTGCCGACTGCGCAAACATACTACCAGAGCCAATAGCCGCAATCTGATTATCAGGCTCAAGTACATCACCTGTACCCGATATAACCAGCATTTCAGTTTCATTGGCCACAATCAGCATGGCTTCCAGCTTACGAAGGTACCTGTCCATGCGCCAGTCTTTGGCCAGTTCAATGGCGGCTCTTTTCATGTTGCCACCATAGCTGTTAAGTTTGTCTTCAAATCTTTCTATCAGTGTAAAGGCATCGGCGGTTGAGCCGGCAAATCCTGCCAGTATTTTGCCTCCATGTAGTTTTCTTACTTTACGAACATTGCTTTTGGCAATGGTGTTTCCCATGGTTGCCTGGCCGTCTGCTCCTAAGGCAACTTTACCATTATGTATTACACCAAGTACGGTGGTTGAGTGTATTTTTTCCATTGTTAATTTTTATTATCGGCCACAGGCCCACTATCATAAGCTATTATTAATCCAGATACGGTTGTGGCTATATAACAACCTGTACAAAGAAATAAATCCCTCATGTATTCACTGAGGGATTTATCTATATAAACATAATATGTAACTCAAAATACTATACCAACAATTTGTATGGCTCTTCCAGCAATTGTTTCAGCGTAACCAGAAACGCAGCGCCCGTAGCTCCGTCAACCACACGGTGGTCGCAGGTAAGGGTTAGTTTCATAATGTTGGTTGCAAAGAACTGCCCGTCTTTTACGCCTACCGTTTCTTTAATAGCACCTACAGCCAGAATACAAGACTCAGGCGGGTTAATAATAGAAGTAAACTGATCAATACCAAACATACCCAGGTTACTTACTGTAAAGGTGTTACCTTCCCAATCTTTAGGCTGTAACTGTTTGTTTTTGGCTTTTCCACCAAGGTCTTTGGTTTCAGCTGCAATCTGCGAAAGCGTTTTGGTATTGGCAAAACGAATAACCGGTACCAATAGACCTTCTTCAACAGCTACGGCCATACCAATATGTACATGATGATTTTTACGGATTTTATCTCCCATCCACGATGCATTTACCATTGGGTGTTTGGTAAGTGCCGCAGATACCGCTTTGATAACGATGTCGTTAAATGAAATCTTAACCGGCGACACCTCATTCATGGCCTCTCTTGCCTTAATGGTTTTATCCATTGTTATCTCCATCGTTAGATAGAACTCTGGAGCAGAGAATTTAGATTCAGATAAGCGACGGGCAATTGTCTTACGCATTTGCGAAAGCGGAACATCCTCATAACTTTCCTGACCGGCAGGTGCAGCAGCTACCACAGGGGCAGCGCTTGGCGCGGCCGCAGCAGGCTTAGCCTGAGGTTTGAAACTGTCAACGTCGTTCTTAACTATTCTTCCACCTTCACCAGAACCGTTCACATCAGAAAGGTTAATACCTTTTTCTTCTGCAAGGCGTTTGGCCAAAGGAGAGGCAAGAATACGTCCGTTATTGGCAGCATGAGATTCAGTTGCTGCAGAAGCCTGTGCCGGAGCAGCAGCCTCTTCGGTTTTTGTTTCTGCCGGGGCAGGGGCAGCAGCGCCAGCCTGGCTGTTCAACAAAGCCTGATAATCGGCACCTTCTTCGCCAATTACCGCAATTACCTCATTTATTTTGGCTGCTTTACCAGCCTCAACACCAATATACAATAATGTGCCGTCTTCATACGCCTCTAGTTCCATAGTGGCTTTATCTGTTTCAATTTCTGCCAGAATATCGCCAGACTTCACTTTATCACCTACTTTTTTCAACCATGCATGAATAACACCCTCTGTCATGGTGTCGCTCAGAAGTGGCATCTCAACAGTTTTTGCTTTAATATTAGAAACATCAACAGCAGGGGCAGCCGGTGCAGCAGCTTGTGGCGCTGGCGCAGCTTCTTTCGGCGCTTCTGCAGGTGCAGCAGCACCACCGCCATTGAGCAGGCTTTGGAAGTCTTCACCGGGTTTACCTACCACTGCCATTATCGCATCAACCGGAACCGACTGTCCTTTCTCAACACCGATATAAAGAAGTGTTCCGTCATAATAAGACTCCATATCCATGGTGGCCTTATCGGTTTCTACTTCTGCAAGAATATCGCCTGATTTTACTGTATCTCCAACTTTTTTATGCCATGCTGCTATCACACCTTCTTCCATGGTGTCGCTCATCTTGGGCATTCGGATTACTTCTGCCATTGTATAAAATTTGCTGGTTTTTTTGATTTTATTTATTCAAGTCTTAAAATTATAACAAAGTAGCCTAATGTCCTTGAAAACTTGATAGAATTTAATTTTAAATTTTCGGGTACGGCTCTTTGCTGCCTTTATTTTTATTTGTAAAATACTTCATTTACAGGCTTTTGCAGCAATAGGAGCGTCATATTATCAAATTGCTTCTTTTCTGCTGTTACCGGTGCCAATTTATTGATGATCAGTGAATCGTTAGTTACCAGCGCGCTATACGTAAAAGATTTTTGCGCATTGGGTATAGCCTTGAGTTCTGGCGGATATTTTACGTACTCAAACCTGAAACTGTTACCGTATTTGCTTTTACCATACATAAAAAAAGGATGAACCCAGTTGGTTTCCAGCGCTAAGCCCAGATTATGGTCATTTTTTCTTAAGCTGGCAAATATTCCGTTAAAAGCTTTGTAGGTTTTATTGTCAAATGTAAAATATCCCTGTTTCCATTCTTTACGTTCAAAAATATTATGTCTGGCAAAATCATAATATGGTGTGCGGTCAAGAATCCTGAATATTTCCTTGCGTTCAGCCAGACTCACATCCGGCTTTATCTGATAAGCCACATTGGCGAAGTCCTGGCTAGTGGTTTTGGTATAATATCCTTTTCCGGTTAATTCTTTATATTCTTTTTCACCAAGTTCAGACTCCCGGCCTCCAATGGTGTGCGGTACATACACAAGGGCTTTCTTAAAAAAATAGGCAGCCGGTATAATTGGTTTAAGCGTATTGCAAAAAACAAACGGAAGTGTGGAAATCAACAATAAGGTAATTAGGTTATTCAATAGCCTGTTTCTGTTTTTTATTACCTGCATGCCAATTAACGCTGCAACGGGCATTACACCTATAAAAAATGGTAATTGAGTACGCGAATGAAAGGTTTGCCATTTAAAAATACTGGCATAGCTTATTAAACCAATAACGGCCAGCGTAAAATAAACTAGCACGGTTTTCTTAACCTGTGACTGTCTGTTTTTAGGATAAACAAACCAACAGGCACAAAAGAGAATCAGAAAGAAATGAATAAAATTGCCTGAGAAATCTTCTCCGATAGAAAAAAGCGTATTATATGTGGCAAACGTTGACGCCTGATTGTTGAGGTCATAACCTATAAACTGATGAAAACCCTGAATGAAACCGTCGTAGGCGTAATTCCAGGAGTTAAAAGGCAGACCGATATGGTTACCAACAATTTTTGAAAGATTAGACAGCGTAACTTTTAAACCTGCTTGTTCATTTCTATAATTATAGTATAATAAACTGCCGGGAGAGGGCATCAGGATGTTACCAAAAACTATGAAATTGCGATAAAAGAAAGCGGAAAAGGTTAAGAGAAACAAGCCTACTGAAATAAACCCGATTTTGATGGCTGCCTTCCAGTTGTTTTTGAAAACAAACACTGCATACAATAAAATAAACCCTATGCTATATATAAAAGTAGTATATTTTGTAAAGCCGCCGAGCATAAGGGCTGCAATGGCCCAGTAGAATTGCTTGTCGGGTATGGTGGTTTTATTTTTAAAAATTAAACTGCCAAAAAATAAAAAGCAAATGAAATAAAAACTTGCCAGGTAGTCGTTCTGGCTTGTGGTTGATTGCAAAACCCCCATTGGAATACTGAAAACAAGGATGGCTGCAAGACCTTGCCCTTTTTTGCTTAGCCCCCATACCTGCCCTATAAGAGAAGCAGCCACTAATGAGCCTGCCATTGACACAAACTGCACTGCATTGACAAAGTAATCTCCGCCGGCCAGCACCAGGGTGTGTAAAAGAAAATACTCCGACAAAACGTTGTAATATAGCTGAAAGGGGGAAGTGGTAGGGTAATGCTGCAGGTTCTGGTTTTGTATCCAAAAGTCAGCCCTGGCCAGATGATAATTTAAGGCATCTGTATTATTTGGGGTTACATAAAAAGTAAGAAACCCCAGAACAAGGAAAAGGAAAACGAAAAATAAAGCATTAAAGCCTGATAAGTACTGCGTAAGGCTAATATTGCTTAAATGAACAAAAGCCCATTTCTTCTTTAAAAAAACTACCCTGAATAAAAACAAGGCGAGCAAAACGTAAGATGTAATTAAAAAAACAGAGTTGAGGCAGTTAAAAAACGCTGACACCTCTGTAACTAGAAATACAAACACCGAAAAGGTAAGCAGCGACTTAATGAATGAAACCCTGTTTCCATTATCTTTACAATCTCTGAAATAGAGAAACAAACCTATTATATTAATAAATCCTAATAGAATGGGCATACGTGTTTAAGAATTTTTATCTCACATACCAGAACTACAGGTGCATCAACGCCAAAGCGTTGCCCGGATACGCTTTTATCAGCTGATTTTCAATACTGCCATAAATGCTTCCTGCGGCACCTCTACGGTCCCAATCTGGCGCATGCGTTTTTTACCTTTTTTCTGTTTTTCCAATAGCTTACGCTTACGCGAAATATCGCCACCATAACACTTGGCAATTACGTCTTTACGCAACGCTTTCACGGTTTCACGGGCAATAATTTTAGCGCCAATGGCTGCCTGAATGGCAATTTCAAATTGCTGGCGCGGCAATAACTCGCGTAGTTTTTCGCAAAGCTTTTTACCCCAGTCATACGCCTTGTCGCGGTGCACAATGGCCGAAAGAGCATCAACCGGTTCACCATTAAGCAGAATGTCCAGTTTAACAAGGTTAGACTCACGATAGCCAATCAGATGATAATCAAGAGAGGCATAGCCTCTGGATATGGTTTTTAGTTTGTCGAAGAAATCAAATACGACTTCTGAAAGCGGCATTTCAAAAGTTAGCTCCACGCGTGTGGCTGTCAGGTAAACCTGGTTTTTCAGGATACCTCTTTTTTCCATACATAAACCCATAATCGGGCCCACGTAGTCGGCGGCTGTAATAATCTGGGCATTGATGAACGGTTCCTCAATCCAGTCAATATAGTTGGGGTCTGGCATTTCAGACGGCGCTGAAACCTCCAGCGTATCGCCTTTTTTATCAATTACATTGAAACGCACCGATGGCACGGTGGTTAATACAGTCATATCAAACTCACGTTCCAGGCGCTCCTGCACAATTTCCATGTGAAGCATACCCAGAAAACCGCACCTGAAACCAAAACCTAAGGCTGCTGATGTTTCAGGCTCCCAAATAAGGGCGGCATCATTCAGCTGAAGTTTTTCCATGGCTTCTCTCAGGTCTTCAAACTCTGAAGTCTCAACCGGATAAATACCTGCAAAAACCATAGGCTTTACCTCTTCAAAACCTTTAATGGCTTCTTTGGTAGGGTTTTCAGCATGAGTAATGGTATCACCCACTTTTACTTCTTTGGCCACCTTTATACCTGAAATAATGTAACCAACGTCTCCGCAGTCAACAAAGTCTCTGGCTTCTTTCTGAAGTTTAAGAATACCAACTTCATCGGCAATGTACTCTTTACCGGTAGCCACAAATTTTACTTTGTCGCCTTTACTGATACGGCCGTTCTTTACACGGAAAATAACCTCTATACCACGGTATGAATTAAACTGAGAGTCGAAAATAAGTGCCTGCAGCTCTGCCTTCGGATTCCCCGCCGGCGCTTTTATACGTTTTATAATGGCTTCAAGAATTTCATTGATACCAATTCCTTCTTTCGCACTTGCCGGAATAATAGAATCTCTGTCGCAGCCAATCAGGTCAACAATTTGGTCTTTAACTTCCTCTGGCATTGCGCCGGGGAGGTCAATTTTATTTAAAACAGGTATTATCTCCAGGTCATGGTCCAGAGCCAGAAACAGGTTACTGATGGTTTGTGCCTCAATACCCTGCGACGCATCAACCACCAGAAGCGCGCCCTCACAGGCGGCAATAGAACGTGAAACCTCGTAACTGAAATCGACGTGACCGGGGGTATCTATAAGGTTTAGTATGTATTGTTCGCCTTCAAACGTGTAGTTCATCTGAATAGCGTGGCTCTTGATGGTAATACCGCGTTCTCTTTCAAGGTCCATATCATCAAGCACCTGGGCTTGCATATCACGGTCTGAAATTGTATTGGTAGATTGAAGAAGGCGGTCGGCAAGTGTACTTTTGCCGTGGTCAATGTGTGCAATAATGCAAAAATTGCGAATATTTTTCATTTACTGTTAAGTTCCGGATAAGATTGGCAGTGCCTCTGGTTTTAAAGCCCGCCTGTGTTTGATTCGATACAAAAATGCTGATAGATATATCAGAAATCTGTAACCGATACATTTGTTCGCAAAAATAGTAAGAAAAAGAGGATAAAATGAAGATTCTATAGATATTTATCTCCAACCAGATAGTTACTCACGTAGTCGTGCACTGCGTCTTCCAGTGAAGTAAAAGGTTTTTTGAAACCAATCATGCGCAGCTTGCTCATATTTGCCTGAGTAAAATACTGATATTTATCGCGTATGTCGGCGGGTGTATCTATAAATTCTATCTGTGGTTCAAGGTTCAACGCAGCGAAAGTTGCCTTGGCCAGATCCAGAAAGGTACGCGCTTTGCCTGTGCCCAGGTTATAAATACCCGAGTTACGGCGCGAGTGCATCAGATAAATAAGTACATCAATTAAATCTTTCACGTATATGAAATCGCGCATTTGTTCACCGTCGTTATAATCGGCACGGTGAGATTTAAACAACTTTATACCCCCTGTGGCATTAATCTGATTATAAGAATGAAATATAACCGAGGCCATTCTGCCTTTGTGATATTCATTCGGTCCAAAAACATTGAAGAATTTAAGACCAGCCCAGAAGAAAGGCGATTCTTTTTGTGTAAGAGCCCATTTGTCGAAATCATTTTTTGATTCGCCGTAGGGGTTCAAAGGTTTTAATTGCGGAATCAGCAGCTCATTATCATCGTACCCAAATTCTCCGTTACCATAGGTGGCAGCAGATGAGGCGTATACCAGAGGAATCTGGTATTGATGGCACTTTTTCCATATTTGCTTTGAATAGTTCAGGTTCAGTTTATTGAAAATTTCCTGATCAAATTCTGTGGTGTCTGTACGTGCGCCAATATGAAAACAAAACTCAACTTCAGCCTGATTTTTATCAAGCCATTCAAAGAAAACGTCACGGTGAACAAATTCCTGAATTTTCTTGTTCGCTAAATTGTTCATTTTCAGCGGATTAGAAAAGTCGTCAACCGCAATGATAAAATTAAAGCCATCTTGATTCAACCGTTGTATCAAACAGCTTCCAATAAAACCAGCGGCACCCGTAACAATTATCATAGAACTTTAAGTAGTGTTATTAGATTGCAAATTTAATGCATTCCTAAACGTAAATCCATAGACTTAACTTTGATTAAATTGCACTTTTTAAAGAATATGCCCCGGAACCACTTTAGCAGCAATGTGTTAATGTTTTTTTGGTGATATTTTTGTAAAATTTTTGAAGAATGCCCCGTCCTGAACAGGCGGTGTGAGTAATAATAACTAATATGATTTATATAACCAGGCGTGAGCGATTCAACGCTGCTCACAGATTATGGAATGCGGAGTGGTCGGACGAAAAAAACAGAGAGGTTTTTGGTTTGTGTTCAAACATACACGGGCACAACTGGGAGCTGGTTGTAACCGTGAAAGGCGAAATAAACCCCAATACAGGTTTTGTGATGGATCTGAAAGATTTAAGTAAAGTAATGAAAAGCGAGGTAACGGATAAGGTAGACCATACTTTTCTGAATGAAGACGTGCCTTTTTTGAAAGGTAAGTATCCGACAACAGAAATATTTGCCGTTGAAATCTGGAAAATTCTGGCACCGGTACTGAAAGAAAAATACAATACTACTTTGCACTGTGTAAAACTTATAGAAACACCTAACCATTATGTTGAGTACTTCGGCGACTGATTTCCGGTTTCTGAAGTTCTTCAATACTGATAATTATGAAGTACTTTATTATAGCAGGTGAACGCTCAGGAGATTTGCACGCATCAAATCTGATTAAGGCTATCAGACAGGCAGATGCACAGGCTGTGATAAAAGGTTGGGGTGGAGACTACATGCAGGAGGCCGGGGCAGAAGTATTGATGCATTATAAAGACCTGGCATTTATGGGGTTTGCAGAAGTGCTGGCCAATCTGCCCAAAATTCTTGGCTTTTTTAGTTTGTGTAAAAAGCAGATTGACGAATTTAAACCCGATGGCATTGTGTTGGTTGACTACGCCGGATTTAATATGCGGATAGCCAAATGGGCAAAACCACAAGGGTATAAAATGTTCTATTATATATCGCCAAAGGTTTGGGCCTGGAACCAAAGCCGCGCTTTGCAGCTGAAAAAAAATATTGATAAGTTATTTGTCATTTTTCCGTTCGAAGTAGATTTCTTTCGCAAGTACAACTATGAAGTTGAGTTTGTAGGTAATCCGTTGTTTGATGCCATTGCGGCTTTTAAACCAAACCCTGATTTTCTGAAACAAAACCAACTGGAAGAAAAGAAAATAATTGCTTTACTGCCGGGTAGCAGACGGCAGGAAGTTGAAAAAATGCTTGAACTGATGGTTGCAACCAAAGCGCAATTTCAGGGATACCAGTTCGTTATAGCTGGGGTAGGAAATTTACCTGCCGAATTTTATGAAAAGTTTCTGGGGCATGAGGTAAGCCTGATAACGGACCAGACCTATGATTTGCTGACACATGCGCAGGCCGCAATGGTAACTTCTGGTACGGCTACCCTCGAAACCGCCTTGTTTGGCGTGCCACAAGTGGTGTGTTATAAAACAAGCTGGTTATCTTATAGCATAGCCAGCAGGTTAATCAGAGTGCCGTATATTTCATTAGTTAATCTAATTGCAGAAAAAGAAGCCGTAAGAGAGTTGATTCAGGATGAGCTTACACCAGATAACATTGCTACTGAAATAAAGAAAGTTGTTGTAAAGTCGCCCGAAAGAGATACTCAACTGGCTGACTACAAAAGAATAAGAGCGATATTAGGTAGTGCAGGGGCATCGGCACAAACGGGTAAAAGAATAGTTGAAATTTTAAAAACTGATTTATCATAAATTATTGAAAGACAATGAAACTCCACAAAATAGTATTTGTACTGGTATTGGGTATGCTGGCCATTTGGTCGTGTAAAGACAAAAAAGAAACTGTGCTTAAGTCAAGAACTGAATTGATGGCCGGCGCCTCTTCAAAATCCTGGAAAATCACCAAAGCCGAGGCCAGTATTACCACAGATGCCAAAATTGATCTGGTGTCTACCCAACAAGCATGTATAACAGATAACCTGCTGGTGTTTGCTGTAAATGGTACTTATGAGCTCAGGGAAGGCGCATCAAAATGTAATGCCGCAGACCCGGATTTAATTCTGAGTTCAAACTGGAGCTTTACTGATAATGAAACCAAGTTTAAGATTGACAGAATTGTATTTTTGGGAGTTGAACTAAAGGATACCGTTTTTGAAATTGTTGACCTCTCAGAAAACGTGTTTACCGGCAAAACAAATATTGATTATAAAGGTACCAAATACCAGCTTGTTGCCACTTTCCAGGCTGTTAAATAGGTTAAAACGGTATGTAATCATAATAATTTAATAAAAAAGCGCATCTTATTGCTATTAAGGCTAAATTTGCGAACAAATATTGCTTAACCGGTGTTAGCCTAACAGAGCATAAAGCAAAAATACATGAGTAAGGACTTAGAATTATTAGAAGAATTAACAACCTCTGAATATAAATACGGGTTTTATACAGATATTGAAGCTGATGAGGTTCCGGCTGGATTAGATGAAAGTGTGGTTCGTGCTATTTCTGGAAAGAAGAACGAGCCTGAATGGATGCTGCAATGGCGCTTGAACGCGTTCAGAATCTGGCAAACCATGACCGAACCCCAATGGCCTAATGTAAAGTATCAACCTGTTGATTTTCAGTCTATTAAGTATTATTCGGCACCTAAGCAGACAAAGGTAATCAATAGCCTTGATGAGATAGACCCCGAGTTGCGCCGTACTTTTGAGCGTCTGGGTATTTCTTTAAAAGAGCAGGAGCGCCTGTCTGGTGTAGCAGTTGATGCCGTGATTGATTCTGTTTCAGTGGCTACCACCTTTAAGGTAAAGCTGAAAGAAATGGGAATTATTTTCTGCTCAATGTCAGAAGCTATTCAGGAGCACCCGGAGCTGGTTCAGAAATATCTGGGTTCTGTTGTTCCGGTTAAAGATAATTTTTATTCGGCTTTAAATGCCGCGGTTTTTTCTGACGGCTCGTTTTGTTACATTCCAAAGGGGGTACGCTGCCCAATGGAGCTTTCAACGTATTTCCGTATCAATGCAGCCGGTACAGGCCAGTTTGAACGTACGTTGATAGTAGCGGAAGAAGGCGCTTACGTAAGTTATCTTGAAGGTTGTACTGCCCCTCAGCGTGACGAAAACCAATTGCACGCTGCTGTGGTTGAAATTTTTGCCCATAAAGACAGCGAGGTGAAATACTCTACCGTTCAAAACTGGTACCCGGGCGATAAAGAGGGTAAAGGTGGTATTTATAACTTTGTTACCAAACGCGGTTTGTGTTTTGGCGAAGGTTCTAAAATATCATGGACACAGGTTGAAACCGGGTCAGCCATTACCTGGAAATACCCATCAGTTATTTTGCGTGGCGATAACTCAATCGGTGAGTTTTATTCGGTGGCTGTAACCAATAATATGCAACAGGCAGATACCGGAACCAAGATGATACACATCGGTAAAAACACCAAGAGCCGTATTGTATCGAAGGGTATATCGGCGGGTAGAAGCCAGAACTCATATAGAGGATTGGTAGACATTTCGAAAAGAGCGCAAAATGCACGTAACTTCTCGCAGTGTGATTCATTGCTGCTAGGTGACCGTTGCGGAGCGCATACTTTCCCTTATATTGAAGTAAACAATTCATCGGCTTCTGTTGAGCATGAGGCCACTACCTCAAAAATAGGCGAAGACCAGTTGTTTTACTGTAACCAACGTGGTATACCTACCGAACAGGCCGTTGCCTTAATTGTAAACGGATATGTGAAAGAGGTATTGAACCAATTGCCAATGGAATTTGCAGTAGAAGCACAAAAACTTTTGGAAATTTCGTTAGAAGGTAGTGTTGGGTAATCAGAATAGATTCTGCGTTTCAAATTATATGAGAACCTCTTTGCAAAATGCAGAGAGGTTTTTTGTTGGTATTCTGGTAGAGCCGCAATGCTTGCGGCTTATCGCAGAATTTGGACATTCAGGAATTGGTTTTGTCACACAAAATTGATTTAAAGGTGTAGATATACCATTGAAGCCACACGTAGTGTGGCTCTACGAAAAGATTAACATTTCATTAACCTTTTTTTACAAGTGTTTCGACAAAGCTAAGTGCAAAAACTTCTAGATTTGTTAAACCCCTAATAAATAATGAAAATGACAAAATTTCTACACCTCTATCTTTTGTTGATGCTAGTTTCCGGCACTTTATGCAAAGCACAAATCAGGTCAGACCTGTTTATAGTTAACAGCAATATTGAAACAAAAGAGATACTTACATCTAATGTACCCAGCACTATTAACCGGACAATCAAGCAAGACAAAAAGGGCAACATCTGGTTTGCTGCGTTTGATGGGGTTTATCGGTATGATGGAAAATCATTTACTAATATTATAAAGGATGTAAGCTCTGCCCGTTTTTTTTCTGTTACAGAAGATAGAAAAGGGAATTTCTGGTTCACGTCCATTGGTTCTGGTGTTTATTATTATAACCCCTCGGCAGGTGAGAAATCTTTTCGGAATTTTACAACTAAGGATGGACTTGTCAATGACAGTGTTCCTTATAGTTATGAAGATAAGAGAGGTAATATGTGGTTTGGTACGTTAGGCGGTGCAAGCCGCTACGATGGGAAAGCGTTTCAGAATTATAAACCGAATGGCGGATTACCAAATGCTAATAAAGACGATAATGATGTGAATGCTATCATTGAGGACAAAACAGGGAAATTCTGGTTTGGTACAAGAGGCAATGCTTACGTTTATGATGGCAAGAAATTTACTGTACTTACCAACAATGGTGAAACATTTACGAATGTCCGCTCGATAATTGAAGACAAAAAGGGGAATATCTGGCTTGGTGGGAAAGATGGTCTTTGGCGCTATGACCCATCAGGTGCGCTCAGGGCCGGAGGCAAAGTATTTACCAATTTCACAAAAGATTTTGTAGGGTTTATTTATGAAGATAAAAATGGAAACATCTGGACGAGCGCACAAAATGGGTATACCAGAAGATGGGAGCTTGCCCGATATGAGGCTAAGTCTTTATCCAATCAAAAGCCAACTGTATCCAAAATAAATCCAGAATTTGAGGCTAATACAGGCATGATTTTCGGCATTTTAGAAGCGCATGATGGAAGCATCTGGTTTGGCGCTTTAGATGGCGTACGCCGATTTGATGGAAAAGTCATTACCCACTTTAAAAATAAGAAGTAATAGGTTGCAAAGGAAGTTTTAGGAAAAACTTGTCGGGTTTGCATGTAATGAGTAGCTTTGATAAACCTTGTATCTACTCCTATTATGCCTACCGACCTTGAAATACTCGCTCAAGCCCTAAAAGCACTGGCTGATATTGATGAAGACGAATTCAGCATCTCGGCTTCTTACTGGCAGAAGAAAAGCTACAAAAAAGGCGAGTATTATAACGAGTATCGCAACGTATGTAAGTATCTGGGGTTTATTCTGGACGGAGTATTCAGAACTTATTATGTTGATGATGATACCGGTGAAGAAAAGAATGTTTTCTTTTACTCAAAAAATCAAGTGGTGGTTTCTTTTAAGAGTTTTATTACACAAACTCCTTGTAATTACTACACACAGGCGATGACTGACTCGCGGATATTATACATTCATATTGATGATTTGAATAAATTATACCGGCAGTCGCATCAATGGGAGCATCTGGGTAGAATCATTGCCGAGCTTGCCTTTGGGGTATCGATGAACCGTACTGAAAGTTTTCTGTTTCAGAAACCGGAGCAGCGGTATCTACAATTACTGGAAGACCACCCCGATATTTTCAATTCAATACCTCTCTATCAGATATCTTCTTATCTGGGTATTCAGGGCCCATCCCTCAGCCGTATCAGAAAACGTCTGGTAGGGAAATAATTCATTCAGAAAAAAATTAAGGTTTCTGTCGATTTTAACTTAGGTTAAAATTATTGTCATGCCCATGTATGACCTTTGTGGTGTAGTCAACGATGACTACGCCAACAAGAAACATTAAATTTTACTACAATGAAAAATATCACAACCAATAACATCGTATTCATTACCGGCGCTTTTGTACACAATTCCTCATGGGAAGAATGGCAACGTTACTTTGAGAGTAAAGGCTATAACACAGTGGCTCCCGCATGGCCTTATAAAGACGCCCCAACTGCTGCCGACCTGCGAAACAGACAACCCAACGACACTGATTTAGCAGCATTAACGCTGGATGAACTGATTGACCATTATGCTAAAATTGTAAGCAGTTACACAGAGAAACCCATCATCATCGGGCATTCATTAGGTGGTTTAATTACCCAGATACTCGTAAACCGTGGTCTGGCCGCTGCCGGTATTGCTATTCATCCGGTGCCACCTTTGGGTGTTTTTCCTTATGAATTTTCGTTCCTGAAAGCTGGCTGGAAAGCGCTAGGGTTGTTTACATCATTGAAAAAATCATATCTGATGTCATTTAAAGACTGGCAATATGCGTTTGTAAACACTATGCAATTAGAGGCCCAAAAAGAAGCCTACGAAAAATACACCATACCTGAATCTAAAACGGTGGCCAGAGGTGGTTTAACCAGCGCAGCTAAAGTAGACTTTGCCAAACCTCATGCGCCTTTGCTGATAACCTCTGGTGATTTAGACACCATTATTCCTGCACATTTAAATAAGCGTAATTATAAAGCTTATAAACAGTCTGGCTCAATACTCGATTACAAAGAATTTAAAGGCCGTAACCACTATGTGTTAGGCCAACCCACCTGGAAAGAAGACGCAGATTATATATTGGAGTGGTTAAATAAACAATGATTTCAGATTGATAATAGCAAAGAGGAGAGACCGGGTAGTTTCTCCTCTTTGCTTTTTGTTGATTCAGTATAACAGTGATTGAAGTGGTACGCCACCCCGGTCACAACTATTTAAACAAAGGTATTTTATTAGTAATAGCGACTGAAGTCGGCATAGAATGATTATTCCGTTAAACCTTTCAAATACGCAATGCTTTTGGGTACGTTGATAAGCTCATTGTTGCTTTCATCTTCAATAAAAAAGTGCTTGATGCCCGCCTTTTTAGCTTCTTTAAAAATATTTACCCAGTCGGCCTGGCCTGTGCCTAATACCACATCATTTTCTGACGGCGTATGACCTGAGAAATCACCTTTGATACCTTTTTTCAAATCTTTTACGTGCATCAGTTTCCAGCGGCTGCCATATTTCTTTAACAGTGCTACCGGGTTTCCGCCTCCATGAATGGTCCAGAGTACATCCATTTCAAACGAAACATAAGCCGGGTTGGTATTCTTTATCAGGTAGTCCATTAAAGTGCCATCTTCATAAGGTCTGAACTCATAACCGTGGTCATGATAACAAAATGTTATTCCGTTTTCTTTCAACACTTTTCCGGCATAGTTAAAATCTTCTACTGCTTTTTTGGCATCTTCAATTGTAAAGTTGTCGCCTTTATGGGGTATCCAGGCACACATAACAAATTTAGACCCCAAAGCCTTCGCTTTTTTTACGATTTCCTCTGGTTTCCGTAGCTCTTCATATCCTGCGCCGGTCGACGGAATCTTTATTCCGCGTTCATCACACATTTTTTTAAATTCCTCTAACGAATATCCGTTGGCACCTCCACCTTCAATTTCGGTTATTCCCAGCGCTTTTATAAGGTCTAATGTACCCGGCACGTCCTTCGGCATTATGTTTCGGTAGGTGTAGGTCTGCAAACCGATAGGAGCAGTGTAAACCATTAACTTCTTCTGGGCTTTGGTTCCATGAAATAAGAATAAACCCAATAAACTGTATAGTACGATTTTTTTCATTGTAAAAAGGCTTACCAGCCTTGGTTGATTATAGATAATTGATAGACTTTGTTCTTTGGGCAATATACTAAAAAAGATATTCATTAAAACCAGATTATCGCCTCTGATAATGTGAATCAGAGCCAGATAATTTCAATTACTTCATCTTTTTTAACAATGGTAGTGTGCTTTATATGCGCATTTCGTTTCAATAAAATGGTGTTTTGCCGGGCCTTGCTGGCATCTTGCGATAAAACCAGTGTTGGTGTTCTTTTATGAAAAACACTGACCACTTCGCCGGGTGTTACATTTATTTCAATATTACGTTCATTTTCCGGTACAGAGACTGTCCTGACCCGATTTCTATTATCAAGCGGCTCTTTGTCTGAGCTCATCATCAGGTCAAGGGCTTTGGCTGCATTGGGTATGCCGTAGCCAATATAATTGTTGCCGAATGGGTACAGGCTGGCTGATTTTTCAATGAAATTTTTAGCGGCCTTATTGGTCAACTTCGGATTCGCCTGCAGCAAACAGGCCACAAAGCCAGTAATAACAGGCGCGGCCAGCGATGTGCCATATAATGAGTAGCAGGATACATTGGGTTTCAGGTAATCCAGAAAATCGGGGCCAATACTGCTATAGCCCATTTTTAGACCGTTTTCGTTGGTGGCGCCAACTGCAATTACTCCTTCTACATCAGCAGGGGTAGATATAATACGCCAGTCGCGGTCACCGCCTTCATTCCCTGCAGAAACCACCAGTATTATGCCTTTTTCTTCGGTTGCTATTCTGGCGGCTTTGGCAATGGTACTGGTGTTGCCGTTCATTTGTTCAGGGCTGTAATCTTCTTTCGGATTCGAGAAACCTTTGGCATACCCCAATGAGGTATTAATTAATCGTACACCCAGGCTGTCCATCCACTCCATCGCTGCTACCCAGTTGTCTTCCTCACCTCTGAACTCCCTGCCACCGGTATCAGTTCTGGCCAGATAAAACTTCGCCTGCGTGGCAAGGCCAAACTGAATTTTATTATCATGTGTTTTGCCTGTTATGGCAGTCAGCACCTCAGTGCCATGAAAATCAGAGCCGGTCTCGCGTTCATCAAAATGATTCGTTTTCCTGGGGTTTATATAGTCTCTTACCCCCAGAATCCGGTTTCCGGTCAGTAAATGACCCAATGCCGGCGACTCACTGACACCATAATACCCGGCATCAATAACGCCAATGGTTACTCCGTTTCCGTTCAGGCCAGTTTGTAAGAACCCTTCAATACCTACCTGTTTCATGGCGAAATCTACCCGTATATCATCCGTAACTTCAGAACGATTAATGGTTGCCGGATACAATTTACTGTCTATAAGTATCACATTGCTTACAAAAGGCAAATTTCTAACCACCTGCAATTGCTCAGGCAGCAGATAGGCTGAGATACCATTGAGCCAGCGAGACTCATTCACGGGGCTTATTTGGTAACTCTTCAATATAGAGATATACCTGCCGCAAACAGGTATGTCAGTATACTGGCTTGCAGGTATACCAAGCGTTTTTCTGTTTTCTTTACATTGCTCAGATACCGCTGCCGACAGGCCGGTTTCTTTGTCTTTAAACAACACCCAATATTTATGCTGTGAAAACCCCTGAAAAGAAAACGAAGAAAAGAAAGATAAGAATATGAAAATTTGACGTACACTTGCCATACCAATGCAATAATTCATAATTTTATAACCCAATGCGCAATATAGGCTTACCGATATTCTGTTGTATAAATAACTGACAATCCGCAGACTGTTTCAGAATATAAATTTAATTGAAAATATTCGTCTTGTAGTTAAAACTACCCATAATTTATTCCCTTTATGCGTTACGAACCAATTGATTCCACTCTCTTTTCATCTAACCGGGCAAGGCTCAAGGGTTTATTAAAACCCAAATCGATGGCCATTGTTCTGTCGAACGATGTCATTCCGAGCAATGCTGACGGTACTCTGGGGTTCAGACAAAACAACGATTTGTTTTATTTAACAGGTATAGACCAGGAAGAAAGTATTCTGATTTTGTTTCCGGATTTTCCGGACGAAAATTTCAGAGAAATATTACTGATAAGGGAAACCAGCGAGCATATAAAAATATGGGAAGGCGAAAAACTGAGTAAAGAACAGGCTACCGATATATCTGGAATAAAGAAAGTGGTGTGGGTAAACAGTTTTGAACCCTTACTGCGCAAGCTGGTTTTTGAGGCCGAGCAGGTATATCTGAATCTGAATGAGCATGATGGAGCCGACTGGAAGTTTCAGACAAGAGAGCGGCGGTTTGTGAACGATTTTAAGTTACAGTTTCCGCTACACCAATTAGAAAGGCTTGCCCCGTTAATGCGCCGGTTCAGGGTTGTTAAACAAGCCGCTGAAATAGATTTGTTAAAAAAAGCCATTGGTATTTCTGCCGGAGGCTTACGCCGGATGGCTAAGTTTCTGAAACCTGATGTGTATGAATTTGAACTGGAAGCCGAGCTGACGCACGAGTTTTTAATGAATCGCTCTCGTGGCCATGCCTTTCAACCCATTATTGCATCAGGCGCCAATGCCTGTGTGTTGCACTATGTAACCAACAATGAACGATGCAAAGACGGTGACCTGGTTCTGCTTGATTTTGGGGCAGAATATGCTAATTATAATGCAGATATTACCCGCTGCCTGCCCGTAAATGGCAGGTTCAGCGAGCGGCAGAAAGCGGTGTATCAGGCCGTACTGAGAATTTTGTATGCCGCCCGTGAAATGATTGTGAGTGGTAATACGATCGATAAATTAAGAAAAGAAACTGGTAAAATAGTTGAATACGAACTCATAGAACTGGGTTTATTAAAACGCCACGAAGTAGCAAAGCAAGACCCCGAGGCACCACTATACCGCAAGTATTTTCCGCATGGTATTTCGCATCATCTGGGTCTGGATGTGCATGACGTGGGCAGCCGTTATGAAACATTTAAACCCGGTATGGTTTTTACCTGCGAGCCGGGCATCTATATACCCGAAGAAAAACTGGGTATCAGGCTGGAAAATGATATTTTAATTACCGCGCATGGAAATATTGACCTGATGGACGGCATACCGATAACTATTGATGAAATTGAGCATTTAATGAATAACTAATCTGGTTTTGTTATCTTTGTGTCTCAAACGATTATCCCTATTGTATGTTTCAAAAATTGAATTCATCAAAAATATTAGTTTTTATACTGCTGGTTTTTGTGCCGGTTTGTTTGCGTGCCCAGAGCGCAGATGAAAAAATTTTTAAACAAATAATGGATTTGCCCAAAAGCGAAACCACTGCAAAAACAGCCATTACAATAGCGCAATCTTTTATCGGCCAGCCTTATAAGGCCGGAATGCTGGATGCCGCAGCAAATGAACAACTGGTGTGTACACTGAAAGATTTTGATTGCTGGACTTTCGTAGAAACGGTATCGGCTCTGGCTATTACCAGGCATTCTCCTATTTCAGATTTCTCAGTTTTTTTGTCATATCTTAAAAAACTTCGCTACCGCAGTGGCAACATTGAAGGCTATGCCTCAAGGCTGCATTATTTTAAAGAATGGGCAGTAAGAGCAGAGCAAAACAAGATTGCACAAGACATGACCGAATTGATGGGTGGGGTGCCTTCTGACAAGTTGATTAATTTCATGACCACGCACCGCAGCTTGTATCCGCATTTGCAGAAACAGGAGACCTTTGCAGAGGTTACCAGATACGAATCTGAATTAAACGGTTATGGTTTTTATTATATACCCAAGGCTGATGTAAAAAAGATGGAGAGCCAGATTGAAGACGGAGACATCATTGCCATTACATCAAATATAGAAGGGTTAGATTTTAACCATGAGGGCTTTGCTATCCGTAAAAATGGCAGAATACATTTGCTGCATGCATCGCAGGAAATGAAAAAGGTAATGATTTCGGCAGAGCCTTTAACAGATTACCTGAACCGGATTAAAAAACATTCCGGAATAGCCGTATTGCGGTTGTTATAGTGGCTATTCAATAATTTTTCCGTCTTTCATTACCAGTTTTATATTTCTGATGGCTTGTATGTTTTGTGCAGGGTTGCCTTCTACTACCAAAATATCGGCCAGTAAACCGGGCTTAATTCTACCTACCTGTTTTTCAATATGAAAAGCATCGGCATTAATACTGGTTGCTGATTTCAACACATCTAAAGGCTGCATACCATATTCAACCATCATTAGCATTTCCCGGGCGTTGTCTCCATGTGCAAAAACGCCTACATCGCCTCCCATACAAATTTTTACGCCTGACTTTATAATCTCTTTAAAAGTCTGTTTTTTCTGCTTAATACGCTCCGGGTCAGGTTCAATGCCCTTTTTCCAGCCTCTGTATTGCAAAATTGCGTCACCGGCTGCAAGGGTAGGGCATAAGTACACGTTTTTTTCTACCATCAGTTTCCATATTTCAGGCGTGCCGTTGTCGCCATGCTCAATGGTTTCTACACCGGCTTCAATGGCTCTTCGCATTCCTTCCGGTGTTGAGGCATGCGCAACTGTTGGTCTGCCTGCACTTCGGGCTGTAGCTACAATCAGCTTAATTTCGTCAACCGTAAAAGTAGGTGCTGCTTCACCTCTCAGGCCCCATCTGTAGTCGGCATATATTTTAATTAAATCGGCGCCTTTGCCAATCTGGTTTCTTACTTTCTTTATCAAATCATCATGGCCGTCAGCCTCTTCGGCTCCTTGTGGTAAAGTAATTTCAGAAGCAAACCCTTTGGGCGCATAGCTTCCGGTGGCTACCAGCGCTTTGGTGGCAATCAGTAATCTTGGCCCCGGTATAATGTTTTCATTGATTGCCCTTTTTAAACCAACATCGTCAAATTCGGCACCCTCAGTACCCAAATCCCGGGCAGTAGTAAAGCCCGCTTTTAAAGTTTTTTCAGCATGTGTTACAGCTCTGGCCGTTCTGTATGAGCGCGATTCTTTTAAAACCTGGTCGTCCCAAGGGGTTTCGTTGTAAGGATGAAGAAATATATGTGTGTGGCCTTCAATGAGCCCTGGCAAAAGTGTACAGTTTTTCAGGTCAATAATTCGGGTGTCTTTATCAAGGTCTTTCTCAATGTTTGTCTGTAACCCAACATTTTCTATTTTATTGTTTTTTATTAACACACCATAGTTTTCAAAGATTTTTTCACCATCAAAAACCCGGGCAGGTTTCAGATAAAAGGCAGGTTGTGCCTGAAGGCTGCACGAGCCTGTTACGAACAATGAGAACAATATGAGTCTTTTAATAAAATGTAGTCGCATAAGATGCATTTATTGAATAGTTTGGTAATAAAAGGCAGTTATTGCCTGAAACGTCTGAGGCCGATGAGCCCAACGGTAATAAAAACAAGACCCATCACCAAATTAGAAATAGTAACTGTAGGTGTAAAAAAACGGAGCGAAATAATGAGTACGCCGCATGTAATAGCTATGTAGCTGGCATAAAATGAAAGCTTGTTTTTATCCATTTGTATCAGGTCAGGTAATTGATTTGAATTTTATTCAAAAATAAACTTTTATTTAATTTTATTGCCTGAATTTTACATTTTTACGAAATAATCAAAGAATCACATGCTTATTGGTATAGGCGGGGTGAGCCGCTCCGGTAAAAGTACGCTGGCCAATCTTCTGGTAACCCATTTCAGGAAAAACGGCAAAAAAGTAATTGTTTTTCATCAGGACGATTTTGTGTTTCCGGAAACGCAGATTCCGAAGATAAAGAACCGGACAGACTGGGAGTCTCCTCATTCTATTGATTTCCCATTGTTTGAAGAAGTGCTGGTGCAGTTTAAAGAGAAATTTGATGTAGTAATAGCCGAAGGACTCTTCGCTTTTCATAGCGACTCTATCAATGCGCTATACGACAAGAAAATCTTTGTTAAAATCTCTAAACGCACTTTCCTGATCAGAAAAGCTATGGATACCCGATGGGGATATGAGCCTACCTGGTTTATTGAACATATTTGGGGGTCGTTTCAGAAATACGGTAAGCCATCGGCCCATGTGAAAGATATGCTGGGTGTGAGCGGAGAAGATGAATTTGATATGGACAAAGTGATTAAGTATATCCAAAAAGGCAATAAAAGCTAGCGTAGGCTCTTCATTAGATTTTCAACGATTAATTTTTGAATTTGTTCTATTTAACAGACCTTTGCATTCTCATTAAAAATCAGTTCAATGAATCTTATAGACGGAAAATTAATTTCGGCTCAGGTAAAACAGGAGTTAAAAGAAGAAGTTGAAAAACTAAAGGCAGAAGGTGGTAAAACCCCACATCTGGCGGCCATATTAGTTGGCAGCAATGGTTCAAGTGAAACCTATGTAGCCAGTAAAATTAGGTCTTGCGAAGAAATAGGGTTTAAATCTACTCTTATCAGAAGAGATGAAAGTGTTACTGAACAAGAGCTGCTGGAGGTGATTCAACAGCTGAACGACGACGAAGATATTGACGGCTTTATAGTACAGCTTCCGCTGCCTGCCCAGATAAATGTTGAAAAAGTAATTGAAGCCATAGAACCCAGAAAAGACGTAGACGGTTTTCATCCTATCAACATAGGCCGAATGGCCAAGGGGTTGCCTGCCTACATTTCTGCTACACCGTTTGGGGTATTGGAATTAATTAAAAGATATAAAATAGAAACCGCCGGTAAACACTGTGTGGTAGTAGGCCGCAGCCAGATAGTAGGCTTGCCTATGAGTATTCTGATGCAGCGCAATGCGTACCCTGGCAACTGTACGGTTTCTTTGGTACATAGCCGCACGCCGAATCTGGCTGAAATCACGTGCCAGGCTGATATTCTGATTGCAGCATTAGGAAAACCTGAATTTATTACTGCCGATATGGTGAAAGAAGGAGCTGTGGTAATAGACGTTGGCTTAACCAGAGTAGTAGACCCCACCAAGAAAAGTGGCTTTGCCCTGAAAGGAGATGTGAAATTTGACGAAGTGGCGCCTAAGAGCAGTTACATTACGCCTGTACCCGGTGGCGTGGGCCTTATGACAGTAGCCGCGCTGATGTACAACACGCTGTTATCGGCCAGAAGAGAAATTTATAAATAAACCAAAAAGGGGCTTAGGCCCCCTTTCTTTTTTATATTAATGATTGATAAAGAGTTGATGAACAATAGATTTACCGCTTTCGGTTTGTAGTTCAACAAAGTATATACCATCTTTAAGCTTTTCAACATCAAACTCTTGTTGGTTGCCTGCTTCCAGATTTTGTTTCTGTACGATTCTCCCCTTAGAGTCTTTTAATAATGCTGTTGTTTTCATGGTGTTGAACGATTGTTTATTAAAGTCTGCAGTCATGATGTTATTTTTTTTCTTTTAAGACGAAACTTTGACAACACTTAGTTGCATTGGTTTAATCTTTATTTGCATTTTATTGCTAAAAGTAACGGTTTTGATTTATTAAACAAGAGTAGTTGTTTTTTTTCAACGCATTTTTGTAGTTAACTTACGCTTTAGTATAAAATACTTATTGAAGGGGTACAAGTTAGCAGTTACCTGATATGGTAAATCTAATGAAATGAAGGGGGATTTTTAGATTACAGACTGGGCTTGGGCGTTTCTGCAAGCTGAAGAACTTACCATTAAAAATAATGTAGAATATGCCATTTTGAAGCACTCGTATGTGTGCTGTAATGGAATTGGAAGGTCTCAAAAATCAAAATACTAATGAAAACAGTGCAAAAAACTAAGGCCTGAATATCAGTTTTGTAGTATAGAATTTCCCTTTCTGAAACTGAAAATAGATTTTACCTACCCTGATAACCGTCATTTCTTTGATGTTGTCGGGGTTATTGAGGTCATCTTCAAGGGTATGAATACTTCCATTGGTCTTTTTGGCAATCTGAACATAGTCTGACTGAAACGCCAGGTCTTTTTTATAGGTTTCGCCGCAAAGTATAATATGCGTTTTCTTTTTAACCTTCGATAAGTGCTTCATGTCTTTAACGGGGCTGCTGTTATCGGCAATCATGATAATCTCATCAGCTTCCGGAAAGTGTTTTTGTGCATATAATAAAGCTTCAATGTTGTTCTCGGGTTTGTCGTTATTGTTTTCTGTATTGCTTATGGCGGCAAACATGGCATCCCACAACTGCATTTCATTCTTTTCTTTTACCATAAACATTTTACCGGGCAGCTTGCCTTTGGTCTGGTTGCCCAAGCTGTCGCAATCGGTAAAGAAAACCACTCCTTTCACACTGGTGTTGTCGGCATTTTCGGTTATCCAGTCAAATACCTGAGTGGTGTACGGAAACATGCTCGACGTCATGTCGCACACAATCACTACATTTTTCCATTTTTCAATGTTTCTGTCCAGTGCCTGGTAAGAGGTAAGTTCGTATGTTTTACCTAACTGGCGCACCCGAAGTATTTTGTCGCTCATTGAAATGGCAGAAGCGTTCAGATACCGGATTTCCTTGTCGAGCAAATCAGGATGAATTTTGGGTGCGGTAGTGGTTAATTTCCTGGAGGCCAGCTTATTTATGTGAAGGTTCGAAAAAGTTTCGGGTTTAAAGTTTTCAGCGTTTTTTTCTGGTGCCTCAATTTCTTTGGCAATAGCAGGCGGATTAACCTTTTTCAGGTCGGTTTCTTCTGCTGCCTCAGTGTCTTTAGACATTGGCTGAACCACCGTTTCCGGTTTGTTTTCAGGCTTTACAAAAGGTGATTCTAACGATATTTGTTGTATAATTTCTACCTCATGGTTATTGTAAAGGTAAAAACCCAAACCGGCCATCATAAGAACAGCGCCGGGAATAGCAAAGCGAAGAAAAGAACTAATCTTTATTTTGCGTTGCATTTTCTTCCAGTCTTCCGGCGAATAATCCGGCTGGAAGCTATCCAGCTTCTCCCTGATTATCCGATGAAATTTTTCTTCTTCTGACATGACTACAATATTTTCGTTAATTTTTGACGAAGCAGCCCATTAGCCAACGATAAATTGGCTCTGGATGTACTTTCTGCAATCTTTAACATTTCTGCAATTTCTTTGTGAGAGTATCCTTCAATAGCATACAAATTAAAAACAATCCGGTAATTGGATGGTAAACTCTGAACGGCCGCCATGATATCTTCAGATGAAAGACGGGCGTAAACTGATTCGTCGCCGAAGTTTTGTTCAGCTATGTTTTCAGACAACTCAGCCGATTGCTTATTTATATTTTTTCTGTAATGATCTATGGCGCCGTTAATCATTATACGCCGTAACCAGGGCTTAATACTCTCAATATTATCAATTTTGTGCAGATTTCTGAAAACTTTCAGAAATCCATCATTCATTATTTCCAAAGCATCTTCTCTGTTTTCACAATAACTCAGGCAGGCAGATAATGCAAATCCATGAAAATGCTCATAGAAGATTTTCATGGCCTTTTCATTGCCTTTCAGGCAGTTTTCGACAACCTCCATCAAACTATTCGAGGTCAATAGCTTTTTTCTGGTTAAGGTTTTAAAGTAAATTTCTGCTGTCTGTGTTGTCATGGGAAATTTACGTTTGAAAATTCAGGTGCTTTTTATCAAGACGTAAATTACCTTTCAAAACGCTGTTGAAAATAATTCTTTTTCCCGGTTTCAGGCAGATTTTTATTTGCTGGTCTGGAGAAGCAAACTATTCATGCGTAGCTAGTCAAGCAAAATTCAGACACGCGCCTGCATGGCCCTGGCGGTTTGCTTCCGCTTCGGATACACGTAGTCAAAGCCGTTCTGAACTTTAAGGTTATAATCAAAAAACTCAATTGCCCTTTGCAGGTGGCTGCGGTTAATGGCCACAAAATAAGGTCTTTTACCAGCCCCTTTACGTACCAGCCGGGCATCAAGTTTAAAAATTGTACCTTCCGGATAAGTGCCAATCAGTTTTGAAGGGCAACTTATTTTTATGTCGCGCGGTACCTGCTGGCCTAAAATGGTGGTCAGCCGCATTCTTCTTTTATTGATGTCGAAAAAAGATTCGGCAAAGATATCTATAAAGAAAACCTTGTTTAGTTCCGGAACCTCATCCAATAAAGACAACTGCATTCGCTTTGGTGTTTAGCAACCTGAGTGCACACCCACTACAGGCATTTTGGGAATTATGCAAATCTATACAAAATTTGAAAATATTCTAAACAGGTATGTGATTTTTTAAGTAAAAAGCGTACCTTTGCGAATCTTTTTTTGAAGTGTAAACAAATGGCAGAAGTTAAGATTTTTTCAGGTACGTCATCAAGGTATTTGGCCAGTCGGGTTGCCGATTATTATGGCAAAGATTTAGGAAGCGTAAGCATCAACCGTTTTGCTGATAGCGAAATTTCGGTAAGCTTTGATGAATCTGTAAGAGGGTGTGATGTGTTTCTGGTTCAGTCGACATTTCCTCCGGGAGATAATATCATGGAGCTCTTAATGCTGATTGATGCTGCCAGACGTGCCTCGGCCCACTATGTTTGTGCAGTTATACCCTATTTTGGATATGCCAGACAAGACAGAAAAGATAAGCCAAGGGTTGGCATAACAGCCAAGCTGATTGCCAATATGCTTACAGCTGCCGGTGCAGACAGGGTAATGACCATGGACCTGCACGCCGGCCAGATTCAGGGCTTTTTTGATATTCCGGTTGACCACCTGGAGGGTACATCAGTTTTTGTGCCTTACCTGAAAACCCAGAATCTGGAAAATATCAAGTTTGCATCTCCTGACGTAGGCGGGGTGGCGCGTTGCCGCAAGTTTGCCTCTTTTTTTGATGCAGATATTGTGATTTGCGACAAGCACCGTAAAAAAGCAAACGAAATAGCCTCTATGCAACTGATTGGTGATGTGGAGGGCTCTGATGTGATTCTGGTTGATGACCTGATTGACACCGGAGGAACCATCTGCAAAGCTGCCGATCTTATTTTATCTAAAGGTGCCAGGTCGGTTCGTGCTTTCTGTACGCACCCGGTGCTTTCTGGTAAAGCTAACGAAAATATATCAAATTCGGCTCTTACCGAACTGGTAGTAACTGATACCATTCCATTGCGCTACGACAACCAGAAAATCAAGGTGTTGTCTGTTGCTGAACTATTCGGCAAGGCTATTGGGCGTATCAGAGATAACGGGTCTATTAGCACATTATTTATAAATTATCAACAGAATCTGGGCTTCTGACAAGAACCCGATTCATTATTTAAACTTTACAAAAATGAAAAAAACTGAGATTGTAGGGTATAACAGAGCGAATCTCGGACGCCAGGCTTCACAGGAATTGCGCGCGCAAGGTATGGTTCCATGTGTTCTTTACGGTGGTGCCGATCAGGTTTCGTTCTATGCGCCTGCTTATTTGTTCCGTGACCTATTGTTCACTCCAGATGCTTACGAAGTAACCATCAATATTGAAGGCAAAGTATATACAGGTATCTTGCAGGATTCACAATACCATCCTGTAAATGACCAGATTATCCATGCTGACTTCCTGGAAATTACACCTGATAAAATTATCAAGGTAGCGGTTCCTATCAAATTGCACGGTCCGTCAGAAGGACAAAAGAAAGGGGGTAAACTGGTTCAGAAAATGCAAAAACTACGTTTGCAAGGGCCAGCCAAACATATTCCTGATTACGTAAACGTTGATATCAAAGACCTTGACTTAGGTAAATCTATCAAAGTAGGTGCTATTGGTGAAATTGAAGGTGTTAAAATCCTTGATGCCGCCAGCAATCCTTTGGCAGTTATTACCATTCCTCGTTCTTTGCGTCAGCAATAAGATTGAGCTAATCGCTAATAGATATTTAACGGGCCGGCAACGGTCCGTTATTTTTTTGAAGTTTAGATACGGCGGCTTGGGGGCTGATGATTTATATTTTAGATTTCAGGCGGCTCAGTGTTTCCTGAGATACATTCAGGTATGAGGCAACCAGCTTGTTAGGCAGCCTTCTTACTACCGAAGGGTTTTCAGCCATCAGCCTGCGGTATCTTTCAGTAGCATCCTGTGTTAAAAAAGACATCAACCTGCGGGTATTATTAACATACGCTTTTTCAAGATAATTTCTATAGAATTTTTCCCATTGAGGTACAACTGTAAGTAGCTGATGGAAATCCTGATGTGTTATATACAGAAGTTCGGTGGGTTCGGCTGCTTCAATAAACTCGTCTGATGGCTCTTCGGTTATAAAACTTACCAGTGCGGTGGCAAACTGGTTTTCAAAAGCAAAATAGCGGGTGGCTTCCTGCCCGTCTTCATTAATAAAAAATATACGTAAACAACCTTTGCCAACGAAGAAGGTCCGCTGGCTGGTTTGTCCCTGGGTAACCAAGGGTTCATTTTTCCTAAGTTGTAAGGGTTTGAAGCAATAAAGAATGCTTTTTAATTCATCTTCACTTACATCAATCTGACTTTTGATATATTGGCTTAGCTGTTCGTACATATATAAAAATCAATCTTTAACGGTCAGTTTTTCTGCCAGTTTGCGTGCATTAGGAATAATAAGAAATGCAGCAGCATAAGCAACAGGTAGCATAACGCTCCAGGCTTTCAGAAATTTAAAGAACCAGTCTTCACCAAAGCCGTAGTTACGCATCAGGCCTACAAAAGCCATAATTAATGTCATGGGTATCACCACAAACAATGTGTTAATATACTTAAAATGTTTCTTTTTCATTTGTTTTAATTGTTTAAGAATAATTTGATGACGCAAAATTGCATGGTTTATTTTTCTTAAACTTTGACATAGGTCAAAAAAAATCTTGCCACTCAAAATGGTGGCAAGATTGCATACTACGACAGTTATTTACGACTTAAATATAAAATTCTTGATGGGTTTATTCATTCAGTATTGTAATACTTTGTTTACCTCTATCATCACAAAGGCATCGTCAAGCATATTTCTAAATTGTTCAAACTCGCGCGGTGTAAACATCAGGTAAAAATTACTAACAGGTGTTTTTAAACCTATGTTACGGCCATTGCAGCACAAATCTCCGGCATTAAAAACGGTATCACCATCGTCTAGTATTCGTCTGAACTGCCTCAGGTCTTCTTCCGGAAAAACAAACAACTGATTATTAAAAACCATGTTGTATTTTTGGCAGCAGGGGCATTTACCTACATATCCGTAGCTGCAAGAGGCCAGTATTAAGAGTTTATGATTATCCATTTTTCATCGGGTCAACTTCTTTTTCAATACTTCAGCGTAGTTAATTTTATCATAGCCGTTTATTAAATCTTTCAACTGGCTAAGCAATGGTTGGCCAATCAGAAAAATCCGCTGATTATGCACATATTCAATTACCTCTGAAACCTGCTGAAACAGGGGTGCGTGGTTTTTGGTTATTTCTGAGTTTTCTTTCATGGCTTTTCATAGTAAAGGCGCTTTTGCTGGCTTCAGTTATTAAGCGCCTTTTTGTTTTCGCAATTTTGTTTTTCACAATGGCCATACAAAAGCAAATCGTGTTGGGTAATTTCAAATTGCATCATTTCGCCAATCATTTTCTGAATCTGCTGTAAACGGGGGTCGCAGAATTCTTTCACCTGTTGGCAATCCAGGCAAATCAGGTGATCGTGCTGCCTGAAATTGGCCGCTTTTTCATATTTGGTTACATTGTTGCCAAATTGGTTTTTGCGTATCAGCCCGCATTCCAGTAAAACTTCAAGGTTATTATATATAGTAGCCCGGCTTACATATTGCTTTTTGTCGACCATTGTTTTGTAGAGGTCTTCTGCGTCAAAATGGTCATTCCTTGAATAAATCTCCTCTAGCATCATCATCCTTTCGGCAGTCTTTCGCAATCCTTTTTCCTCCAAAAAGATTAAAAACCGGGCAAGAGCTTTCTCGTAGTTTACATCTTTCATTTTTCCTCTGTTGCTGGCCATTTATAAGTGGTCTGATTTAATCCTGAATCTTATCCTGAGACAAAGTTGAGGCTTATTTAGAATTAATCCAAATAATTTTACCTATTTATTTTTAATTAGTCTAAATAAGATATACATTTGCGTCATCAAATCAAACAAAGCATTTTTAAATAAATGAGTAAACTAACACCCCACAAAATGAAGTCAGTTTTTACAGTGTTTATGCTAATGTGCGGTTCATGGGCATGGGCTCAGAACGGAACAGTGAAAGGAAGAGTGATTACCAGCGACGGTAAAGCAGCAGAATTTGTAAATGTAATTTTAAAAGGAACAAACAAAGGCACGCTTACCGATACCCTGGGTAATTACCAGATTAGCCAGGTGAAGGCCGGCGATTACACAGCGCAGGTTAGTTTTATAGGCTTAAAAGCCGAAACCAGAAAGTTTAGTATGAAAGCGGGCGAAACCGTTACGCTTGATTTTACGATGGACATAAACGCCAACCAGCTGCAGGAAGTAGTAGTGGCAGCCAACCCTAGTAAATATGTATCAGATTATCCTTCTATTTCGCTTCGGTTAAAAACTCCTCTTCTTGAAATCCCGCAAAACATACAGGTAATTACCAAACAGTTGATTCAGGACCAGCAGATTTTTGATATGCTGGAAGGCGTAACCCGCAATGTGAGTGGCGCAACCCGTGTAGAACACTGGGATACCTACGCCCAGATAAACATGAGAGGCTCGCAGATTGCGGCGTTCAGAAATGGTATGAACGTGCAGTCTACCTGGGGCCCGCTGGTGGAAGACATGAGCATGGTAGAGCGCATTGAGTTTGTAAAAGGCCCGGCAGGTTTTATGCTGGCCAATGGAGAACCAAGTGGTTTTTATAATGTAGTTACCAAAAAGCCAACAGGTATTAACAAAGGAGAAGCCTCAATGACAGTAGGCAGCTTTAATACCTATCGGTCAACATTAGATTTTGACGGAAAATTGACCGATAACGGCAAAATCCTTTACCGGTTGAACCTGATGGGGCAGACGAAGGGCTCGCACCGCGATTTTGAATTCAATAACCGTATATCAATAGCACCGGTTCTGAAGTTTCAGTTTACGCCCAGCACCTCATTAACCGCCGAATACACCTACCAGTTTAACCAGATGTCGGTAATTGGTTCAAATTACGCATTTTCTAAGAAAGGCATGGCCGATTTACCCGTTAATGCCACTACGGCAGAGCCGAACATGTACCCATCGAACATTAACGATAATACGTTTTTCCTGACGCTGGCACATAGCCTGAACAGCAACTGGAAACTGACCGGCCAATTGGCATACATGACCTACAAACAGATTGGGCAGTCGTTATGGCCAACTGGTTTTTCGGCCAATGGTGATACTTTAATCAGAGCTGCCTCTGTCTGGGACGTACTGGGCATAACAAAAGTAGGTCAGTTCTTCGTAAACGGCGACGCCAAAACAGGTGTAGTTGGCCACCGGATTCTGGCAGGTCTTGACATGGGCCAGAAAGATTTCTATCATGACTGGTCGCAAGGAGGCACCTTTAAAGGGCCGCAAGGTTTTAATATTTACAATCCTGTTCACGGAAACGTACCGGCATCGGCCTTTCCTAAATATGACAGAAGCCTGAGCCTACGCCAGAGAGGAGTTTATTACGCTCAACAGTATGCGGCCATTTATGCACAGGACGAAATCAGGTTCTTTGAAGATAAATTAAGACTAACCCTGGCCGGAAGATACACCAGCGCACAAAATAGTGACCCATATTCTGGCTTTGTGAAATCAGAGAAATTTACTCCACGAGTTGGTTTGAGTTATTCTATCGACAAAAATACGAGCGCTTATGCAGTATTTGATCAGGCTTTTCTTCCACAGGCAGGCGCTGACGCACAAGGCAAAGGCTTTAAACCTGTTACAGGAAACAACAAGGAAATTGGCTTGAAACGCGAATGGCTGGGTGGTTTGTGGTCTACGTCAGTAGCTGCCTATAACATTACCAAAAACAATGTACTAACAGCCGACCCTAACAACCAATTCTTTTCGGTGCAGTTAGGTCAGACACAAGTAAAAGGATTTGAATTTGACTTACGCGGGCAGTTGATTCATGGTCTTGACCTTACTTTGAACTATGCCTACACCGATGCCAAAGTAACCAAAGACACGCAGGAAAAAAACGTGGGCGTACAAACGCCGGGTTCGTCTAAAAATATTGCAAATGCCTGGTTGAGCTATAAATCTACAGCGGGTAGCCTGCAAGGATTTGGCGTATCGCTTGGCGGTCAGCTTATTACAGGTCGTTCGTCATGGTATGTGTTTGACGGATCCAAACAAGGCTTGCCCAACTATTTCAAAATGGATGGCGCCGTTTCTTATCAGGCCAACAAATTTGCTGTGGCCCTTAATGTAAACAATATACTCAATGCCTACTTATATATGGGTGCGTATTATACCTACAGCGACTTCTATTACTGGCAGGCAGAAGCAAAAAGAAACCTTCGTCTTTCAATCAATTACAAATTTTAATCAGGTATGACCTTTAAGAAATTAATAGGTAAACTACACCTCTGGCTCGGGCTTGGCTCCGGGCTGGTGGTGTTTGTGGTAAGTATAACCGGTTGCATTTATGCCTTTCAGGTTGAAATTCAGGACCTTATACAACCTTACAGGTATGTTGAGGTTCAGAACAAACCTTTATTGAAACCATCTGTGCTAAAGGCCGTAACAGAGAAGGCGGTGCCCAACAAAGTAATTCATAGTATCACTTATGAAAGACCCGGCCGTGCGGCCATTGCCACTATTTATCATTACGAGCCTTCCTATTATTATCTGGCTTACCTGAACCCATACACTGGCGAAGTGCTGAAAGTGAAAAATATGGATGAAGATTTCTTCCGTATCATTCTCGACGGCCATTTCTATTTGTGGTTACCTGACCGAATCGGGCAGCCGGTTGTGGCCACTGCCACGCTGATTTTTGTTGTGCTGATGATCAGCGGGCTGATTCTTTGGTGGCCTAAAAACAAGTCGGCGGCTAAACAAAGGTTCTCTGTAAAATGGAATGCCCGATGGAGAAGGGTCAACTACGACCTGCACAATGTGCTGGGCTTCTACATGAACTGGGTGGTTATTTTTATTGCCATTACCGGGCTTGTTTGGGGTTTCCAGTGGTTCTCTAAAGCCTATTATTATACGCTTTCAGGAGGCAAAACACAGGTTGAATACTATGAGCCGGAGTCGCCCTCTCAACCCCTTGCCTCTTCTATACCAGCGATAGACCGCATTTATGAAAAAGTAAGGGCTGAAACCCCCGAAGCGCTTACAATAGAGGTACACCCGCCTGAAACCGGGAAATCAACCATTGCCACTGCCACCACTACCGATACCGATGTGTACTGGAAGCATGATTACAGGTATTTTGACCAATATACCTTGAAGGAGGTACCGGTGGAACATGCCTTTGGCCGCCTGAAAGACTTATCGACAGCAGATAAAATCTTCCGGATGAACTACGATATACACGTGGGAGCATTGTTTGGTTTTTCAGGTAAACTTCTGGCATTTTTTGCCAGCCTTATAGCTGCCAGCCTGCCCATTACAGGTGTGTATATCTGGTGGGGTAGAAGAAAAAAGAATGCAAAACCGGCAGGCCAGGTTAAAACCAAAGCAACCGTACTGAATGCCTGATTTCTGAAAGCAGTAATAATGGCCGATGTTCAATTGAATCCAATACATAAAATCATAACTCTATGAAAATTAAACTTGCAGTATTAGCCTTTATTCTGATGCCCTATGTGTTGCAGGCACATGGCTATTGGTTAGAGGTGAAAGGTTCTGGCAAACCAGGTGAGCCGGCCAGAATACAGATTTATTATGGCGAATATGTAAACCAGGGTAGGATGAAGGGTAAATCGCTCGACAAAATGAATGAGATTAAACTCTTTGTGATTGACGAAGCCGGAAACCGCCAGGACATACCTACCAAACAAACCGAAACACATTGGGAGGGTACCTTTACACCAGCAACTGAGGGCAATTACCAGATACTGGGCATTAACGAAACCCGAGAAGTGAAAGACTGGCACAAGCATAACCTGGGCATTGTAAGACCCATGCAGTACCTGCGCACCAACTATAAAGTGGGCAAAGGTGCCGTACTGGCTAAATCGGTCAATTACTTTGATATTGTTGCCACCGAATCAGATAATGGTATTAGCCTGACCGCTTTTAAAAACAATGTACCTGCCGACAAAGCAAAGTTGACCATCATAAGCCCGGACGGTTGGGACAAAGTAAAAATAACTACCGAAAAAGGCAGGGCTTCATTTGTGCCAAACACCAAAGGGGTGTATCTGATAGAAGCCGAATGGATTGACAAAACACCCGGAACTTATCAGGATAAACCTTATGAGTCGGTCAGGTATCATACAGAAACCACCATTGAAGTAAAATAGGCTCCGACTACTGAATCCACACCACACTTTTGCCATGAAATTTATAACCAATATAAGGAATCCGGATGAATTGCAGAGCCTGAGCGATGAGCTGAAAAAAGTGGGGGTATCTTCATTCAGAATTGATTTCGGCGCTCATCATATTCTTACCATCAATAATGAAGCGGTAAAAGAAGACGAAATAGAATGCGCCCTAAGAAAAGCCGGATGCAAATGCGTTTGCTTTAAGAAATGTAATTATAAAGCTTAAATAACAAAGTGACTGGTTGATTTTAATCATGAATTATCAATGATGTAATGGCGGGTCATTTCATAGACAAACCAATTAATCAAACTGTAATTAATTCAATCGCTTTTGCATAGGTCTGGCAAAACGCAAATAGGAAGTAAAAATCCATTTTTTAACTATAAATCAACTATTTTAATTTAAACAGATATGAAAAAAACATTCATGTTGTTATTGGCAGGATTTGGCGCATTTGCCCAGAAATCGGCCGACATAGCGGCTATCAAAGCACAATGCGGATGCCATGAAGTGAAATTTGATTACGCAGAGACTTTCAGCCCCAATAAAGAGTACAAGCTAAGCAGCCAGTACCATGCGAAAGGAACCGAATATGTATTTGTGGTGGAAGAGTCAAAAGATAAGATTGTTATCCAACACTTACTGGCAATAGGCGACACCATGGTGGTGAAACACTGGCGAGAAGACTGGACCTACGAAGACCCAACCTTATTCAGTTTTTATAAAGAAAGCACCTGGAAATACACGCCACTTGAAAAAAACACGGTAAAGAAAGGCTGGTCGCAGAAAGTATATGAAGTAGAAGATGGCCCACGTTATGAGGGTTTCGCACAATGGTCGCACATAAACGGCAAACACCTTTGGGAAAGCAAAGTTGATGCGCCGCTCCCACGTCGCGAGTACACCAAAAGAAAGGATTACAACGTTCTGAAAAGAGGTAACCGTATTTATGTTACAGATTACGGCTATCTGCACGAACAGGATAACGATAAAGTACTAAGAAAAGATGGCAAAGACCTGGTTTTAGTACAGGAAAAAGGTTTGAACGACTACCGTCGACTGGCTGATGATAAAGCCTGCGAAGTAACTAAAAAATGGTGGGCTGAACATGGCGCTTTCTGGGCTGATGTTCGTGCAGAATGGCAGGGAGTTTTCGACCAACACAAAACTTTTACATTGAAACAATTTGTAAGAAGTAAAATGTTAAGCGAGCATCTGGAAGCCATTGAAAAAGAAAAGAATGATTCAGCAACAAACCGCAAAAAGATTAAAGATGTCTTAACCCAATTTGTAACTTATAATACAGACGAAGTAATTGGCAAAAACTAAGCCCTTGAACAGATTACCGCTGTCTGTGATTTTTGAATTGATAAAGTCCCGTAAGGCGAGAGCTTTGCGGGATTTTTGTTTTATACAATGTGCCAATTAACGAATCTGGTAGAGACGTAATGCTTGCGTCTTATCTTAGAATTTGATTTGCAAAGCATAGTTTTACATACCTGGTTCACCTAATATATATGCCATCAGAGACGCATGCAATGCGTCTCTACTAATTATAAAAAAGAAGCCCCATTGAGCAATCAACGGGGCTTTAAAATAGCTTATTTTAAGCCTGAAAAGGCTCTAAATTATTTCAATGAAGCAACGGCTTCTGCTTTAGCTACATCCGCCTTTGAAGGGGCTGAAACAGCTTTTACAACCGGAGCTTTCTCAGGAACACCAGCATGTTTGGCCGGCACTGCAATGTATGGAGCAATTACCAACGATACGATTGACATCAATTTAATAAGGATGTTCATAGATGGGCCTGAGGTATCTTTGAAAGGGTCACCCACGGTGTCACCGGTTACAGAAGCCTTGTGTGGCTCCGATTTTTTGTAGTAGGTTTCACCGTCAATAACCACTCCTTTTTCGAACGATTTCTTGGCGTTGTCCCATGCACCACCGGCGTTAGACTGGAACATACCCATTAAAACACCCGATACCGTTACACCAGCCAGCAAACCACCCAGAATTTCGGGCGATGAAGTGTCTGGAAAAACATCTTTGAATCCGAAGCCCACTAAAACCGGCACTATAAGAGCGATGGCGCCCGGTAGAATCATTTGTTTGATTGATGCTTGTGTAGAAATTGCGACACATTTTTCGTACTCAGGTTCTGCTTTGTATTCCATAATTCCGGGGATTTCACGGAACTGACGGCGAACCTCATTAACCATTTCCATGGCGGCCTTACCCACCGCAGAAATACAAAGGGCACTAAAAATAAAAGGAATCATACCGCCTATAAACAAGCCGGCTAATACCGGGGCTTTGTAAATATCAATGGCGTCAATTCCGGCAATACCTACAAAGGCAGCAAACAATGCCAATGATGTAAGCGCTGCTGAGGCAATGGCAAAGCCTTTTCCGGTAGCTGCTGTGGTGTTACCAACGGCATCGAGGTTGTCGGTGCGTTCGCGTACTTCCGGAGGCAACTGAGACATCTCAGCAATACCACCGGCGTTATCGGCAATAGGGCCGAAAGCATCAATCGCTAATTGCATGGCTGTTGTGGCCATCATACCGGCTGCGGCAATAGATACGCCATAAAGGCCGGCAAAATGATAAGAGAAAATGATACCGGCTGCCAGAACGATGATGGGTAATACGGTTGATTCCATACCCACAGCCAAACCGCCAATAATATTAGTAGCATGGCCTGTACCTGATTTCTGAACGATAGACATTACCGGGCGTTTACCCATAGCCGTGTAATACTCGGTGATAACAGACATTAAAGCACCTACTACCAAACCAACCACAATAGCCCAGAAGACACCCATGGCCGTAAACTCATGACCGCGAAGGTTCAGGCTGGCAGGTAAAATATTGGTTACCAGAAAATAAGAAGCTATCAGCGTAATGATAATAGACGCCCAGTTGCCCAGGTTAAGTGCGTTCTGTACTGAAGATTGATCGTTTTTGATACGCACAAAGAAAGTTGAAACCAATGATGCCAACAAACCAACACCGGCAATCAGCATGGGTAGTAAAACAGGTGAGAACCCACCATAATTATCGGTAACGTTAATTTCCTGCCCTAAAACCATTGTAGCCAAAATAGTAGCCACATAAGAACCAAAAAGGTCGGCGCCCATACCGGCAACGTCACCCACGTTATCACCCACGTTGTCGGCAATAGTGGCCGGGTTACGCACATCATCTTCAGGGATACCCGCTTCAACTTTACCTACAAGGTCAGCGCCAACGTCGGCAGCTTTGGTATATATACCGCCACCCACTCGGGCAAACAAAGCAATAGATTCGGCACCAAGCGAGAAACCTGCCAGTACTTCAATGGCGGTTTTCATACCGATAGAAGTCAGGTCTTCTCCTTGAGCAAAAATGTTGTAAAACACAATGAATAGTCCGCCCAGACCTAAAACGGCAAGCCCGGCAACACCCATACCCATTACTGAACCTCCGGTGAACGATACCTGCAGTGCTTTAGCCAGCGAAGTACGGGCTGCCTGAGCAGTGCGAACATTAGCTTTGGTGGCAATTTTCATACCTATATAACCGGCGGTGGCAGAAAAAATAGCTCCGATTAAGAATGCAACAGCAATGATAGGTGAGGAATGAATAGGGGATTCGGCAGTGCCTTTGTTTGTGCCCAACCAAGCCAGAATAATGGCCGTAGGAATGGCAAAATATGCCAAGATTTTCCATTCTGCTTTTAAGAATGCAATGGCTCCGTCGGCAATGTAGCCTGAAAGCTTCTGCATGTTGGCATCTCCGGCAGGTTGGTTAGAAACCCAACTGAATCGCCAAGCAGTGTAAAGTAATCCGATTATTCCGAAAGCCGGAACAAGGTAGACAATCTGTGAATCCATAAATGAATTATTTTGAGTTTAGTAAGTATTATTTTAAGAATGTCTACAAATTTACAATAAGAACTTGAATTAGAAAACGCACGATTTTGAAAAAATGACCGATTTTTTGCAAGTTATTGATGGTCAGTATTTTGAATGTGGATAAATTCCGTATCGTGTGGTCTGTTTGTTACTAAAGGAAGTTTTTTTTGCATTTTACTATGCTTTTTGAAAGTAAAATACCTTATAAATAACCCGTTTTTTCAGAGGCTGACAATTCGTCATATTTTTTGGTTGGAGATGTAAGAAAAATTGCTTGTAATGCGGCCGAATGGAGCGCAAAGATGATTTGAATTTTGCCTTTATAAAACAAAATGACTATTTATAACAGGTTTGTTTTTAGTGATTTGATTTTTGATGAAGTTCAATTCCTAAATTAATTTCGGTAAACAAAAATCTTTATTAACTTTCTGACCAGATTCATACGGCTTATATTCCAACCTTTTTATTAGTTCTGTTTTTCCATCTTAACCTGATTTTTATAATATCTAACTACAATGAAGAAAACCCTAATTTACTTTTTTACACTTTTTACAATGATTAGTTTCGGTCAAACGAAACAATTGAGTACCGGTGAAATCATCCAAGCCATGAAAAGGCTCAATGTAGTGGGCAATGTATTGTACGTGGCTGCACATCCGGACGATGAAAACACACTTTTTATTACCTGGCTTTCAAAAGAGAAAATGGTGCGCGCTGGCTATATTGCCATGACCCGTGGCGATGGCGGACAAAACCTGATAGGCTCGGAGCAGGGAGAATACGTAGGTTATCTGCGTACTCATGAGCTGCTGGGCGCCAGAAGTGTTGACGGCGGCGAGCAGTATTTTACCCGTGCCAATGATTTTGGCTTTACTAAAACTACCGATGAAGCCCTAAAAACATGGGGCAAAGAACAGATTCTGGCAGATTTGGTTTGGAGAATCAGAAATTTTCAGCCTGATGTAATGGTAAATCGTTTTCCGCCAGACCCCCGTGCCGGGCATGGGCATCACTCGGCATCAGCCGTGTTATCAGAAGAAGCCTATAAAGCGGCTGCTGACCCGGCGCGATTCCCTGAACAACTGACTTATGTGAAACCCTGGCAGGTAAAGCGGGTGGTTTGGAACTCGTTCTCGCCCAATTTCCAGAACAACACACCCGAAGAAGGCAATTTTATAAAAATAGAGCTGGGTAATTATAATGCATTACTGGGTAAATCATACACTGAAATTGCTGCCGAAGCACGCAGTATGCACAAAAGCCAGGGATTTGGTTCTGCAAGAACCCGTGGTGAGCGTGCAGACTATGCTTTGCATAAAGTAGGAGAACCCGCACAGAAAGATTTGTTTGATGGCATAGACATGACCTGGAAACGTGTAAAAGGCGGCGAAAAAGTGGAAGGTATGGTTAATCAGATGCTTGCTGATTTTAAAGCTGAAAACCCGTCGGCATCTGTTCCTGCTCTGATAAACATTTACAATGCCATAGACGGGCTTGAAGTTAATGTCTGGACCACCTACAAAAAAAATGAAGTAAAGGATTTGATTCTAGCTTGCAGCGGACTTTGGTTTGAGGCGAATCCGGTTGATTATTCAGTAGCGGGTGGTGATAAAATCAAGGTGAATCTGAGTGTTATATCACGCTCTGATGTAAACATTACCTTAGATAAGGTGAGCTTTAAAGGTACCGGAAAAGATTCAACCATGAATCTGAAACTGGTTTATAATAAGCCGGTTAATCAGTACTTTGATTTGACGATTCCGGCAAGCACACCAATAACACAGCCATATTGGTTAATGGAAGAAAAAGAAAAAGGTTTTTATAAGGTAAAAGACCAGCTATTGAGGGGCCTGCCTATTAAACCTGCTGATTTGGTTTGTGATTATACCTTTACCATTAATGGTAAGGCATTTAATTTTCAGACACCTCTTACCTATAAGTTTGTTGAACCGTCTATCGGTGAAATTTATCGATACTTTGAGGTTCGTCCGGAAGTAATGGCCACAATAGACGAAAAGGTGTATGCCTTTGCTGATAACCAGCCTAAAGATGTTAAAGTAACCGTAAAAGCCGGTAAAAAGGGTGTGTCAGGCAGTGTGTCGCTGGTAGCACCGGCGGGCTGGAGAATTGAACCTGCGGCCATTAATTTTGAATTGAAAGATAAGTATGAAGAAAAGATAGTGAGCTTTAAGGTTTACCCGTCTGCCATGGCATCAGATGTGAGCCTAAAAGCAGTGGTAAAAACCGCCAGCGGTACTTATAACCGCGGAATTGCTACCATAGATTACAAGCATATACCTGCGCTTACTTTGTATCCGGTTTCTGAGGCAAAGGCCATCAGAATTGATTTAAAGAAAAAAGGAACAAAAATTGGATACATTGCCGGTGCCGGTGATGAAGTGCCTGCGGCTTTGGCACAAATTGGATATCAGGTAACGATGCTTACCCCGGTTGAATTGGGTAAGGATTTATCTGCCTATGATGCCATCATTGTTGGGGTACGTGCCTATAATACAGAAGAGCATCTGAAGTATTTTCAGGATAAACTAATGGATTATGTAAAAAATGGCGGTAATGTGGTTACGCAATACCAAACCAATGCCTTCTACGGGGTATCTAAAGTAAAAGAAATGGGGCCATACAATTTCGGTATCGGTCGCGGACGAGTAACAGATGAAACAGCAGAGGTAACCTTCCTGAAACCTGCACACCCTTTGTTGAATACCCCTAATAAAATAACAGCAAAAGATTTTGATGGCTGGATTCAGGAAAGAGGATTATACTTTGCCGATAAATGGGCAAAGGAATATGAAACTATCTTTACAATGCATGATGCAGGCGAAAGAGAAGAGGAAGGAAGCGTGCTATATGCCAGATATGGAAAGGGTAATTTTGTATTTACAGGTTTGTCGTTTTTCAGAGAGTTACCAGCAGGCGTACCCGGGGCATATAGGTTGTTTGCCAATATGATTTCGGTAGGCAAATGAAATTCTTCCAATAAGTCTAAATAAAAATAGGAGCGGGTTGCCTGCTCCTATTTTTTTATAATTGTAGAGCCGAATTGCAATGCGGCTCCTGTTGCAGAATTTGTGTTTTCTATTGTTAATAGTATTTATCCAAATAATCATTTAATGAACTAAACGTGCCCGTGAAGCCGCATTGCAATGCGGCTCTACCAAAATCCAGTTTAATTTTGAAAAATTAAAAACCTTATATAAGTTATTATATCTAAAGCCCTGTAGGGGCGATATATCAGTAGAAGTAGAATTCGTTCCAAACTGAGAGTCCCCTCAGGGACGATATATTCTTATATCATCTCCGATGGGATTCTTGTAAAATCAAGGCGTTGTTTTTTAATTTTGGTATTAATATATTATGTTCTGAAACGTCAATATAAATAGAGTGCCGTTAAATAACTTCTTCTGAATTCTCTTGATTTACATGTTAAATACTCTCAATTTAATAATGCCAAAGAAATTTTGTAAAAAATTCAAACACAACTGAATTATGAAAACTATCTCATTAATACTTGTCTTCTTTGTACTTTGTTTACAAGGGTGTAAAAAGGAGAATCCTGAATCATCTACTTTAGAGAAATGCGAGATTTCAAAAAAGGAAGGTTGGTTCGTTGAATATGAAATAAAAGAAGTAACCGGAACGATTTTGAAGAATCCATCTTCTACTAATCCGCAATCATTTCTTATTGAATTGGATTATAAGTATCCCACAATAGTCATTCCTTGCAACTTGCCTTCAGGTTTTGAGACGCCTAATACCAAAGTAATTGTGTCAGGAAAAATTTATAATCATCCTTTGATTGATTTTCAATATTTTCCTATGGAGCTAACGTTCATTAAGCTTATTAAATAAAGAGAGTCCCGTCAGGGACGATATATTAATATACCGTCCCTGACGGGACTCAACACTAAATTTACTTCTGATTTTCTACTGATATATCATCCCTATTGGGATTATTAGTTTAAAATCAATATTCTTACACTACTACGTTCACAATCCTCTTCGGCACTACAATCAGTTTTTTTGGTGCGTTGCCTTCCAACCATTTAATTACGTTTTCGTTTTCTAAAACAGCCTTTTCAATATCTTCTTTACTCATATCCGCAGGGAAAGAAATGGAGGTTCTTACTTTGCCGTTTATCTGAATCGGGTATTCAAATGAGTCTTCAATCAGGTGTTGCGCCTCAAATGCTGGGAAACGCTGTTGGGTAACAGTACCTTTTTCATTGCCCAGAATCTCCCACAATTCTTCTGAAAGGTGTGGTGTATATGGCGACAGCACTATTACCAGTTGCTCAAGAATGGCTTTCTTAGAAGATTTCAAATCAGATAGCTCATTCACGCAAATCATGAATGTACTTACTGAGGTATTGAAAGAGAAACTCTCTACGTCTTCAGATACCTTCTTGATGGTCTTGTGTAAAGCCTTTAATTCTGCTTTGGTAGGTTCGACATCCGTTACAATGTACTTGCCGTTCTGGTCGAAAAACAAACGCCATAGCTTACGAATGAAGCGGTAAGTACCTTCAATACCGCGCGTATCCCAGGGTTTGCTTTCGGTCAATGGCCCCAGGAACATTTCATATAAACGGAATGTATCTGCGCCGTATTTATCTACGATATCATCCGGATTCACAACGTTGAATTTCGACTTCGACATCTTTTCAACTTCAGAACCACAACGATAAACGCCGTCTTCCAGTATAAACTGAGGATCGTCACCTATATCATTTCTGGTTGCCTTGAATTTTTCAACATCAAGCACATCGTTATCAACGATATTTACATCTACATGCAGCTTGGTAGTATCATACTGATCTTTCAATCCATAAGAAACAAAAGTAACCTTATCAGTGCCTTTTACACGATACACAAAGCTTGATTTGCCCATAATCATACCCTGATTGATGAGTTTTGCCGCGTATTCTTCCTGCGGCACGTAGCCTCTGTCTTTCAGGAATTTGTTCCAGAAACGGCTGTATAACAAGTGGCCTGTGGCGTGTTCGGTTCCACCCAGATACAAGTCTACATTCTGCCAGTAATCAATGGCTTCTTTTGATGCAAATTCTTTGTCGTTCTGTGCATCCATGTAACGGTACCAATACCAGCTGCTACCTGCCCAACCCGGCATAGTGCTTAGCTCGTATGGGTTCCCTTTGTAATTCCAACCTTCTGCACGGCCTAAAGGTGGCTCTCCGCTTTCGGTAGGCTGATACTTGTCAATTTCAGGCAGTACTAATGGCAGGTCTTGTTCATCAACCAGATATGGCAAGTTGTCTTTGAAGTAAACCGGAACCGGCTCTCCCCAATAACGTTGGCGCGCAAAAACGGCATCACGTAAGCGGTAATTTACCTTGCCTTTTCCAATGGCAAGTTCTTCAAGGCTGTCAATCAGTTTTTGAGTAGCTTCTTTATACCCTAAACCGTTAATAATGCCCGAATTAATATATTTTCCTTCTTTGGTTGCATCGGCCTGTGTATCAATATCTACTTGTGCATCCAGTATCGGCACAATCGGTAAATTGAAATGCGTTGCAAAATTCCAGTCGCGCTGGTCGCCAGACGGCACACCCATTACCGCACCGGTACCATAACCTGCCAATACGTAGTCGGCAATCCAGATAGGTACTTTTTCACCACTGAAAGGGTTGATACAGTAGCTGCCTGTAAATGCACCTGAAACCTTTTTTACGTCAGACATCCGGTCTAGCTCCGAGCGTTTCTGTGTTTCGGTGATATAGTTATCAATACTTTCTTTTTGTTCAGGTGTAGTTAATGAGGCCACCAACTCATGCTCTGGGGCAAGTACCATAAAAGATACGCCATATATGGTATCTACCCGGGTAGTGAACACTTCAATCAGTGTTTCGGGCTGGTTTTCTACGGCAAATTTTACCATGGCGCCTACCGAACGGCCAATCCAGTTGCGCTGCTGCTCTTTTAAAGATTCAGACCAGTCTACCGTATCCAGACCTGAAATAAGCCGGTCGGCGTAGGCAGTTATGCGCATCATCCACTGTTGCATTTTTTTCTGAATCACCGGGTATCCGCCGCGTTCAGAAACACCATCTTTTACTTCGTCGTTAGACAATACCATACCTAAAGCCGGACAGAAATTTACAACGGCCTCTGAAAGGTAAGTTAAACGATATTTAAGCGATAGGCTATATTTTTCTGTATCTGTAAAGCCATTCCATTCATCGGCCGTAAATATGGCTGCATCATCATCACAAACGGCGTTTACACCTTTGGTGCCATTCTGAGCAAATTTCTCGTACAGCGTCTCAATTGGTTCGGCCTTGTTACTGTCTTTGTTATACCAGCTTTTGAAAAGCTCCATGAAAATCCACTGCGTCCATTTGTAGTATGACGGGTCAGAAGTACGTACTTCGCGGCTCCAATCGTAACAAAAACCGATTTTCTTTAGCTGGCTTATGTAGGTTTTAATGTTGGCCTCGGTAGTAATAGCCGGATGCTGACCTGTCTGAATTGCATATTGCTCTGCCGGTAGGCCGAAGGAGTCAAAGCCCATTGGATGCAATACATTGAAGCCTTTCAGTCTTTTGTATCTTGAATAGATATCGCTGGCGATGTATCCTAGCGGATGGCCAACGTGAAGACCCGCCCCAGATGGGTAAGGGAACATATCTAATACATAAAACTTGGGTTTGGAATGGTCAATTTTAACTTCATAGGTTTTGTTTTCTTCCCAGAATTGCTGCCATTTCTTGTCGATCTCACGGTGGTTATACTCCGACATAAATAATTTTATATAATGTAAATGAGCCTGAATAGCTCTTTGTTTAAGTAATTTTTTTGCAAAAATAGCATTTTAAGGCTTTAAATTGTTAATTTGTTCAATAATATCCCTAAAACTTATCAGGCATTTCTAAAGATACCATTTAACTGATAGCCCATGTTGCGCAAAATCTTCCTTACTATTCTGTTTTTTTTTCTGATAGCCCTGGCAGGTGTTATTTATGTGTTCAGATACAAATCTGAATCGGCTTTGGTGCTGATGACTGATTTTGGCACAAAAGACGGAGCAGTAGCAGCCATGAAAGGTGTGGCCCTGCAACAGTCGGGCAAACTGGTAATACATGATTTAACCCATGATATACCCGCCTTTAATATCTGGGAAGGTGCCTATCGGTTGCAACAAACAGCGCCTTATTGGAAAGAAGGGACGGTATTTGTATGCGTAGTAGACCCGGGGGTAGGCACTGATAGAAAATCAATAGTGCTGAAAACCAAAGCCAATCATTACTATGTTGGGCCTGATAATGGTTTGTTTACACTTGTTGCGGAGCGTGAGGGTGTTGATGAAGTGCGGGAGATTTCAAGTGCCAACCGCCTGCCAGACTCGCAGGGTTCTTATACTTTTCATGGCCGTGATGTATTTGCTTTTACCGGAGCAAAACTGGCAGCAGATATAATTGATTTAGATGGAGTAGGGGCATCGGTGCCTGGAAACCAATTAGTAAGGTTGGCGTATCCCAGACCTACGTTTAAAAATAAAGTGCTATCTGGTGGTATAGCCATTCTGGACATACAGTATGGAAACTTATGGACTAACATTGATGAAAAGACATTCAAACTGCTACGCGCGAAAGAAGGTGACAGACTGCAGGTGAAAATTTATGGGAATGACCGGCTGGCCTATCAGGGGCAGGTATTATTTGGCCATACTTTTGGTGATGTGAAAGAAGGGGAGAGCATCCTGTATCTGAATAGCCTGATGAATCTTTCGTTGGGTATTAATATGGGTAATTTTGCCAATACTTACAAAATTGGAAGCGGTACTGACTGGCGCATTGAAGTGAGCAGGTAATGAAAAGTGCATCATTTAAATAGCAACCCAATGGGAATTGTTACGGGCAAAACCATTAAGAAAACGAGTTCATAATAGTTCGATTATTAAGGTAATAAAAAAAAGACGTACCAATAAAAATTGATACGTCTTAATTCTTAATTATCTATATATAATTACTTCTTAGTTGCCTTTGGCGCTATGAAAACAATCATACGCTTACAGTTTAATATTTTCTTTTATATAACTGATGGCATATTTTCTTCTTAATTTATTATCAACTTTTACTTTACTTCTTCTGCATAATTAGGAATAGCACAGTCGCCAAAAGGTGCTGTCTTTTTCTTCATAGATTTTATGTCATCAGGAGATAAATAGGGGAGCTTATATCTTTCATGCGTAAAGAAGTTTCCCCAGTTCCAGAACTCCCATATATTTCTTCTGAAATTCCTGTAAACGATTGTATCTGGAGAAGTGGGATAACATTCCCGGAAACTCTTAAAAATAATGTCAATGTCTCTGATGTGTGGACCTTTCATTTCATCTTCCCACATTCTGAATTCACCATGTGCAGTTGAATAATTGAAATCTTTTATATGAAACTCAGGGAGGAATAGAACACTGCCAAGAAGCATGCGGAAAAGGCCGATGTAATTAGAAGCATAGGCGATGAACCCAAATGCTAAAATCAATATTGTCCAAATTTTAAGTTTTTTTTTCATATCAAGAGTTTTAAAATTGTATTGACTTTCTAAAAGTTGGAAAGTTAACTGGTAGATATTTTTTGAACTTAATTTTAGAAAGCTTTAAGGCAAGTAAATCTCATAAAAAGCAATTCACTTGCCTTAAAACTTTGAAATCTTCAGAGTTATTTACAAGAGCCGCTTGATTCTGTTATCCCACCGCCTGCATTTATGGTTACTGAACTACTATTAGACATTCCTCTTATAATCTGACCTAATCTTGCTGGTGTGTGAAGGAAAAGGTATGTAAATCCACCACCACCAGTTGGAATTGGGCCTACTTTACTTAAAGGCAAGGGAATATTAATCCCAGCATTACTTAGAACACTCAATGCGGCATCCGTACAATTATAGTCCTCTAACGAGTAACTACTATTTTGCCAATTAATTGATGAATTAACAGCATTTGTAAATTTTGTACTATTAACAAAGTAAGTTGCACTTACATCATAAGGTAATTAACTATTATCTCTAATAACAGATGAAATATTAAAGAATAAGGAAATTGGCGCCCAAACATTAGGATAAAATCCTACACTGCGAGATGTAGTTTGACCTGTATTATTATCTATTTTTGAAAATTGAATAAAAGTATGTCCAACATCATTATTATCGTCAATTGGTCTGGACGAGTTAGATATTGGTTGATCTACACAAATGGCAATTTTATAAGTGTAATTGCCCGAATTGTTTTTCATACAATTTAATTCTGAGTCAATGTTTATATTAGGAGAAGCATTACCCCCAGAAAAAGATAAACTTTGATATGTCAATATAGGATTCCACCCTGCATATCCTCCTCCCCCAGTCGAATAATAATCATTTGGTGAAAATGTAATATCACTGCCGCCAAGGCCACTACAATAAGCATTAATAGAATGAGAATAATGCACGTCGCCAAAATTTTACGCTGGTACACATACTTTCACAAAAACCGGAATTTGCCCACAAGGTTAACCTCTTACTCTTTTAATTCTACCATTTTTAGTTAGATATTCTTCCCCTGTTATCAAGTTGCCTTCTAATTTCCCCTTTTTAAAATCTAAAGCTCTTAAAAAAGAACCTTAAAGGTCACGAACCCAAATATATCCTGAAAAAGAATAAGGCTCATTTTTCTATTTTGTAAAGAAAGTGTCATCAGGAATTGTAGTTGATAATTCAGCAATGATTTTTCCGTTTTTTGGCTTAAACATCAATAAGCTAGTAAGCTCACTTACTCCAAGTTTTCTTTCATTGAATAACTTGTTGTGGCTTGAAGCAAAAATATTAGCGTAATATTTTAAAAAAATTGATTCAAATCATTTTTTTGCCCTCAACCGGCTTAATGTTTCTGGTTCAATTTCCAGATGCGAAGCAATATGTTTGACAGGTACCCTATGTAGAATGTCGGGAATTTGCTGCTGCAGAAAAACATATCTTTCGTTCACAGATTTCATCCTGATATTGTAGTTTCTTATTTCACTTAAACAATAATACTTTTCAGTCAGTACTCTTCCAACGTAATTAAATTCAGGGAAATTATCATATAGAAACTGTAAATCTGTATAAGAAAGTGACCACATGACGCAATCTTCCAGTGTTTCTATATATTCGTTTGATGGTTTTTGTAAGAAAAAACTAATGACAGAAATAATAATATCGGCCTCCTTAAAAAACCAGGTTGTATGTTCCTTACCGTTTTCGATGAAATAGGCTCTTACAATTCCTTTTTCAATAAAATAGATTTTTCTGTTTACTGTTTCCGGCTGAACAATCATTGACTTTTTAGCGAAAACCTCATTTTTTAGCTTCTTTTCTAAGAAATCTTGTATTTTTGGAGATAAAGGCTTTATGGCAGCAAGAGTGGAGATAATCTGTTGCATAAATTGTGTAGTTAAAGTTTTCACAGCTTTGTTAATTATTCCATAAAAATAAAAAAAAGACGCACCAATAAAAATTGATACGTCTTACTTCTTAATTATCTATAAATAATTACTTCTTAGTTGCCTTTGGCGCTATGAAAACAATCATACGTTTACCTTCCTGCTTGAATTCACCTTCTGGTTTACCGTACTCATCAAGCCCTGCAATGAAGCGTCTCAAGAGTTCGGCTCCCTGATCTTTGAACACAATCTGGCGGCCTACAAAGTGTACATAGGCTTTCACTTTGGCGTTTTCTTTCAGGAAACTGATGGCATGCTTCAATTTAAAATTAAAGTCATGGTCGTCAGTCTGCGGACCGAAACGTATTTCTTTGATGACCGTCTTGGCAGCTTTGGCTTTTATTTCCTTCTGCTTTTTCTTCTGGTCATATTTAAATTTAGAATAATCTACAATTCTGCAAACTGGGGGATTGGCCGTAGGAACTATCTCAACCAGGTCGAGGCTTTGTGCCTGTGCCATTGCAAGGGCCTGATTGGTATCAAAAATGCCTTGCTCTACATTGTCGCCGACTAAGCGGACTTGAGGTACCCGTATTCTTTGATTGATACGGTGTTCATCTTCTTTCTGTACTGGTCTTCTGAAATTACGATTGAATGGTTGTTGTGCCATTTAACGATTTTAAGGTTACTAATAATTGATTTTTACGAAATTATGAACAATAATCTTAAAAACAAACAATAAGTTAATTTTTAAACAAATTACAAGAGCCGTCAGGCTGTTTTATTATCTAACGGCTCCTGTTATTTAATTTGAACCGAATTTCGGGATATTTTTGTTGATTTCTGCTTTGGCATAAGCAACAAATTCTTCGATGGTCATTGAGCCTAAATCTCCTTCACCTTTACGGCGTACCGACACCCTTCCTTCTTCCGATTCTTTTTCACCTACAATGAGCATCAACGGTAATTTGTTTACTTCTGCATCACGTATTTTACGACCAATTTTCTCGTCTCTATGGTCAACATAACCTCTGATGTCGTTCTCCTGTAAGGTTAGGAACACATCATTGGCATAGTCTTCATATTTTTCCGAAATCGGTAGAATGGCTATCTGATCAGGCGACAACCACAAAGGGAAATTACCGGCTGTGTTTTCAATCAGAATGGCTATGAAACGTTCTAATGAGCCGAATGGCGCGCGGTGAATCATAACCGGGCGGTGCTTCTGGTTGTCAGAACCAACGTATTCCAGCTCAAACCTTTGTGGTAACTGGTAGTCTACCTGTATGGTTCCCAACTGCCATTTACGGCCTAAGGCATCTTTTACCATGAAGTCGAGTTTTGGCCCGTAAAATGCAGCCTCGCCCAGTTCTTCTACCGTATTTAGTCCTTTTTCGGCGGCTGCTTTTCTGATAGCATTTTCTGCGCTATCCCATGCCTCGTCGGTTCCGAAATATTTGGTTTTATTTTCAGGGTCTCTTAATGAAACCTGCGCCGAAAAGTTATCAAAACCAAGCGCCTTGAAAACATATAACACAAGGTCTATTACTTTTTTAAATTCGTCTTCTACCTGGTCTTCACGGCAGAAAATATGGGCGTCGTCCTGAGTAAAGCCGCGTACACGTGTTAAACCATGTAACTCACCACTTTGTTCGTAACGATACACGGTTCCGAATTCAGCCAGGCGCAATGGTAATTCACGATAACTTCTCGGCCTTGAACGGTAAATTTCACAATGGTGAGGGCAGTTCATGGGTTTCAACATAAACTCTTCGCCTTCTTCAGGCGTAGCAATTGGCTGAAAAGAGTCTTTCCCGTATTTTTCCCAGTGCCCTGATGTAATATAAAGCTGCTTGCCACCAATATGAGGGGTAACAACCTGCTGGTATCCTGCTTTTACCTGCGCCCGGCGCAGAAAATTCTCCAGCCTTTCTCTCAGCATGGCACCTTTAGGCAACCATAATGGTAAGCCTTTGCCTACTTTTTCAGAGAAGGTGAAAAGTTCCAGTTCCTGGCCCAGTTTGCGGTGGTCGCGTCTTTTGGCTTCTTCCAGAAACTGAAGGTATTCGTCCAGCTCTTTTTGTTTCGGGAAAGTGATACCATAAATGCGGGTAAGCATTTTGTTGTTCTGGTCGCCTTTAAAGTAAGCACCGGCCACATTCATAATTTTGGCGGCTTTGATAAAACCGGTATTAGGAATATGAGGCCCGCGACACAAGTCGGTGAAATTACCCTGGCGGTAGAAAGTAATAGAACCGTCTTCCAAACCCGAGAGTAAATCCAGCTTATATTCGTCGCCTTTTTCTTCAAAGTACCTTACTGCATCAGCTTTAGACATCGGAATACGCTCGTAGTCGTTTTTCTGACGAGCCAGTTCCAACATTTTATCTTCTATTTTCTTGAAGTCGTCGTTTGATATAGTAACTCCGTTGGTATCAACATCATAATAGAAACCGTTTTCTAATGGCGGGCCTACCCAGAATTTAACACCGGGATACAAAGCCTCCAGCGCCTCGGCCATTAAGTGTGCCGACGAGTGCCAGAATGTAGATTTACCGTCCGTATCGTTCCAGGTCAGAAGTTGCAAGTTTGAGTCTTCTTCTATGGGTTGACTGGTATCCTGAACTTTTCCGTTCACCCTGGCAGCCAGTACGTTTCTTGCCAGCCCTTCGCTGATGGAAAGGGCGACATCGTAACTCGAGCTTCCTTTTGGATAATCTCTTACGCTTCCGTCCGGTAATGTAATTTTAATCATCATTCTGGTTGTACTATTTTTTATTAATTGTTGCTACTTATCTGAACCTGATTTTCTTTAACGAATCAGTTTTTACATTAACTTTTGCTTTTGGTTTTATTGTATTTACTTTCACCCTTGCGGTGTCTAGTAATTTACGGGGTTCTTCAACTACTGGCTTCGGAGTCTGTTTTTTAACAACAACGTCGTTATCAGAATAGTTGCGATAACCAAAGTTTAACCTGCCAGATACCCTGTTGAGTGCTACAATTGCCTGCTCATCGTTCGGGCTTTTCTCAACGGCCTCTTTCAGCGCGTTTTCGGCCTCCTGAAGATTGCCCAGCTGCTCATACGTAAGACCCAGCAAAAAGTAAACCTTGGGTAAGTCGCGGTTTATGCCGGCGGCTTTTTGATAGTTTTCCAGTGCTCTTTCATAGCTTTTCCAACGGTAATAAATGGCACCTGCGTATAATAGCACATCTGTTCTTCTGGGGTCTACGCGGGCTGCCCGTTCATAATTAACCAGAGCGCTGTCCAGCCATCCTTTTTTAAAATAGGTCAGTCCTCTTTCTACAATAAAATCTGCATTGTTCTTAAATTCAGCAATGGCTTTCTGATTAACTACCAGCGCGGAGTCGTACATCCGGTAGCTTTGAAGTATGTCAGTCAGCTTTGTGTAGCCCTCGCGGAACGACGGCTTAATTTCAATAGCTTTGTTAATAAGCGCAATGGCACTTACGGTGTCGCCTTTGCGTGCAGCCAGGGTGCCTCTGTAGAAATGCGTTTCACCATCAAACGGCGCTGTTTGCATTGATTTTGCCAGGTACTTTTCTGCACCGGCCAGGTCATTTCTTTGCTGAGCAAGGTCGCCCAGTAGCGTATATAATTCCGGGGTGTCAAAGTTCAGGATTTCAGCACTCTGCGCAAAAGAAAAAGCCTCATCTATTTTTTTCATTCTGCGCAAAATAAGCGCCTTTGTAAACAAATATTTGCCCACATTTGGCTTCAGCTGGTCGGCACGGTTAATGTCTTCCAGAGCGCTTTCGGTGTCGTTCAGTTTCAGATATATGCCTGCTCTTTTGTAATAGTTCTCTGCCACGCTGGGGTTGCTTCTGATGGCCTCTGTAAGAGCCACCTCGGCAGCTTCGTTCATTTCGCTTTCAGTCTGAAACTGTGTAGGCGGAATTTTGGAGCGCTCGCGGTTGCCTTGCCCACAGGCGGCAAGCAAAACCGTTACTATCAGTAAAATATATAATTGAAATTGTTTTTGCATTATTATTTGGTGGTACCACACAGGCATACAGCCATTTTTTTACAAAAATCCGAAAATTTTCTAACAATAAAAACCTTTACCAAGAATATAGAATAGGAGCCGCAACAGAACCTAAAGGTAATTGACCGTTTGCTACACAGAAGCAAAACGATAAAACACACCTAAAGGCAGATTTTTACCGAATGAATCTTGTATCATCAGTTCGCCCATTTCAGGATTCGTAACGGCCTGATAATTCTGTTTAATGATGGTTTCTGCAATTACTGCCGAAAAACCCATTGAATAGAGATTTAGAATAAAAAAGAAGTGGTTATCATCAATCAATTGCAGGCATGCTTTTATAAGTTCGTTGATTCCTTCTTCCAGAATCCATTTTTCGCCGTCAGGGCCACGGCCATAGGCGGGGGGGTCTAGTATGATACCATTGTATTTTCTGCCACGTTTTACTTCGCGCTTTACAAATTTCAAGGCATCTTCAACTACCCATCTGATATCAGTCAACTGGCTTATTTCCATGTTTTCGCGCGCCCACGAAATAGTTTGTTTAATAGAGTCAACGTGTGTCACGTCAGCGCCGTTTCCTTTGGCAACTATAGAGGCACCACCCGTGTAGGCAAAAAGATTGAGTACCTTCGGGTTTTCGAGGGGCATACTTTTCAGCTTGGTTTCTATATATTGCCAGTTTTCGGCCTGTTCAGGAAAGATACCCACATGCTTAAACGAAGAAAGCGAAAGTTTGAATTTATAATTTTTACCACCCAGGGTATAGGGTAAATACCATTTTTCCGGCATTTTTTTCGGATTATGCCATTCACCTCTTTCGTCCGGGCTTAGCTGATCGCGCCCTTTGGTTTTTCTGAAAACAGCAGAGGCTTTCTTCTCCCAGATTTCTTCACTGAGCGATTTATCCCACACGGCTTGTGGTTCAGGGCGGGCCAGAATGTAATCGCCGAAGCGTTCTAATTTTTCAAAATTGCCCGAATCTATTAATTCGTAGGAATCTATTTTTGGCTGAAGAAGCTGATACAAGGTAAATTCTTTTAAATGAAACTTAAATTACTGCACTTTGCTGAGATAAATAATCTTACGGATATTTGTCTGAGGAAGCGTCTGTTGTCTTTTTTTGCGTTTGCCGTTTTCTGGCTTTGGCAGGTCTAATTCTTTTATGGCTTCAAATTTAACACGACTTCCGTCTGCAAGAAAATAATTTCCGTACCAATTTCGCACACCATGATAACCAGCCACAAACTGCGCATTTTTTGGGTCAACTGTTTCGTCTGACAATTTATAGGTTTCTGGCCTTGCAAACTCAGATAAATTGCTGATTGCCAGGCTGCCTTTCAGGCATACAGCCGTTGACTTGTTTTCTGAAACGGCCAGATTTTGTTCTACAGCAGGCGACACCAGATTCATATCTACCCGGCTTTGCGAAATCAGGTTACCGTCGGTGTCAAAGCTGGCCACAAAACCATTCAGAAAATTATATCCTTTAAATATCTGCCGCGATTGCGTGCGCGGATAATTGTTGTAGGTGCCGTATCGGCCATAAGCGGGGTAGGGGTCATACCCACTATAATAGGGGCTGCCGGAGGTTACATTCTGATAATTGGCCTGAAAAAAAGTGCCACCCATTGTAAGTGTGTTGCCGCCAAAAACAGGTTGTATGGGCAATAAAACAAAATTATCGGCAATTTTTTTTACTGTGGCTTCGTCAATGGCTGGTATGCCTTTCAGCAGTTGGCGGTAGTCGTAAAAACGGGTAAAAGTGGTTTTGCCTTCTTCAAGCCTGGATACATAAATGCCTTTCGCACCCGAGTTTGACTGATAAGTACCGATAATAAATTTTAAACCTGCCTGCACATCTGTTAAGGTAGCAGTAAGCGGAAAATTACCTGCATTGGAAGCAATGGTGTTTTTAATAATAAGCCTGCCAGTGGTATCATATTTAGCATAAACCACGTAGGCGTCTTTTATAAATTCGCCTTTTTTCTTTTTTTCGTTGGTATAACCTGCCTCTTTAATTGCCCACAGGCTTTCTATTGTATTACCGGCAGCATGATAGTTTAGATATTGAACGGTGGCCTTTCCGGTTAATTCGGCGGGTATAAACTGCCCTGTATCTTCATTGAAATCAAACTTATAAAAAGCAGCACCTTTTTCATTGATACCCGCCATCAGAATGCGGTCTTTAAAGAAAACGTAGTCCTGGTCCTGAAAAAACTCGCGTAGCTCAAATCCACGGTTATTAAATTTGCCATCTTTTAAAGCAATGCTGAATACCTGATAATACATACCCTGCGCTTCGCTGAACATAAAAGTAATTTGCTCGCTATCAACGGTAAAGGCTGTTGGTTTTTTTTCAACATCGAGAAAGATTTCTGACTCCCAGACTTTGTTCAGTTCTGTATCAAATTTTACAATTACCGCCTTGGTTACATCTTTTTTTGCAAACAAAATTACGCCTTTGTCTCCTAGCGGAATCAATTGCTGCCAGGTGGGCTTGCCGCTGATTTCATATTCTACTGTTTTTAAAACCTGCGCAGAAACCCCTGACCAGCAGGCCCAAAAAATAAATATAAACGCTGCTTTTCTCATTAAAGATTAGTTTTCAGAAATAATGGCTTGGTGTCAGAAAGCAATTTTGTTAAGATAAAACACCCTTCTTGAACCATCATTTTTGTTGGATATTTTCTGATACCCCCAGGCCAGATAATAATTCTGATGCCAGTATTCAATATCATCGGTTGATGTATCCCTAACTTTATCACCCTCGCGGGCTGTTTCAATCTCAATTATTTTGTTGCCTTCTACCACATCGTTACCTCGTACTATTTTGGTCGACAACTTCCCTTTGTTGCTATAAACCAGCGTGATTTCGTTGTTATCGGTCTTTATTTTTACTTTTTCTTTCAGTTCATAAGTTTTCAGGTTGTCGAAACTGAAACTGTTGTCCCAGACGAGATTACCTTTTTTATCAAACCCGGCCACAACCGCATGGGTATATTTGAAGCCATCAAACTGCTGATTATTAAAGCCACGGTTGCCCGACCACAGCCAGGGGTTCCATGCCCAGGAGTTCATACCAAAATACCGGTAACCACCCATTCCATAGCCGTAGGGGCTCCAGAAAGGGTTGCCGTACATGGGCGAACCATAAAAAGTGTTGTTGTTTCTGAACTCTGGATAGAATACCTCTGCTACCAGAATGTACTGGTCGTCTTTCTGGATAATGTCATGTACCAGCACACGGTAGTTAAGCCGCAGGTCGCTGCCTTTGTCGCGCTTTTTGTTAATCTGGCGTTCAATACGGTCTTGCTGTTTCTGAGACATAAACTTGAAGAAATTCCTGAACTCGGTAAAACTGTGCAGCTTCAGGTATTCGGTGTTATCTTCGTCTACTTTACTTATGTACAGCCCCTGCGACATGGGAACTCCGTTGGACTGATACCCGCGGAAACCATAGTTACCAATCATCAATTGGGTGCCATCATTGAGCGAGAAGAGTTTTCCTGTCAGTAAACCATAGTCTTCTTCGGGTTCAACGCTCAGGTGTTCTACTATTTTTCCGTTCTGGTTTATGCGCTTCACCACCATATAGCTTGAACGTCCCTTTTTTACAGAGTAAGATACCACCAGCAGGTTGTTTTCGTCATCAAAGTCGAGTGATGAAATACTGGCAGTGCCTTTAAGCCCCCCAGCCAGTATACGTGGCTGAAGTTTGTGCAGGTTAACGCTCATTAATACAGGCTCGTCCTTTACCATTCCGGCCAGATAGGCAAAGTCGTTATGTACTTTAAATTCAGATACCTCAAAGCGGGTGATGTTCTCGAAAAAGAACTTCTGCATGATGCCAATGCCAGTTGAAACTTTGATAATCTGGTATAAATCGCTGTTATATTTGCTGAAAAGCAAATATACATCGCGGCCGTCACGATAATAATCAACAAAATTCTGGTTTTCTTCCAGGTCTCCGTTCAATGACCAGCCTAATTGCAGGTCTGTATCAAATTTGGTAATACTGAACGTTTTCTTTGAAGTTTTAGACAGCACCACCAAACCTTCATCACCCAGCGAAATTACCTGAAGTTTGTTGTCGTCTCCACCGCCTACGGGTATTTCAATTCTTTTTACACTCTGCGCCTGCATAACCTCGGTTGCCAATAAGAATGTGGCTAGCGCCAGCATAATTGCTTTAAGCCCTGTCATAAATTTCAGGCGGCTTTGTGCTTTAAAAAACAGAGAAGCAATAATTTTATGATTCATAACTTTTAGCGACGATGAGGTCGAACTCTTCTTTTTTAACGGGTTGTACTGAAAGCCTACCCTGGCGCACCAAAGCCATGTCTTGTAGTCGTTCGTCGGCCTTTATAGCCTGTAGCGTTACTCCCTTGGGTAGTTTTTCAACAGGTGCCAGGTCAACAACTACCCAGCGTGGGTCGTCGGTGGTTGGGTCAGGATATGATTCTTTAACAACTTTGGCAATGCCTACTACATCAAGCCCTTCGTTTGAGTGATAGAAAAGTACCAGGTCTCCGGTTTTCATTGCGGCAAGATTGTTGCGTGCTGCGTAGTTTCGTACGCCGTCCCACATACCTACGCCTTGTTTAACGAAATCGTCCCACGAATATTTGAATGGTTCTGATTTTACAAGCCAATAATTCATAGTTAAATGATTTAAGTTAAAAATGAATATCAAAAAAGCCCCAGTTGAATGGGGCTGTTGTATGTGCTGGCAAATTAAGGAAACTTAGGGAATTTTTTAAAGTCTGGCTTGCGCTTTTCGAGAAACGAGCGGAAACCTTCTTTGGCTTCTTCTGAAAGATAATATAGCAACGTTGCATTTCCGGCCAGTTCCTGAATACCAGCTTGTCCGTCCAGCTCTGCATTGAAAGATGATTTCAACATTCTGATAGCCAACGGAGACTTATCCTGTATTTTACGGGCCCATTCAACTGTTACTTCTTCCAGTTGTTCTAATGGCACTACTTTATTTACTAATCCCATATCAAGGGCTTCCTGTGCATTGTACTGGTCGCACAGGTACCAGATCTCACGGGCTTTTTTCTGGCCAACAATACGTGCCAGGTAGCTGGCGCCAAAGCCGCCATCAAAACTACCTACTTTAGGGCCTGTCTGGCCGAAGCGGGCGTTTTCAGCGGCAATAGTCAGGTCGCATACCACATGCAGCACATGGCCGCCACCAATAGCCCAGCCTGCTACCGAAGCAATAACCACTTTAGGTATAGAACGAATCATTCTTTGTAGGTCAAGCACATTGAGGCGTGGAATGTGGTCGTCGCCGATGTAACCGCCGTGGCCACGTACCGACTGGTCTCCACCGCTACAGAAGGCTTTTCCGCCTTCGCCTGTCAGAATAATGACTTCAATTGATGGTTCTTCGCGGCAAAAAGCCATGGCATCAATCATTTCTTTTACCGTCTGCGGACGAAACGCATTGTGTTTTTCAGGACGGTTGATACTGATTTTGGCGATGCCTTCGAAGAATGTAAATTTTATATCTTCGTACTCTTTAATCGTTTCCCAAGTCATAATCTATATTTGAATGGTTATAATTTATTGGTTTTTAATTCTGTTCAAATCTTGCGTCTATGTGTTGCTATAAAAGCTTCTGATTTTAATATTCTTCGGTTGTTACTTTTTACGTAAAAAGTAACCAAGACTAGCCGTCCGCAACCTGCATCATTTAAACTCATCCAATTAAAAATCCGAAAGTTCATTGCTATTTTTCTATAAACTGAAGTCGATTTTTAATCTTAGACTAGCCGTCTGCCTCAACAGGAAATGATGTTTTAAGGACTTTAATTTTTAGTTGCTATTTTTCCTCTGTGAAACTCTGTGTAAAACTTTGTGACACTCCGTGGTTATGAGTTTTGATAATAGTTTTATTCTAAATCATCTAAATCTATTACATCGCTACGGTTGTCCTCCTGAAAAAACTCAACTTTCCAGGTGTGGTCGGCCAAAAGGAAAACCTTTGCCAGAAACTGGTTGAATGGAAACGACCGACCCCATTCGTTAGGAGCAACCATAGAAAGGATATCGGTACCGTCTTTTTTTTCGTAAAGATAATAAACATGATTAATGATAGGCTCAAAACCAATAGCTGCATCATAAATCCGTTCAGAAACATCAATCCTGTTTTTGATTTCTTTAGCCTGCTGAGCCAGCAATTCCATTTGGCGATAAATCTTGTTCAGCTGCTCGCCTGTTTGCTGCCGCATGGCCATTTGAGCTTTACCTTTTACTTTTCCGATGTCTTCAGGGCGAATCACAGCGCCACCCGCAGTGTGGGCGTATTCCATTAGTCCAGGGTTCTCAGCAACCTTTATCTTGTCTATCGGATTCTTTTCCATCTTGCAAATTTATTTTGAAAACTTTGTTTCTGAACCAAATCAATAAAAAATAATAGTTTGATGCCTGTTTTTTAACCTTGATATTAAAACCAAAACCGGTGTTTTTAGTTTTAAAGAATAACAAAACAGACTAATTGCTCTGCAAATGTAGTTGTTTTAGGATAAAATACCTGAATATTTCAAGTAATGTAGATATTTAATCTAAAAATACATTTTGGTTAGGATATAATCACCTTTAAAAGGTATCATTTGCGACGATTTGAATAAAATTTACGTATATATTATACTTGCCAAGGTTTGGCTATAACTAAATACACGTTACATTATGGAAAACAATACGATTGACAGAAGCGAATTTATGAAACAGGTGGGTATCAGTTTTGGTGCCATTTTATTAATGAATTGCCTGCAGGCCTGCGACAGTGGAGGCGAAGTGCCAGACCCTAACCCGGGTGGAAATAGCGGCAAAGTAGATTTTGTTTTAGACCTTAACAATGCCACTTATGCAGTACTTAAGAACAAAGGGGGTAATGTGGTAGTAAAACCGCAGAATATAATAGTGGCACGTACAAATATAGATACTTTTATTGCAGTGAGCGCCATTTGCACGCATCAGGCCTCTACTATTAACTACAGGGCGGCCAGCAATGATTTTTTGTGCCCGAATCATTTATCTGAATTTACGGCTGATGGCTCGGTGCAGAAGGGACCTGCAACTACACCACTGAAGAAATATTTGGTATCGGTTGATGTAACAAATAACACTGTGCGCATTTTTGAGTAAATTTGCGCCACAATTACAAACGAATCTTTGCAGCATGGGCTGTTTGGGTTTATTATTGGTGCAACAATGATTTTTCTGGAAAAAGACGGAACCTATATCAATACAGACCCAAGTAATCATTATTACGAAAAAGTACTAAAATTTAAAGATGCCTGGGATTCGGGTCAGCAGGAATTTATCATTCACACATCGGGCTCAACAGGCACACCCAAGCCGGTTGCGTTTTCAAGAGAGCAGCTGGTGGCCTCTGCGCGCCTTACGGCGAGTACATTTAATCTTCAGGATGGTGATACGGCCTTCTGCTGCCTGAGTGTTGATTACATTGCCGGTATGATGATGCTGGTGCGAGCCTTTGAAACGGGAATGGATATGATGATTGTTGAGCCCGGCTCTAACCCATTTAAAGGTATAGAAAAACACCTGTATTTGCTGAATGCAAACAGAGGCAAAAACTTTTTTGCTTTTGTGCCTTTGCAGATACAGACACTGCTGGGGGAGTCGGAACTGTATCTGGAAACGCTCAATTCGGCCAAAGGAATTATTATTGGCGGGGCTGCTGTTCATGAGTCAGTACTAAACCAGATTCAGAAAATTTACGCGCCTGTTTATGCTACCTATGGTATGACGGAGACGCTGTCGCACATTGCCATTAAGCGGCTGAACGGCCCGGATATAGAAGATTTTTTCAGGGTACTGGAAGGCGTTGAAATAGCCAGCGATGAACGCGAGTGCCTGATGATAAAATCTGATGCCACCAATGGGCAATGGATTGTAACCAATGATTTGGTTGAAATGATTGATGAGCGCAGTTTCAGGCTGATTGGCCGAATTGATAATATCATCAATAGTGGCGGAGTGAAGATTCAGCTCGAAAAAATTGAACAGGCTGGGGAGGAGATATTCAGAAAAATTAATTTTTCCGGCAGGTTTTTTGCCTACGGAGTACCCGATAAAACATTGGGCCAGAAGCTGATATTGGTAGTTGAAAGCAAAATACCCTTGTCTGACGGAAATGAGCTTGGGCTGAGGTTCTCAGAAAAATTGCCTAAATTTGAAATTCCAAAAGAAATATTCTTTGTTGAAAAAATGATTGAAACCCCAACCGGTAAAATCGATAAAATAAAAACTGTCAATGTCTACGTTCTTCCTCAAATTCCAAACCTCTGAGAATATTCCTCCACCTTTTGCACACGCCATTGAGCTAAGCGGCGCTATTGAACAAAACAAGGAACTTGATTTGTCTTTCGAGCTTTCGTATCTCGACAGAGAGTTGTTATCTGAAGAAGAGATTCTGGACGAGGGTTTTTCAATGAATGATGATTTCAAATGGCAGGGTAGTTTACCGGCCGTTTGGAAAGATATAATCTATGGTAATCTGAAATCGGCAAAGCCGCTTAAAATTAAAGACCTGGAGCCTCACCAGCATTTCTGGCAGATTGATTTTGAAGGACAGACGTTTTATCCGGCCAATGCTGATAAACTTTCTTATTTGCTGGAGGAAATACAGCAGGCTGTTTTTGAAAAAGCAGGCAGAGAGCTGCCATTGAATCTGGTTTTTTACAAGAGTCAGGCTGGTGAAACCAAAGAGATTGCCATTCATGCCTCATTTGTTGAAAGAACGGTTGAAATACGCAGAACAGAAAACAATCTGCCAGAAAGGACTACTTATCTGCCCTGGGAAGAACTCAATTTTATTTTGAAAAACACGTTTTCAGGTGAGTTTATTATTGATTTGGCATTTAATAAAAAGCCATCTCATAAAGGTACCTTCGTTAATATAGGTGATGGTTACTGGTATGAGGTTGGCAAATCTATGTTGATAGAGCCTCATAAAATTCAGAAGATTTTTAAACTGTAAAAAAACTCATCTCTAAAGTTTGAGATGAGTTTATACATTATCTATTCAACCTATGATTATTAATTTGATCCCTGTATGCGGGTATATTTTGTAAAGGCCACATCTTTATAAGTACCCGACCAGCTCAGCAATACAGTTGTACCTGCTTTAGGGCTGGCTACACCCAAATCTGCCCATGTTTTTGTTAATGTGGCCTTGCCGTCATTTCCGGTGGTTAGTTCACCTATTTTAGTTCCGGTACGAAGCGACAAAGTTACTTTTAACGATTTTACTGCAATTGAATCGATTCCCTTGGTGTGGTCAAGGATATTGGTTTTGTCTAGTTCCAACAGCTTGATATTAAAGGTAACATCTTTTGATATTTTGGTTGATACCGTTGGGTCGGTTGTAGTGCCGTTAGACTGCACGCCGTTGTCGTCAACGACCAGAAACAACAATGGAGATACAACCCTGTCAACAAAGGGGTCTTGCTTTTCACAACCTGAAAGCAGTATTATGGCACTCAGAAACAGTATATATGCGGTCTTTTTCATGTTTATAATGTTTAGTGTAAATATTAAGTCTGCCCGGGCCGGGTGTTATTTTTCTGCCCACCACAATTTGGTTCTCATGTTGTCGGCCCCGCCATTAAGTGAAATGCCTTTATCAAGGCTCACTTTATTGAGCGAATACTCAGTAGTTGGATACGGCAAACGGGTAGGTAAAACTCCCTCGTTTTCAAAAACGGCTCTGGGGTCTTTGGCAGGTAAAACCGGGTAACCGGTACGGCGGTATTCTGTCCAGGCCTCAACGGCGTTTCCAAACAAGGCAATCCATTTCTGGTCAAGTATTTTTTCTTTGGTGGCAGTGCCAACAGTGGCGGAATAACCCGACGGAAGCGCTACTTTGTACTGGTCAAAAGATGCCTTGATTCCAGCCTGCATATAGGCGTTAGCATCACCGCTGATGTCGCCATCAATGGCTGCTTCTGCCAGAATTAACTGTAATTCGCTGTAGGTCATAATCACACTAGGTGTGGTAGCCTGTGTGAAAAAGCTGCCCAAAGTTGAGGCCGAACTCAGATAAGTGGTAGCTATAGCATCTGGCAAGCCGTTGGGTATGCCTTCATATTTACCTGCCGAATTCAAATTAGCAAAAACCGAAAGGCGGGTGTCGCCAAGACCAGTCAGCTTGTCAACAAATGTTTTGCTCATGCTCCAGTCGGTTCGGCTACCCATTACCATTACTTCGTGCCACTCATTATTGCTGGGTCTTACGGCCGTATTTTTCAACATGGCGTTGTCGTCATTGCTGGTAAAAACAGGATACTTGGTGGCGTCACCCAGAATCTCGGCCATTATGGATTTTGATTCGGCCGATTTCTTAGCTGCCTGCCGGTTGGCCAGGCGAAGCCTTAATGAATTGGCAAACTTTTTCCATTTCAGAATATTTCCTTCATACAAAATATCACCAGAAATGGCCGGTCCGCCCACTACCAGTTTTTCATTGGCAGTTTTCAAATCGTTCAGCAGGCCTGCATATACTTTGTCCATAGAGTCGTACTCAGGCGTATAAACTGGCGTTCCATCAGTGCCCTTTAATGCCTGAGAGTAGGGAATGGCCCCGTAAAGGTCTGTAAGAACCGAGAATACCCAGCTTCTCATAACCATTGCTGCACCTTCATAATTGGAGTTAGGTGTTTTGCTTTCCGGGCCTGCTTGTTTAACGATACTCTGAAAATTCACCAGACCATCATTAAAAAACGATTTCCAGGTATTATTGTAGAAGGTTGGAGTGATACCGTAGTTATCACCTTCGTTTGAGTAAATATTTCGGGCCAGATACTGAATCCATAGCATAGAGCCATCCAGGTTTAGGCGTTCGAAACGCGCATTGCCGCCCCAGTATCGGTCAACAGAACGCTCAATGGCATAAGGCAATAAATATTGCGGGCTGATGCTCGTCGGGTTGTTAGGGTCGGTATTCATTTTGTCGAACTCGTCGGTGCAGGAGTTCAGAGACAGGCTCAGCGATACCAGTAATGAAGCTATAATTTTATATGATTTCATAATGTTTCAAGGTTTTTAATGAAAAACTGTATCCTCGGTTATCAAAAGCCCAACGAAAGGTTAAAGCCCAGGCTTCTTGATGAGGGTAATTCGCCATAAGCAAACCCTTGCGAGTTGCCTCCGAAGCGGTCGACCTCGGGGTCTATATGAGGAGAGTTTTTGAATAATATGGCCAGATTCCTGCCCACTAATGATAGTTTGGCATTCTGGATTCTGGCTTTTTTCAGAATGGATTCAGGCAGCCTGATACCGATTGACACTTCACGAAGTTTAATATAGCTGCCGTCAAAAATAGCAGCCTCGTGGTATCTTCTTGGGTTATTGTAGCCATATAATTGATTAGCAGCTACTATTACATCATTAGGCACGTACTGCGGGCTTTCGGCAGAGCCGATGTTTTTCACGCCTTTACCAATGATACCTTCTTCACGGCCAATGCCGGTTTCGGCATACTGGCCTGTCCAACGGGCTGTTCCGGTACCTTCATCAAAGAAATCACCGCCCTTTTTAACATCAATCAGGAATGAAAGGCTCAGGCGTTTGTAAGAAAAATTATTGGTGATACCACCAGTAAAATCAGGCTGAATATTGCCTAATACCCTCGGGGTGGTTTCAACAACCGGCAGGCCATCAACATATACAATTTGTCCGTCCGGGGCATGTTTGAAACCAATACCATACAATGACCCATAAGGCTGGCCTACCTGTGCAATAGAAATCAGCCCTCTTCTTTCCTGCAGCGTGTAGGTTGTAAGGCCTTCGGCCAGTTCAACCACCAGGTTTCTGTTTCTGGCAAAGTTTACGGCCACATCCCACTTAAAGCCGTTTCTTGTTTCAAATGGCGTGCCCGACAAGGTGATTTCAATACCTTTATTATTGATACGGCCGGCATTCAATATGCGTTTGTCGTATCCACTGGCTTTTGAAATCTCCACACCAAGAATCTGGTTTTTGGTGTCCTGGTCATAGTAGGTCAGGTCCAGACCAACTTTGTTTTTAAAGAATCTTAAATCAAGACCCAGTTCAATTCCGGTAGTAATTTCGGGCTTAAGGGTTGAGTTTGAAATGGTAAGGTTTTCATAGTACTCCGGAATTGAACCATTCCATGAGCCACTGGCACGGAATGTCTGGGCTAACTGGTAAGGGTCAGCATCGTTACCAACCTGTGCCCAGCTGGCTCGTACTTTACCGAACGATAGTATTGTTTTAGGAATACTAACGAGGTCGGTAATGACAGCACTGGCTGATAGTGAAGGATAAAAATAAGAACGGGCATTGGCAGGCAAGGTGCTTGACCAGTCGTTTCTGGCTGTTACGTCCAGAAACAGAGCATTGAGATAGCCAAACTGCGCCGAGCCATATAAACTTTGTACATTAGTTTTTTCAATGCGGCTTGCTACTGAGTTCTGGCTGGGGTTGGAGTTTGACAGGTTATAAACGCCGTCAACCACCAGCTCGCCTACGTTTGTAAAGTTGCGTTTGTAATAATTGCGTCTTACTGCGCCTCCGGCCTGCGCAACGAGTGTAAAGTTTTTGCCAAAGCCTTTGTCGAAAGTAAACAGGAAGTCATGGTTGGTTTCCTGACGGCGAAGTACTTCTTCAGAGAATGTACCAGGTGTACGGTTACCATTACGCACACGCTCAAAGTTAGCAATGTTGATGCGTGTATCAGTCCAGAAGTCAGTGCCGCTTCTGAGCATCAGTTTCAGAAAAGGCAGTAGCTTGGCATTAATAGTGATGTTGCCCAAAAGACGGTCTTTGTCGTTTCTGTTTGGTAGAAACTCATTGCTGTAGAAAGGGTTTGTAAAATATGTGTGCTGCCAGTTTGGCGGGTCGGTGTCTGGTAACTTACCGGCTACTGCTCTCTGAATGTGTACGCCGGTGTAATCACGGTAATTGGCCAGCTGGTCCCATGAAACGTGCCTGTGCGACCAGATGAAGGTGTCGCCATTCTGGTAAGTGCGGTTACCACCAGACTTGATGTATTCGCCGGAAACGGCAGCAGATAAAAATTTATTCAGATTATAGCTGGAGTTCAGCTTTACGTTGGTTCTTTCAAAATCGTTTTTGTAGGCAAGGCCCTTCTGGTCTAGCCTGTCAAAGGCTAATCTGAAATTTCCTTTATCATTTGCCCCAGTTAAAGCCAGGTGGTTGGTAAATGACGTGCCGGTTTCCCAGAACTCGTTCCAGTTATTAGGTTGCGGCGTAAGTGGCGCTACATCTTTACCTGTAAACCACTGGCGCACCAGGCGGCCATCCATTGGCGCTCCCCAGCTTTCGTCTGTTCCGTCGGTTCCGGTTGTTCTGCCGGGCGTTACCGTGCCATAGGCTGCTTTGTATTGGTCATAGGCATCGGGCTGTATCGTGCCGCTCCATCCGTCTGAATACCACGTTACATAACCATTACCACCGCCATAAGTATTCTGGAAATCAGGTTTTACCAGTGGGCGTTCGGCAGTAAAGTTGGCGTTATATTCAATGCCCAGGCCTTTTGAGCCCGCGCCGTCTTTTGAGGTGATCAGGATAACACCATTGGCCGCCCTTGACCCATATAGCGCTGCTGCGTTAGGGCCTTTAAGAACTGAAATTTCTTTTATATTGTCGGGGTTTATTTCTGAAATACCACCGCCGAATTGTTTGTCGTATTGTTGTTGCAGCGGAACACCGTCAAGCACAATTAAAGGTTGGTTATTGCCTGATACTGAGGATGAGCCGCGTATCTGAATGGTTGAGCCACTACCGGGCCCGCCATTACTGCTGATACGTACCCCGGCAATACGGCCGGATAATGAGTTAACCACGTTGGTTGAGCGCGCTTCAACCAGGTTGTCTCCTTTTACTTCCTGCTGCGAAAACCCTAATGATTTTTTCTCTCTTGATATCCCCAGCGCAGTTACTACTACTTCGTTTAAAGCTCTTGAATCTGCAGCCAGTGATATATTATATATAGTTCTGTTATCAATTCTTTCTTCTACCGTAGTAAACCCAATAGCACTGATAACCAGAATACCGCCCGAGGCAGGTACTTTAATTGAGAATTTTCCGCTGGCATCGGTTAATGTACCTATGGCTGTTCCTTTCAATGCTATAGAAACCCCGGGGAGCGCACCTTCTTCAGCAGAACTTACTACGCCCGAAAGTACCTTGTCTTGTGCCAGTATACACAGGGGCAATAGCAGCATAACTATAAGGTAGTATAAGTGTTTTTTCATAAGTGTAAGGTGTAAGTAAAGGATTAATCGAAACGATAGGTGAGTGCTTTCTACGAAGCTATCCGACTCAATCAGTTGCCAGAATTCCGACCGCTCAGCTTCAGGCAGTGATTGAAGTCGGGAGCCACGTCAGCAAGAGAGGTGCAAGCCTGTCTCTTCTTAATCTTTAAGGTTTAGTAAGTTTAGTTTTTTTTCAAAAAAGGCAAATTCAAGCCCAAAGCATGCCAGTGCGGGCAAACCCAAAGGTAAATGCTATAAAAATTGAGCTTTAACTGAATAGGTGTCTGGTATTCAGTAATTGCCGATAGCCGTTAAATGGCAAGACTACCAGCCCCGCAACTTCACTTAAAAGAAGTTTCAAAATGTTTTAGGGTTCAGATACTCGGCTTATGCGGTCGGAAGTGAGTTTCTGATGAAGTTTATTGTACTTTTCTAATAATTTCTAATGCAATAGTATATGTTATAAAAAATACTTGCAAATTATTTTAACAAAATTTTAATATTGTATTAAAAATAGTTTAAATCTTTAAATATTAACTTGAATATGTACAATAATGTAGAATATTGTGTTGGTAATTGGTCAATTTGTAGAATATATTAGAAGTATAAATTTTAACATTAAAACATGAATTAAATATAAAATAAACATAAAACAGGTTTAAAATATAATCTATAATTTAATTAAAAATAAATATTAGTAAAAAACACGTTAAAAAATACAGATAATAAATATTGACAAATATTTGTATTATAGTTACTTTTGCCTGTGTTGATACTTTTCTATAATTTCTAATAAGCACATTAAGGTACTTCAGCAATACTTTAATGTTTCAGCAAGCCAATTTCTTCTGAATTTATCAATTCAGTCACATTAAACAACTGTCTGTTTTAGATAAAGTACACTTAATCTTATTTTATACTATCAGATTACAAAAAGCTTACAAATTTCACTTTTTAACATTGAAGAAAATGAATCAGAACATTGACAGACGTAACCTATTAAAATCAGGCTTGATGACCCTTGGTGGAATGGTAATTGCCCCACAACTAAGTATGGGTGCATTTCCGAACACTCCTGTAATGTTAGACAATAAAAACAGACTATATTATACTCCTTTAATGCGCGAACACTTCATCAGCAATCCGCCTGATGTTACGCAGTTAAAGGCTCGCCTCAATGCCAACGAAAACCCATACGGGCCACCCGCCAGTGCAAAGCAGGCAGTGGTAGACTCGGTATCATTAGGTAACAGATATGCCTGGAAAGAACTGAGCGACCTGGTTGGCAAAATTGTTAAAAAAGAAGGGCCGGGTGTAACGCCGAATCATATTATGATGGGGCCGGGTTCGTCTGATTTGTTAGAGAAAGTAGCGATTGTGCAGTTTATGCATGGCGGAAACATAGTTTCAGCAGACCCTTGTTATATGTCTTTGGTGAGCGTTGCCAAGTCGGTAGGCGCTAAGTGGAAAGCCGTACCTTGCAAAGCCGACTGGTCGCATGACCTGCCTGCCATGGAAGCTGCCATTGATGCCGATACCAAGCTGGTTTACATCTGCAACCCTAATAACCCTACAGGCAGTATTACATCTGGTAAAGAACTGCTTGATTTCTGCTCACGAGTTTCTGAGAAAGTTCCGGTTTTTATTGATGAAGCTTATCTGGAACTGGCCGAAGGCACCGAAACCCAAAGTATGGTTTCTTTACTGGCGCAAAACAAAAATGTTATTATTGCCCGTACGTTTTCTAAAATTATGGGTATGGCCGGTTTGCGTGTAGGTTACATTGCCGCGCTGCCGTCGTTCCTGAATAAGATTCAGAACATAACCAGAGGCGGTATGGGTATTTCTTATACTTCGGTATTGGCTGCATCGGCAAGTATTGAAGATATGGAGTTTCAGGCTACTACCAAAAAGTTGAACTCTGAGGCTAAGGCCTATCTGTATGCCAACCTTGATAAAATGAACTACAAATATATACCGTCTTATACCAACTTTGTGATATTCCCGATTGCGATGGATGGCCGTGATTTCCTTGCCAAAATGTATTCAAAAGGTGTAGGCATCCGTACGTTCGACATCCAGAAGAAAACCTGGTGCCGCGTAAGTATCGGCACTATGGACGAAATGAAGCTCTTTGTAAAAACACTTGGAGAGCTTAGCTAATTTAAGAGACATACAAAATTATTCACTGATGCCCGGGTAGGAGTTTCTTACTCTTGCCGGGGCATTGCAGGAATGTATTTTCCTAAATCTACAATTTCTCATGGCAGTAGCACTTCAAAAAACTTGTATACTCATACTACTTATTGTGATTGGTTTGGGGTTAAGGTCGAAAATCAGGAATAAAACCGAACTGAATGGCATTAAAGAAATGATATTGTCGGTGGCGCTTCCTTCTACGGTTTTTGTGGCTTTAATGGGCGTAAAGATTGATTCTACACTTATTGTATATCCACTCATAACATTGGCATTTAATTTCTTTATTTATTTGTCGATGCCTTATATTCTGGCTTTGTTTAAGATTGAAACTGACAGTTCAGCAGGCCGTACGCTTACCATGTTGATGCCGTCATTGGCGCCTGGTTTATCAAGTTTCCCTTTTATTCATGAGTTTCTTGGCAAAGAAGCACTGGCCAAAGCAGCAATGGCCGACGTAGGCAATAAATTTTTTGCGCTTAATTTTCTATACTTTGTAGCCATGAATCTGTACCTGAAAAACAACAAGGCACATGAGGTGAAAGAAGAAGGGAAGGTGAAAAGCCTTTTGTTAAGCCTGGTAAAAGAGCCTATTAATATAGTTATGTTACTGGCAATTGCATTTTTAAGCTTTGGTATCAGTTTTGAAGACCTTCCGCCTGTAATATCTGAGATTTTCAACCGCACCAGTATGCTCATGACCCCAATGATACTTATTTACATTGGTCTGGCAGTTCAGCTGAAAGAAGGTAAAATCAGATTGGTAAGTTCGGTTTTGCTATTCAGGGCGGGTATTACCATTTTGTTTAGCGTGCTTATAATTACCATTTTTGGTATTTCTTCGCCTGCTATGGTTTTGCTGGCGGTGGTTGTACCGTTGAGTTCGTGTAGTTTCTGGCCTTTTGCGCACATGTCGGCGGTTGCTCTTAAAGAAGAAAACAATCATGTTCCGAAAGAGAAGCGCACTTTTAACATTGAATTTGCAGTGTTGGTACTGGCTTTTTCTTTACCTTTTTCAACCATTCTGGTGATGGGTATTCTTACAGCCGGAACCTTTTTTGCACATACCGAAACCTTGTTATTTACAGGCTTTGGCTTAATATTTTGCAGCTTTATGCCAAAATACCTGGCCCGGAGTATCAAGGCAGTAATCCGGTTTTCAAAACCGGAAGTAGAAAAAGTTAAAGCCTGAATTTTTTCGGGGTTTAAGTGGCGATGGGAAGCACGCAAGTGCTTCCTGTCTTTTTTTATAATCTGCAAAGCCTTTCTGCTGCTTTTTCCAACATTTCATCGTCTTTTGCAAAACAGAACCTTAGTATTTTGTTATCGTAGCGGTTATGATAAAACACCGAAACCGGTATTGACGCTACTCCAATTTCTTTTGTCCACCTTACGGCCAGGTCATAATCCGGTTCGTCGGTAATGGCTGTGTAAGAAAGCATCTGAAAGAAACTGCCTTCGGCGGGTTTCCATGTAAATTTTGAGCCTTTCAGCCAATGAATGAATTTATTGCGTTTTTCTTCATAGAAAGCACGCACCGACAGATAATTGTCTGGGTCTTTCATAAAATCAGCAAAGGCATATTGCATGGGTGTGGGCGATGCAAAGGTTATCCATTGGTGGGTTTTTCTGAACTCGGCCGTTAATGCTTTAGGCGCCATGCAGTAACCGAGTTTCCAGCCTGTTGTATGAAAAGTCTTACCGAACGAACCACATAAAAACGTACGCTCTTTAAGTGCAGGGTGCATAGCCGGCGACAAATGCTGTCTGCTATCAAAAATGACATGTTCGTAAACTTCATCAGACATTATAAAAATATCTGTGCCTTTCACTACATCTGCCAGCTGGTTCAGGTCTTCACGGGTTAAGCACTTGCCTGTTGGGTTATGCGGTGTTGTCAGCATAATGGCTCTGGTCCGCTCGGTAATTTTTGTTTTTACTTCGGCCCAGTCAATGGCAAAGTCGTTGGCCGCTGTTAGTGTTACATAAACAGCCTTACCGCCATTTAACTCTATAGACGGTACGTAACTGTCGTAGGCCGGTTCAAAAACGATTACTTCATCGCCCGGATGCACAATAACTGCCATGGTAGCATAAATGGCTTCAGTACAGCCAGAAACAATGGTAATTTCATCGTTCGGGTTATACTGCAGATTATATACATCGGCGGTTTTTTGCGCCAGTATTTCCCGCAAAGGCATTATGCCTGCCATAGGGGCATATTGGTTCATGCCTTTTTGCATGTAATGGTTTACCAACTCAATCAGCTTCGGAGAACAATTGTAGTTCGGAAAGCCCTGCGAAAGATTCAATGCCCCGGTTTCAGCGGCCAGTTGAGACATGACCGTAAAAATAGTGGTACCCACATGGGGTTGTTTAGAGTTAATTGTCATTAGTGGTACAAATCTGCGAGCAATGGTAAATAGGCGTTCAGGATTATTTTTTTAGTCTTTCCAATTCAAATTTCAGTTCATCAACCAGATTGTTCACTTTGTCGAAACTGATACTTGGTTCAGGCAGAACCTGGCTTACAAAGGCTTTTATTTCCCAGGTTTCAATCACATCATTCATAGAAATTTCAATACTCGGGAAACGCTGGTTATCAGAGCTCAACAGCAAAGTGCCTTTTATTTTTACCTGGTTATACACACGCCGGTAGATTATTCCGTGCGCTTTGGTAACAAGCACATAATTTTTGCCATCGGCTATATCGTACCAGTTTTTAACCAGCGAGCCTATCAGTAAGGCACCCTCAAAGGCAAAATCTTCGGTGGCTTCAAAGGCGCGGTATTCACCAAAAGGTAAAGTTGGCAGTTGGAAATCAGTAAGGGTTTTTAGAAAACTGACGTCCTTACTACGCATAAGGTACTCGTTAAACTGAAAACGGCGTATGAGTTGTATATTATTGCCGCTTCGTTTGGGCTCTGAAGCAAATGAATGCGGGCCTGAAGTATTGAATAAATTATTTTGTGATGGCGTGCCGGGTTTCAGTTCGGTGTTTCCAGACTGGAAATCGAACAGGTTCTGCGGGCCTTGTCTGGTATCAATGCCGATTGGTGTAAGGGTGGTTTCACTCAGATTTTTCAGGTCTTTCTGTACAAAATCGTCTACGCTAATGCCAAAAAGACCGGCTATGGTTTTCAGGGTATCAACAGGCGGGGTGGCACGTTCTTCTTCATAAGCCCCAACATTGGCTCTTTTGGTGCCTATTCGTTGGGCAAACTGCTCTTGTGTCAATCCGTTCAGGCGCCTCAGGTATTTCAGGTTATTACTAATTAAAGACATCTGGCCTTGCTCAATTGTGTAAAAAACAGATTGGCCACCTGGTTGTGGCAGGTAATTGGTGCTCAATTACCTGCCGAATATCTAAAAATTTTAGCAAATCACCAAATTGTTTTGTTTTTGAAAGTTTTTTGAATTTTTCAAGATATTTTTTTGAATTTTGTTAGTGTACAATAAACTCAACAACCTTATGACCCAACTGCATGTAGCCAATGAAACAGACATATCTGCTTTGTTTCAGGCACAAAAGAAAAACCTTGCCGGTATAGCAGCTACCACTGCCAAAGAACGCATTGTGAAAATAAGAAAAGTAATGGACTGGATGTTGGCCAACCAGGAGCGCATTGCTGAGGCATTAAGTGCAGACTACGGCAAGCATAGGGTTGAGGTGAAGATTAGCGAGGTAATGCCGGTTATAAGCGAAGGAAAGCACATTATTAAACATCTGGCCCAGTGGATGAGGCCCGAAAGTGTTGAAACACCGCTAAAGATGATGGGTACTACCAGCAAGATTGTACATGAGCCTAAAGGTAACTGCCTGATTGTAAGCCCCTGGAATTACCCGTTTAACCTGACACTAAAACCTTTGCTGCAGGCAATTGCGGCTGGTAATGCGGTTATCATTAAGCCATCAGAGCTTGTGCCTGAATCTTCAAAGCTGATAGCTGAAATGATAAAAGCCTTGTTTCCGGCCGATGAAATTACGGTAGTAGAAGGCGATGCTACAGTGGCAACCGTGTTGCTAAGTATGCCTTTTAACCACATATTTTTTACGGGCAGCCCTGCTATTGGTAAGGTAGTTATGCAGGCTGCTGCCAGGTACCTTGCATCGGTTACGCTTGAACTGGGGGGCAAGTCGCCCACCATTATTGATGAAACAGCCGATATAAAAAAGGCAGCCCAGACCATAACAGCCGAGAAATTTCTGAACAATGGCCAAACCTGCATTGCGCCCGATTATATTCTGATTCACAGGTCGCAAACTGCCAGGTTTATTGAAGAGGCAGATAAGTACATAAAAAAAATGTATGGTGATGACGTGGCGAAATCGGTTGATTATTGCAGAATTGTAAATGCCAGACATTTTAGCCGTATAAAAAGTTTGATTGATGATGCCGTTGCCAAAGGTGCTACAATTGCCGTTGGTGGAAATACTATAGCTGCCGAGAACTATATTGAGCCAACACTGGTTAGCAACGTAAACCCTGCCATGGAGGTTATGCAGCAGGAGATTTTTGGCCCTGTGCTACCCATACTGGAGTTTGAGTCGAACGAAGAAGTGGTCAGATACATAACTGCGGGAGAAAAACCGCTGGCCTTGTATATATTCAGTAAAAAGCGCGCCAATATTGATTATTTTCAGAATAATACGTCATCAGGTGCTGTGGTTATCAATGAAACCACCATTCATTATTTACAGAACAACCTGCCGTTTGGCGGGGTAAATAATTCAGGCATCGGGAAGTCGTCCGGTAAATATGGTTTCGAGGAATTTTCTAATAAAAAAGCGGTGGTTGAAAACAAATTTTCAACTTTCGGTATGTTCCATCCTCCATATACCAGCCGGATAGAAAAGATGATTGATATGGTGATTAAGTGGCTTTAAAAACCCATTATATGAAATTTTCACGAAGGGCATTCATTGCTCTGTCTGCCTTTATAACCGTGTCGGCAACTGGTTCAATTCTATTTATGCGTCAGAAATTTTTCGGGAAAAACCCCTTTGGCCTAAGGCTCAAAAGAATCCTTCGTTCGCCTCATTACAAGAATGATTCGTTTCAGAATCTATCACCTACTGAGGTAATGCGCAAAGAGGCATCTTACATGAAGATGCTTCAGAATACTTTTAGCAGACCAAAAGATACCAAACCATCTGCGGTAATTCCATCGGTCAAAACAGATTTGATAAACCTGAAAGCAGATTCGCCCACTATTGTTTGGTTTGGTCATTCATCTTATTTCATTAAATCTAAAGATATAACCGTTCTGATTGACCCGGTTTTCAGTGGTGCGGCTTCTCCGGTAGGGGGCTTTGTAAAATCTTTTAATGGTACTGACGCATATAAAGTGGGTGAGTTTCCTGCAATTGACATGATGTTTTTGTCGCATGACCACTACGACCATCTGGATTACAAGACCATTCTTGAATTTATACCCAAAGTGAAAAAATTCTATGTTTCGTTGGGTGTGGGTTCTCATCTTGAGTACTGGGGTGTTGACCCCGCAAAAATTGTGGAGCTTGACTGGTGGGATAAACACCAGGTTGCCGGGGATATAGAAATTATTGCTGCCCCTGCCAGACATTTTTCAGGCCGCAGCCTGACCAGAGGCAAAACGTTGTGGTCGGCCTTTATTGTAAATATGCATGGTTACCGTTTGTTTTTAGGTGGAGACTCTGGCTACGACACCCATTTTAAAGAAATAGGAGATAAGTATGGCCCGTTTGATATTGCCATGATTGAAAACGGGCAATATGGTGAAGACTGGCCTTATATACACATGTTTCCGGAGCAAACGGCACAGGCAGCACTCGACCTGAACGCAAGGCTTTTGTTGCCTGTGCATTGGGCAAAGTTTGTTCTGGCCAACCACCCCTGGTATGAACCCATTGAGCGATTAATGCCGGCTGCCCAAAAGCTTAACCTGCCTGTAACTACCCCTATGATAGGAGAACCGATAGTTTTAGGTGAAAAGTATCCTGAAAAGGCCTGGTGGCGCGTGTGATGTGTTTTGTAAACCTCGCTAAGGTATATTGAAAATTAATGTAGTGCCATAAACCAGCCCCGTCAATTTTTCTGCCTGTCTACAATAAATAGCCACCCCTCCTCAAAAAAGGAGAGGAAACTAAAACGCAAAAACTACAGTGGATAGATAAACTTCAGGTTTGTATCACCCCAACATTGTATCGCCTGGTAATAGGGGCATGGTTGGCGGCTTCAATACCTGCTGATATAATTTTACGTGTCTCCAGCGGGTCAATTACGCCATCTACCCATAGGTTTGCTGCGGCATAATAAGGGCTAAGCTGAGAGTTATATCTGTCGGTAATGGTATTCAGTAACTCCTGTTCTTTCTCGGTTGTAATGTCAATTCCCTTTGCTTTTAATGTAGCCTGTTGTATCTGCAATAGTGTTTTGGCAGCAGATGCCCCGCTCATGACGGCCATCTGGCCGGTTACCCAAGAGTAAATCAGGCGGGGGTCATAGGCTTTGCCACACATGGCATAGTTACCTGCCCCGTAAGAATTACCCACAATAAACGTAAACTTTGGCACCACTGAGTTGGCCATGGCGTTCACCATTTTGGCGCCGTCTTTAATAATACCTCCGTGTTCAGAGCGGCTACCTACCATAAAGCCGGTTACATCCTGCAAAAAAACCAAAGGTATTTTCTGCTGATTACAATTCATAATAAACCGGGCGGCTTTATCGGCGCTGTCGGAGTATATAACCCCGCCCATCTGCATCTCGCCTTTTTTTGATTTCACTATCTTGCGCTGATTAGCCACAATGCCTAAAGCCCAGCCATCAATTCTTGCCAGGCCGCACAGTAGCGTTTGCCCGTAACCTTTTTTGTATTGGTCAAATTCAGAATTATCTACTATACGTTCAATAATCTCTACCATATCATAAGGTTTTGAACGGTCGGCGGGTAGAATCTGATAGATTTCTTTCGGGTCTTTTTTAGGCAAAACGGTTGCCTTTCTGTCGAAACCAGCCCTGGGGTTATGGCCCATTTTATCAAATATCTTTCTGATTTCATCCAGGCATGATTTATCATCAGGAAATTTGTTGTCGGTAACACCTGAAATTTCAGAATGTGTACTTGCGCCGCCCAGCGTTTCATTATCGATGTCTTCGCCGATAGATGATTTAACCAGGTAAGAGCCAGCCAGAAAAACCGACCCGGTGCCTTCAACAATCAGTGCGTAGTCTGACATAATGGGTAAATAAGCCCCGCCAGCTACACAACTACCCATAATGGCCGCTACCTGTGGGATACCCATTGACGACATTTGGGCATTGTTTCTGAATATCCGCCCGAAATGCTCTTTGTCAGGAAAAACCTCTGCCTGCATGGGTAAGTACACACCGGCTGAATCGACCAGATAAATAATGGGCAGTTGGTTTTCCATGGCAATTTCCTGCGCTCGCAGGTTTTTCTTAGCCGTTATCGGAAACCACGCTCCGGCTTTCACCGTAGCATCGTTTGATACAATCACGCACATTTTGCCGCTTACATAGCCAATGCCGCAAACCACGCCACCATTCGGGCATCCACCGTCTTCTTCGTACATACCGTCGCCTGCAAATACCCCAAATTCTGTCAATTCTGTTTCTTTATCTATCAGGTATTCTATTCTTTCGCGGGCAGTCATTTTGCCTTTTGCCTTATGCGCCTGAATTTTTTTCAAACCACCACCCAGTTTTATTTGTTCTGTCTTCAGGTGCAATTCTTCTATCAATGTCTCTATATTTTGCATAATCGCTCATTCTTTAACGTTAGTAGAACAAAATATTAATATTATTTCTTAGTATTTAACAATTTATTTGCAAAGATGTTAAATAGTTGTCAAAAAAATAATTAGTATTGCAACTAATTTATCAACAAACCTTTATAAAGATATGACAGTTTTTGGAATTGATACAGACCAGCAGTTAGAAATGATCAGGCAAAGCGCTAAAGACTTTGCCGAAAACTATATACGCCCACATGTTATGGAGTGGGACGAAGCACAGATTTTTCCCACAGAGCTGTTCCACAAAATGGGTGAATATGGTTTTATGGGTGTGCTGGTACCGGAAACCTTCGGAGGCTCAGGTCTTGGGTATCAGGAGTACATCAGCATAATTGATGAAGTAGCACAGGTTTGCGGCTCAATCGGGCTTTCGTTAGCGGCGCATAACTCATTATGCACCAATCATATAATCACTTTCGGAAACGAAGCACAGAAGCAGAAATACCTGCCTAAACTGGCAACCGGCCAATGGATTGGCGCATGGGGCCTTACTGAAACCGGAACAGGCTCTGATGCCGGAGGAATGGCCACTACAGCCATTGAAGATGGCGATTTTTTTGTGCTTAATGGCTCAAAAAACTTTATTACCCATGCCATCAGCTCTGAAGTAGCCGTGGTTATTGCCCGCACAGGAGAAAAAGGAGATTCGCACGGTATGACGGCTTTTATTATCGATAAAGGCACGCCCGGGTTTTCGGCTGGTAAGAAAGAAAACAAACTGGGCATGCGCGCCAGTGAAACCGCCTGTCTGTTTTTTGATAACTGCCGCGTGCCTAAAGACCATATCCTTGGAAAAGTAGGCGAAGGCTTTGTGCAGTCGCTTAAAATACTCGATGGAGGCCGTATTTCGATAGCCGCGTTATCATTAGGCATTGCCAAAGGTGCACTAAATGCGGCCTTAAAATATGCACAGCAAAGAGAACAATTCGGTAAGCCTATCGTCAGTTTTCAGGGTGTAAGTTTTAAACTTGCTGAAATGGCCACTAAAATTGAAGCCGCAGAACTACTGACCAGAAAAGCTGGTTTTCTTAAAGATAACCATCAAACGGTAACTAAGGTATCGGCCATGGCCAAGTTATTTGCCTCTGAAACCGCAGTAGAAGTAGCCAATGAAAGCGTTCAGATACATGGCGGTTATGGTTATACGAAGGACTATCCGGCTGAAAAATATTACCGCGATGCCAAACTTTGCACCATTGGTGAGGGTACATCTGAGATACAAAAGGTTGTGATAGCTAGAGAAATTACCAGATAAATACCATGAAAATAATAGAATGCCCACGCGACGCCATTCAGGGAATAAAGCACTTTATATCTACTGAAAAAAAAATTGAGTACATTAACCAACTGCTTGCAAGCCGGTTGTTTGATACCATCGACTTCGGCAGTTTTGTGTCGCCCAAGGCAATTCCACAAATGGCCGATACCAGCCAGGTTATAGCAGGCCTCAATACTACTGCAACCGACACCAAATTACTGGCTATTATTGCCAATGAGCGTGGTGCGCAAGAAGCCGCTCAATATGAGGCAATTACTTATCTGGGGTATCCGTTTTCGGTATCTGAGACATTTCAGTTGAGAAATACAAATGCTACCATTGCCGAGTCGCTGGAAAGGGTAAGGGCCATTCAGGATATTTGTGTAAAAAACAATAAGCAGCTGGTAACTTATATATCAATGGGCTTTGGTAACCCTTATGGCGATGAATGGAATGCTGAAATTGTTTTGGAATGGATACAAAAACTGAAAACACTGGGATTAGAAATTTTCTCTCTCTCTGATACCGTCGGGGTGGCAAATCCTGAAACCATCAGCTATTTGTTCGGAAATTTGAATCTGCATTATCCGGAACTTGAATTCGGTGCGCATCTGCACACCACGCCTGAGACCTGGAAAGAAAAAATTGAAAGCGCTTATGATGCCGGTTGCAGGAGATTCGACGGAGCTTTGCTTGGATATGGTGGGTGCCCGATGGCCGCAGATGAGCTGGTTGGGAATATGCCAACCGAAAATTTACTTAATTTCAAGTCGGAAACTGACTATAACTCAATCAATTCGCTTAAATTAGCTTTCCAAAACCTGATTAACTGATGTTTTTTTCAGATGCAGACGTGGCACGTTTTCCTGATATTGATTTGATGCTGATAAAGACAGAACAAAAAAATAATGTCTTTAGCATTACGCTTAACCGGCCGGAAAAACGGAATGCCTTTACCCCGACCATGGTGCACGAAATGGCCCTGGCAATTGCTTATGCTCAGGCAAATGATACCATCTGGTGCGTTCTATTGCAGGCTGAAGGACCTGTTTTTTGTGCGGGTATGGATTTGCATGTTTTTCAGAACCCCCGGCTGGATGTGGTAAATACACAATTACCGGCGTTGGCCAGGGAAGTTACGCTGGGCGATGTGTTTAGGTCTCTTTATAAACCAAGCATAGCCATTGTTAAAGGCGATGTGCTGGCAGGTGGATTTATGATAACAGGTGGTTGCACATTTGTAATAGCCACACAAGAGGCAAACTTTAGTTTGCCTGAAGTAAAAAGAGGGGTTTTCCCGATGCAGGTAATGGCTGCATTATTGAAAATCATGCCTCCGCGAAAGGTACTGGAGCTGTCTATACTTGGCAGAAAGTACACGGCCAAAGAGGCGCTTGATTTAGGAATCGTTACGCATATTTCAGCTGCTGACAGCATTGATATGGATACTTGTGCATTGATTGAGACCATCCTGAGTGGGTCTCCTTATGCTATCAGAAAGGGAATAGAAGCTTATCATCAATTAGCCAATGTACCTGAAAATGAACAAAATCAATTTCTTTTGGGTTTGCTGAAAGAAATACGCGATTCGGCAGATGCACAGGAGGGAATACTTGCTTTTAAAGATAAAAGACCCCCTGTGTGGCAAAACAAGTGAAATGAACCCGATAAATTTCATAAATATTTTATAATAGCTAACAATTCGCGTCTTTCCTTTTTCCGCAAATTTGCAGTGCGGAAATTAAATGCTATTTTTGGCGAAAATTAAGAGTGGTGCTTATGAATCGTAATGAGCTTGATAGGATTATCGACAATTTGGATGTTGTTTTCAGAGGAGATGCCTGGCATGGGCCGTCTGTTATGGAATTTATGAACTCCATGTCTTTAGATGTGGTTGACGTGAAAAAAGAATACTCCAAACATACTATTTGTCAGATAGTGTACCATTTAGGAGCCTGGAGAAAGTTTGTTCTGGAAAAACTTGATGGCAACATCAGGTATGATCTGGTAACGGACGAAGACAACTATGGCACTGAGGAAGATATCACCAAAAGCAACTGGCCAAGGCTGGTTGAGCAACTGCGGGCAAATCAGGAAGCATTGCTGAATAAACTTGATGAATTTGACGATACCCTGCTTGTTAAGCTCGTACCCGGGCAGGATTACGACTATTATAAGTTGCTTACCGGCCTCATACAGCACGATACCTACCATTTAGGTATGATTTGGGTGCTTTGGGAATAATAGCCAGCCTTTTACTAAAGAAAAAATAGAATAGATTTATAAGATAATGGAAGAACTACAAACAAAAGAAATAGACAGAATTAAAACTTTATTGAATGCCGCTTTTCATGGTGGCTCGTGGCATGGTCCGTCGGTTTTAGAGAATGTGAAAGATATAAAGCCTAAAATCGCCGGAGCGCGTCAGAAAGGAATTCATACTATTGCTGAATTAGTTTACCATATGACCACCTGGAGAATCTTCGTTTTAAAGAAGATTCAGGGTGAAGCGGATTTTGACATCAAAACTGAGAAGCAAAACTGGGGTAATTTAAAAGAGATTGACGAGTTTGAGTGGGAGACCCTTCAGATGGAATTGACGCTGAGCCATGATGAATTGATGAACAGTCTGGAAGAAAAAGATGATAGTTTTCTGCTGGAAATAGTGCCGGGTAGCGAATATGATTTCTATACCCTGCTGCATGGTATTATTAACCATGATTTGTACCATAACGGGCAGATAGGTATTCTGAAAAAAATGGCCCCGAAAGCAAGCAAATTTGATGACGAGGAAGACGCACCAAGCAGCCGTTATTTTAGTGATGAATTCGGCGACGAGTATTAAGGAAGTGTTATAAAAATGAGGCTGTCTAAAAAGGTCTAAAAATAGGAATCCCCGGTCAAAAAAGACGCGGGGATTTTTCTTTGTTCCTCTAAAAAGTGTTATCTTAGAGGTGCAACACAAAGAGAAGATGAAGATACATT